>JBIOIA010000009.1:0-28717 GCA_044449445.1 Gemmatimonadales bacterium
CGCCCGTGAGGTACGACGAACACGCGAGCCCCAGGCCCCGGCCGAAGCCGAGCTGGCTGCGCCGGCTGATCCACGAGCTACCCTCCAGCACCGCCTCGATGCACTCCCGGAGGCCGACCGTGCCCAGGCGGAGCCAGTTGGCCGTGACTTCGCCCGGCGGCGCGAGCTGCCTGAGCCGCAGGTCCGCTGGATCCATGCCTAACGCAGCGGCGATCTTGTCGAGCTGCACTTCCTGCGCGAACCGCGGCTGCGGCGTGCCATGGCCGCGCTTGGGGCCGCACGCCGGCTTGTTCGTGAAGGTGCGGCAGGCCCGGAACCGGTAGCGCGGCACGTGGTACGTCACGGTCTGGAGCTGGCCCGTGTACAGCGTCGAGGCGGCGCCGTAGCTGCCGTACGCGCCGCCGTCGAGCAGCGTCTCGAGGTCCATCCCGACGATCGTGCCGTCCGCCTTCACGCCGGTCTTGAGCCGCATCAGCACCGGGTGCCGCCCGCGGTGGCAGTAGAACACCTCTTCGCGCGTCAGCGTGATCTTCACCGGGCGGCCCAGCAGCAGCGCGGCCTTCGCCGCGACGATCTCGTGATTGAACGGGTCACTCTTGCCGCCGAACCCGCCGCCGTTGGGCGTCGCGATGACGCGGAGCTTGTGTGCCGGCATTTCGAGAGCTCGCGCCAGCTCGCGGTGCACGTAGTGCGGGGTCTGGGTCGAAGACCACAGCGTGAGCCGCCCGTTCTTGTCGCGCGCCGCGACGCACGCGTGCTGCTCGAGCGGCAGGTGCGTGTTGCCCTGGAAGAAAAACAGGTCGTCGAACACGCGGTCGGCCTCGGACGCGAACGCCTGCTCCACGTCGCCGAAGGCGAAATGTGCGAGGCGGTGGATGTTGCCGCCCTCGCCGTAGTCGTGAATCCGGTTGTCCGGCTGCTGAAGGGCGTCTTCGGCGTCGGCCACGGTGGGCAGCGGCTCGTAACGCACCCGGATGAGCGCCAGCGCGTCCTGGGCTGCGAGCTCGCTGGTGGCTACGACCGCCGCGACCGGATCGCCGACGTGCCGCACTTTCCCTCGGCACAGCGCGTGTTCGTCCTGGCTCACCGGCATGATGCCGTAGGGGACCGGGAAGTGCTCGCCCGTCAGCACCAGCTTCACGCCCGCCGCACGCTCGGCCTTCTTCGTGTCGATGGATACGATTCGCGCGTGGGGCAGGTGCGAGCGCAGCAGCTTCGCGTACAGCATGCGGGGCAGGATGAGGTCGTCGGCGAAGACGGTCTGGCCCGTGACCTTCGCGTGTCCGTCCACGCGGCGGCGCGACCTTCCCACGACGGCGAGCGGCGCCTGGCGCTTCCCGTCGCCGCTCACTTCGTGCCTCGGTGTCTCGGTGCCTCGGTGCCTCGCATGGTCATCGCGGCCGCCTCGACCGCCTCGAAGATCTGGAGATAGCCGGTACAGCGGCACAGGTTGCCCGAGAGCGCCTCGGCGACCTCGGCGCGCGTGGGCGCCGGGTTGCGTTCGAGCAGGTGGCGGGCCGTGAGCAGGATGCCCGGCGTGCAGTAGCCGCACTGTGCCGCGCCAAGGTCGGCGAAGGCCGCCTGGAGCGGATGAAGCTCCGGGCCGTGGGCCAGTCCTTCGATCGTGGTGACGTCAGCGCCGTTGCACTCGACGCCCAGAACAAGGCAGGAGAGTGCGGGGCGTCCGTTCATCAGGACCGCGCACGCGCCGCACTCGCCGAGCTCGCAGCCGTGCTTGGTGCCGGTCAGGCCCAGGTCCTCGCGCAGCACCTCGAGCAGCGTCTTGTAGCCCTCGAAGAGGACGTCTCGGCGTTCGCCGTTCACAGCGAGCTCGATTCGCGCGGCCTTCGGCGTGGGGTGTGCATCGCCCTGCTTCCGCTTCATCGCGCTCATGCGAGCAGTCCCCGGACGAGGTAGTCGGCGAACGCGCCGGCCACGGCGGCGGGGGGCAGTCGGCCGCCGGGCCGGTACCAGCGCGTGGTCCAGTTGAGCGCGCCCAGGATCGCGCGCGTGGCGAGCGCGCTGTCAGCTCGTGCGAACACGCGGCGGCGCATCCCGTCCTGGACCATGCGCCGGACGGCTCGCTCGTAACGGTCGCGCTTGGCGACGATGCGGCGGCGCAGGCTGGGGGGCAGGGCATCCACCTCGGTGTGGGCGGCCGCGCCGTCGAGCTCGCCCAGGGTGCACAGGAGATGCGCCTCGATGACCCTGCGGAGCCGCTGGGCGGGGCCGAGCCGCCCGTGCTGGAGCTCGCGGGCCGTCTCGAGCATCCGCTGCGCCGAGTGGTCCTGGCAGAAGTAGAGGATGTCGGCCTTGCTGTGGAAGTAGTAGTAGAGGTTCGCGGTCGAGAGGTCGGCCGCGGCCGCGATCTCCCGCATGCCCGTTTCGGCGAAGCCGCGATCCCGGAACACGCCGGCGGCGGCCCGCAGGATCGCCCCGCGCGTGGCCAGTGCCCGGCGCTCACGGCGCCCATTCGAACGGCGGTTCAGTTTTCGAACCATTGTTCAGAACATGGGCGCTGGCGGGGGCGCGTGTCAAGGCGCTGTGCCGGGCGAGGGGAGGATGGCCCCGAGGAGGGGGTCCTTCATGGTCGGTTGTTGACAGAGGCGCCGGCCCGTGCTATTATGGCTCCGCCACACGGCACCAAGACGGGCAGTCTGTACCTTCATCGCTAGCATGAATGGCACCGCTGCGGAGTCTTTCCGGGCGGTGTTTTTGTTGTATGCGCCGGTCATGGTGGCCGGCGTGCAACGGGCGTAACGCCCAATTTTCAGGAGTAGCTACAAATGGCGCAGGGCAAGGTGAAGTGGTTCAACGACGCGAAGGGCTTCGGCTTCGTCCAGCAGGACGGGGGCCCGGATGTGTTCGTGCACTACACGGCGATCGCGTCGGAGGGCTTCCGCTCTCTGGCCGAAGGTGACCGCGTGGAGTTCGAGGTCAAGCAGGGCCCCAAGGGCCTGCAGGCCGCGAACGTCCGCAAGATCACGGCCTGACCGAAGCGTTGACCCGCTTCATCGGCGCCGGCTCCGCAAGGGGCCGGCGCCGTCGTTTCGGGTCCCCGCCACTGGCGCCGCCGCGTCCCCGGCGGCATTGTAGCGGCCCGTGACACAGGCCCACCAGCCCCAGCGCCGCAAAGGCTCCCGCCGCCAGGCCGACATCGAGCGCGACAAGCTGTTCGCGCTCGCGCTCGACCTGATGTGCGTGTGCGGGTTCGACGGCGTGTTCCGCCAGATCAACCCGGCGTTCGAGCGCGTCCTCGGGTGGAAGGCCGTGGAGCTGACCTCGCGGCCGTTCCTCGATTTCGTCCTCGAGGAGGACCGCGAGGCGAGCCGCGATGAGTTCCGGCGCTGCGCCGGGGGCCGCGATGTCGTCACGTTCGAGGACCGGTTCCGCCACGCCGACGGCTCGACGCGCTGGCTCCAGTGGAACGCCACGCCGGATCCCGAAGCGAAGGTCATTTACGCGACGGCCCGGGACATAACGGACAAGAAGGGCGTCGAGGCCGAGCTGGCGCGCGTGGCCTCGATCGTCGAGTCGTCCAACGACGCGATCATCGGCATGTCGCTCGGCGGGGTGATCGAGACCTGGAATGCGGCGGCCGAGACGATCTTCGGCTACCGGGCCGCCGAGGTGCACGACAAGCCGATGTCGCTGCTCATTCCCTCGGGCCACGCCGATCACCTGTCGCAGCACCTCGACCAGATCCGCCACGGCCAGAACGTCTCGCACTACGAGACGATCCGCCGCCGCCAGGACGGCCGCATCATCAACGTCTCGCTCACGCTGAGCCCGGTGCGTGACGCGATGGGCAACGTCAGCGGCGCCTCGCTGATCGCCCGCGACATCACGGACCGCAAGCAGGCCGAGAAGGAGCGGCTCGAGCTGCTCCAGCAGCTCCAGCACGCCCTGGCCCGGAGCAAGCGGCTCACCGGCCGGCTCTATTTCTGCCAGGTCTGCAAGAAGATCCGGAGCGAGGCGGGGCACTGGATCGACGTCGAGCGCTACATCGACGACTACTCCGACGCCAACCCCATCCCCGGTCTGTGCCCGGATCACGCGCCGCCCGAGCCGGGACAGGGCTGAAGGGCCCGAAGGCGTTAGATTCGGCGTCATGAGCGGCGCCGCTCCCGACCTCTCCAAGCTGCGGATCAACCGCGACGCGCCCCCACCCGGGGTAACTCGCGCGTTCGCGCGCACGCTCGTACTGGTCGCGCTGGCCGCGGTGCTGATCTCCGCGGGTGTCCTCTACCTGCGGAACGGCTCGGTGCCGATCGTGCAGATCGTCACCGTCGTGGCCTCGAGCGAAGGCGGTGACGCGAGCGGCGGCAGCGCGACCAGCGTCACGGCGAACGGGTACGTTGTCGCGCGGACCAAGGCCGCCGTCTCGGCCAAGATCCCGGGCCGGCTCGCCGTGCTCAACGTCTCCGAGGGCTCGGTGGTGCGCGAGGGCGAGATCATCGCCCGGCTCGACAACGCCGACGTGCAGGCCGGGGTCGGGCAGGCCGACGCGAACCTGTCGACGGCGAACGCCAGCCTCATCGAGTCCACGGCCGACCGCGACCAGTTGAAGCGCGAGGCGGAACGGCTGGTGAGCGTGCGCGCCCTGAACGTGAACCTGGTCTCCCAGCAGGACCTCGACGCGGCGCAGAGCCGCGCGGCGCAGGCCGAGGCGCGTGTCCAGGCCGCGCAGGCCCGCAAGGAGGCCGCGGCCGCCGGGGTGCGGCTGGCGCAGGCCGCTCTCGACAACACGATCATTCGCGCGCCGTTCAGCGGGACGGTGCTCCGCAAGGAAGCCGAGGTCGGCGAGGTCGTCGCCCCCTCGGTCGGCGGCGGCCTCACGCGCGGCGCGGTCGTCACCATGGCCGACCTGCGCACGCTCGAGGTCGAGGTGGACGTCAACGAGGCGTATATCGCGCGCATCACGGGCGGACAGCGCGCGCGCATCACGCTCGATGCCTATCCCGACACGGCGTTCCGCGGCACCGTGCGCCAGGTCGTGCCGACGGCCGACCGGCAGCGCGCCACCGTGCAGGTGAAGGTCAGCATCCTCGACCACGACCCGAGGATCCTGCCCGAGATGGGCGCCAAAGTGGACTTCCTCGAGGCGGCTCCCGTGCCCGGGGCGACGACGAGCGCGGCGCCGGCCCAGCGCCGGATCGTGGTCCCGGCCGCGACCGTGCGCGATGATGCCGGCAAGACCGTGGTGTGGGTGGTCCAGGGCGAGCGGCTGGCGCGCCGCGAAGTCCAGGCGGGTCCCGTCAGCGGCGATCGGCGCGACATCCGCTCGGGCCTCGCGGGCGGCGAGCAGCTGCTGGTGGGCGGCGTGGACGCGCCGCGCGAGGGGATGCGGGTGAAGATCAACCGCTGAAAGCTGAGAGTCGAAAGTGGTTGAAAGGGCCGCCAGGAGTTATTGTTTAGCCTCAGCTTTCAACTTTCAACTTTCAACTTCCGACTGCCCTCCATGGCCCTCGTCGAGCTGCGCGGCATCGTCAAATCGTTCCACCGTGACACCCAGGCCATCGAGGTCTTCACGGGAGTCGACCTCGACTTCGCCGAGCAGAGCTTCACGGCGCTGATGGGGCCCTCGGGCAGCGGAAAGTCCACGCTGCTCAACCTCGTCGCCGGGCTCGACCGGCCGACGAGCGGCACCGTGACCGTCGGCGGCGCCGTGATCAGCGCGATGAGCGCCACGGAGCTGGCCGGGTGGCGCGCCCGCCACCTTGGCTTCGTGTTCCAGTCCTACAACCTGCTGCCAGTCCTCACCGCGGCGCAGAACGTCGAGCTCCCGCTGCTGCTGACGAACCTCTCGAAGAAGGAGCGGCAGGAGCGCGTGGCCGTGGCGCTGGGCGTCGTCGGCCTCCAGGACCGCGTGGACCACTACCCGCGCCAGCTCTCGGGCGGGCAGGAGCAGCGTACGTCGATCGCGCGTGCGATCGTCGCCGATCCGACGCTCATCCTCCTCGACGAGCCGACGGGCCAGCTCGACGCGAAGAGCGCGCAGGAAGTGCTCACGCTGCTCCAGCGCCTCAACGCCGAGTTCCACAAGACGATCATCATGGTGACGCACGATCCGCACGCCGCCGAGAAGGCCAAGACCGTGCTCCACATCGACAAGGGCGTGCTGGAGAAGCAGGCGGCATGAAGTTCCTCCCGCTCATCGTCGCGAACCTGGGCCGCCACAAGCGGCGCACGGTGCTCACGATCGCGAGCGTCGCGCTGGCGCTGTTCCTGTTCGCGTCGCTGCGGACCGTCGTGACGAGCATCAGCGCGGGCGCCGAGGTTGCCAGCGCCCGGCGCATGGTCGTGATGAACGCGAACGCCATCGTGTTTCCGCTGCCGACCAGCTATCGCGCGCGGCTCGGTCAGCTTCCCGGCGTCGAGCGGGTCTCGTGGGCCAACTGGTTCGGCGGCCAGTACGGAGATGGGAAGGTGTTCTTCGCCACCTTCGCGGTGGACCCGGAGTCGTATTTCGCGATGTACCCCGAGATCTCCGTGCCGGAGGACCAGAAGCAGGCGTTCTTCCATGAGCGGTCGGCGGCGTGTGTGGGCCGGGGCCTGATGGAGAAGTTCGGCTGGCACGTCGGGCAGGACATCACGATCCGCGGCACCATCTTCCCCGGCGACTGGACGTTCACGATCCGGGCCGTCTACACGCCGCTGGTCAAGGCGTATGACGACCGGTCGGTGATCTTCCACTGGGACTACCTGGACGAGCGGACCAGCCACGCGGCGCAGACCGGCTGGTACATCCTCGAGCTGAAGGACCCCTCCTACGCCGGGGCCATCGTGAAGACCGTGGACGACGGGTATCGCAACTCGAGCTCGCCGACCAAGACCGGGGACGAGAAGTCCTTCGCGGCGCAGTTCATCACAATGTGGGGCAACATCCAGTTCCTGATGAACGCGATCGGCACTGCCGTGGTCTTCGCCATCCTCATGGTGACGGCGAACGCGATGATGATGTCGGCGCGAGAGCGGACCGGCGAGTACGCGGTGCTCAAGACGATCGGGTTCACCGACCGGGCGCTGTTCGCGATGGTGATGCTGGAGGCCGTGCTGGTCGCCGGCCTCGGCGCCCTGATCGGCCTGGGCGGTGCGAAACTCCTCTATCACGTGGGCGGCTTCAGCTTCGGCGGGTTCCTTCCCGGCTTCGACCCGACGGACGGGACGCTCGCCATCGGGGCGGGGCTCGCGGGGCTGCTGGCGCTGGCGAGCGGCGTCGTGCCGGCGGTGCGGGCCGCGCGGCTTCCGATCGTCCAGGCGCTGAGGCACGTCGAGTGAACATTCCGCTCATCTACAACGTCCGCAGCGTCCTCCAGCGGCCGGTCTCGACGGCGATGACCGCGGCGGGCATCGCGCTCGTCGTCGCGGTGTTCATCGCGATGCTCGCGCTCGCCAACGGGTTCCGGGCCGCGCTCATCAAGACGGGCTCCCCCGACAACGCGCTGGTGCTGCGCCGCGGCGCCGACGGCGAGCTGTCGAGCGGGATCACGCGCGAGGACGCGCGCCTGATCGGCGCCTCGCCCCACGTTGCCGCCGACGCGCAGGGCCGGCCGTTGATCAGCCCCGAGGTCTACGTCGTGCTCAACATCCCGCACCGCCTGGGCGAAGGGGTGAGCAACACGGTGGCGCGCGGCGTGAGCGACATGGCCTTCACGGTGCGGCACAACATCAGGATCGTCGCGGGCCGCCGCTTCGAATCGGGCAGGAGCGAGATCATCGTCGGGAAGAAGCTGGTGCCCAAGTTCGCACACACCGATGTCGGCGACACGCTGCGGTTCGCGGGGCGCGACTGGCTCGTGGTCGGACAGTTCGAGGCGGGCGGCTCGGCGTTCGAGTCGGAGATCTGGGGCGAGAACGAGCAGTTCATGCCCGTCTTCCGCGGCGAGGTGTTCCAGGCCGTCGCGTTCCGGCTCAAGGACCCGGCGGCCTTCGAGGACGTCAAGCGCGACTTCGAGGGCGACCTCCGGCTGACCGTGGACGTGCACCGCGAGTCGAGCTTCTACTCCGACCAGTCCAAGCTGCTCGGCAACGTGCTCAACATCCTGGGCATCGCGATCAGCAGCATCATGGCGGTGGGGGCGATCTTCGGTGCGGTCAACACCATGTACGCGGCGATCGGCTCGCGCACGCCCGAGATCGCCGTGCTCCTCACCCTCGGCTTCAAGCCGCGCAGCGTCCTCGCCAGCTTCCTCGCCGAGTCGGCCATCATCGCGCTGTTCGGCGGGATCGCCGGCGCACTGCTCGCGCTGCCGATCAACGGCATCGTCACCAGCACGACCAACTGGGCCAGCTTCAGCGAGATCAGCTTCGCGTTCCGCGTGACCCCGTCGCTGCTGCTCTCGGGCGTGATCTTCGCGCTGGTGATGGGTGTGATCGGCGGGTTCTTCCCGGCGCGCCGCGCGTCGAGGATGCCCGTCGTCGAAGCGCTGCGTTAGGCAACCAGCTCCGCCCGCAGGACCGTCACGGCTTTCCCGCACAGCGCCACGCGGTCGTCCTTGACCGCCACCTTCACGACGCCGCCCCTCGGCGAGGCCTGGTAGGCCAGGAATTCCTTCTTGCCGAGCTTGCCGGCCCAGTACGGTGCCAGCGCGCAGTGCGACGAGCCCGTGACCGGGTCCTCCGGCACCCCCACCGCCGGTGCGAAGAAGCGGGACACGAAGTCGAAGCCCGGCGTGGTCGCCACCGCCGTGACCACGACGCCGCGCACCGGCAGCTGCGCGATCACGCCGAGATCGGGTTTGAGGTCGCGCACCGCCGCCTCCGAGGCCAGCTCGATCAGGTAGTCGAACTTGTACTTCGATACCGCCGTCGGACGCGCGCCGAGCGCGTCGGCGAGGCCCGGCGGGAGATCCGCGCGCTGGCTCGGCAGGGCGGGGAAATCGAGCACGACCCAGTCGCCGTCCCGTTCCGCATGCAGCACGCCGCTCCTGGTCCGGAACCGGATCGGCTTGCCCGCCGGCATCACGTGGTTCTCCCACATCGCGTGCGCGCTCGCGATCGTCGCGTGGCCGCACAGGTCCACTTCGGAGCCCGGCGTAAACCACCGCAGCGCCACGTGATCGGGCCGGATGAGCAGGAACGCGGTCTCGCTCAGGTTCATCTCGCGCGCGACCTGCTGCATCCAGGCCTTGTCCTTCTCCTCGGGCAGCACGCAGACCGCGGCGGGATTGCCGCTGAAAGGCTTGTCGGTGAAGGCATCCACGACGGTGATCGCCAACGGCACGGTGATTCGCCTCCGAATCGGGGAGGCCGTAGAATAGACGGACCAGCCGAACCTTGAAAGCCGCTCGCGCGACCTCGCCGGTCCGGGGCGCATCCGTGGAGGTCCTCGTGCGCGTCCCCGTTCTGACCATGCTGCTCTCCGGCGTGCTCGCCGGCGCCCTCGCGGCCCAGCGCCACCCCGCGACGGCCACCGACTACTACAGGCTGACCAACGTGGCCTCGCCGGCCCTCTCGCCCAACGGCCGCCTCGTGGCGTTCACGGCGACCACCGTCGTCGAGGACAAGGACCGCCGCCACAGCGAGGTGTGGATGGCGCAGACCGACGGCTCGAGCCCGCCGTACCGCTTCACGAGTCCCGGCACCGAGGCGTCGAATCCCGTCTGGTCGCCGGACGGCGCGCTGCTCGCGTTCACGAGCCGGCGCGAGGGCGGCGCCGACAGCACCACGACCACGTGGTTCCTGCGCACCGGGCCCGCGGCGGGCGAGGCGTTCCAGATCGCCGGCGTCAACGCCACGCCGGTCTGGTCGCCCGACGGCAGCCGGATCGCGTACCTGTGGCGCGGGCCCGCGCGCGACACGGGCCGCGCCGATCGCCGCCGCGGCTGGGTCTCGGCCGACGCGATCACGCGCGGAAGCGATCCGCGCCGCTTCGACGGCCGCGTCATCACCTATCTGCCCTTCAAGGGCGACGAGCGCGGATACCTCGGCGATCCGTCCATCATGCCGCCCAATCACCTGTACGTCGTGCCCGCGGCGGGCGGCGAGCCGCGCCTGCTGACGCCCGGGTCGCTGTCGCAGAGCGCGCTCGACTGGTCGCCGGACGGGCGCACCATCGTGTTCGTGCAGGATTCGACCGAGCACGACTTCCTGCGCGATGACGAGAACCCGGACCTCTGGAGCGCGGACGTCGCGAGCGGGCGGCTCACCAGGCTGACGAGCGCGCGCGGCTACGAGCGCGGTCCGCGCTTCTCGCCCGACGGCCGCAGCATCGCATACCTCTGCTCGCGCGGGCGGGGCGAGCCCGTGGACGTGTGCGTCATGCCGGCCGCGGGCGGCGAATCGCGCGACCTGACGTCGGGCTGGACGTACGATCCCGGCGGCATCGAGTGGTCGCACGACGGCCGCTGGCTGACGGTCGCAGCCGAGTACCAGGGCAGCTCGCACCGCTTCAGGGTGAGCGCGCGCGGCGGAGCGGTGGAGCAGGTGACGACCGGGCTCCGTCAGCTCGCCGGCTTCGATGAATCCGGCGACGGCCGCGTCATTGCGTACACCGGTTCCGACGTCACCCACCCTCCCGAGGTCTACGTCGCGGCGGCGGACGGCAGCGGCGAGCGGCGCATCACGTCGTTCAACGACTCCTACGCGGCCTCGGCGGACCTGATCGCGGCCGACACGATCTGGTACAAGGGGCCCGGCAACCTGCCGATCGAAGCGTTTCTGATGAAGCCGGCCGGATGGCAGCCGGGCCGGCAGTACCCGCTGGTGCTGTACATCCACGGCGGTCCGCACACGCAGTACGGCCATGTGTACTTCCACGAGTTCCAGATGCTCGCGGGGCAGGGCTACTGGGTGCTGTTCGCGAATCCGCGCGGCTCGACCGGCTACGGCCACGACTTCACGTTCGCGACGCGGGGCCGCTGGGGCATGGAGGACTACCAGGACCTGATGCTCGGCGTGGACGAGGTCATCCGCCGCACCGGGCAGGTGGACACGACCCGTCTCGCCGTCGCGGGAGGCTCCTACGGCGGATTCATGACCAACTGGATCCTCGGCCACACGACGCGGTTCCGCGTCGCGGAAACCGACCGTTCGATCGTCAACTGGTTCTCGTGGTACGGATCATCCGACGCGCAGGGCTTGACGGACTACGAGTTCTACGGGCCGCCGTGGGAGCAGGACTCGCTGTATCGTGCGCTCTCGCCGATGACGTTCGCCCGCAACATGCGCACGCCGCTGCTGATCGTGCACAGCGAGGAGGACTTCCGCGTGCCGATGACCGACGCCGAGCAGCTGTACATGATGCTGCGCAAGCGCCGCGTCCCGGTGGAGTTCGTCCGCTATCCGCGCAGCTTCCACGGCCTGTCGCGGACCGGACCGCCGTGGCTGCTCGTGGACCGGCTGGAGCGGATCAGGACCTGGTTCGCGCACTGGATGGAGACCGAGCCGCCGCGCGCCAGCAGCGATTCGCGCTAGTCGTAGACGCAGAAGTACCGCACGTCCCGCGGCACGAGCCCGGCGCGCAGCCACCAGGTGCGGCTCCACGCGGCGCGCGCCGCGGGATTGCCGGCGCCGGCCTGCATCGCGGCGACGTAGTGTGACAGCGCCTTGCGCGCAGACTCCGGCGCCTCGGCCTTGTAGCCCGCGGAGTCCGCGCGCTCGCCGCCCGCGCCGTGGGACAGCGCGACGACGTCCCGATACGCGTCGCCGACCAGGTAGTGCACCTCGGCGGCGATCGGGCTCTGCGGCAGCCGGGTCAGGTACCGCTCCCCGTTCTCGATCACCCGCCGGAATCCTTCGGCGCCTCCCGCGCACGTGCCCGAGAAGTCGAATCCCGAGAGCAGCTGCGCGATCAGGATCCGCTCGCCGAGTCGCGTGTCCCGCGCGAGCGCCCGGGCTTCAGTCAACCACGTGTGGTGATAGACCTCCGTACCGTCGAGCTCCGCCCAGGAGAACCGCGCCCCGAGCGCCTTGAGCGGCGCCAGCGCGGGCTCGCCCTCCTTTTCGCACAGACGATAGCGGCACAACGCGCGGTCCAGCACCTGGTCGGCGACATACAGCGCCGCGGCGCGCCGCGGCGGCGGCAGCGGCACCGCGGCCCGCAGCCAGCGCGCCAGCGGCTGGACCAGGCTGTCGCCCGAGCCCGCGCTTCGCGGAGTCGCGGATTGCCCGCCATCGAGCGCCGCGAGCAGCGGCGCCGAGAGCGCCGTGTCGAGCTGCGCGAGGCCGAGCGCGCTGTCGAGCGGGAAGGTGTCCACCGGGACCCACGCGTCGCGCGGCGCGTCGCCTCCGGCCGAAACGCCCGAGATCGGCAGGTAAGCGAACGCCGTGACGATGCGCGGCCCGCCGCCCGGCGCGCTCTCGCGCAGCGCGGTCACCGCCGAAAGGCTGTCCCTGCCGAACCACGCGGTCCGGCTCCAGAACGCGGAGCCGAAAAAGTGCACGGCCCTCGGAACTTCCGTGCCGTAGAGCGTGCCTAACTGACGGTGGACCGAATCGGCGAGGGCGGTGGCGGCGAGCGAATCGGCGACCTCGACGTCCACCCACATCAGGCCGATGACGCATTGCCGCGCCAGGTCGAGCGCGCCGGTATCCGGTACGGCGAGCGAAGGCGGCGGCGGCGGCGCGTAGAAGTACGCCGTGCGCACGATCGTGAGGGCGCCCGCGGCCGCCCGATGGGTCGCGAATGCGCACCACGGGCCCAGGTAGTACCGCGCGAGCGGCGTGGAGTCGGAGCCGAGGATCGTCTCGTCGGGGTGGAGCCCCTTCCACTCACCGAGGCTCGTGCCGGACCGGATCTGCCACAGCTCGAGCGCGATCTGGCCTTCGGGAGTGGCGGGATTGACCGCGACCGTGGCGGTGCCGCCCTCGCCGGCCGCGCGTTCGGGACCCCTGGCGCGGCACGCCAGGAAGGCGAGCGGCAGGGCCGTCCACAGCAGCGAACGGCGGGCGGTCCATCCGGGGCGGATCACGCGAAAGAATGTAGCTTTGGGGCGTGACTCTCGCGCCGCTCCCCCCGCTCACGCCGCTGGCAGCGCGACTGGCCCGGCACCTCGAGCAGACCAGGCTCTTCGAGGGGCCGGGCCTCGCGCTGGTGGCGGTCTCGGGCGGACCGGACTCCATGGCGCTGCTCGACCTGCTGGCCTCGCTGGCGCCGGGACTCTCGCTCCAGTTGCTCGTCGTCCACGCCGACCACGGCATCCACAAGGGCAGCGCGCGGATCGCCGCGCAGGTGGAGCGCATCGCGAAGGAGCGCCACGGACTCGAAACGCTCGTGCGCGCCCTCGCGCTCGGCGCCGATGCGGGAGAGACCCGCGCCCGCGACGCGCGCTACAAGTTCTTCCGCGAGGTGCAGAAGCAGCGGGGTGCGCGCTGGCTCGTCACCGCCCATCACGCCGACGACCAGGTCGAGACGGTCCTGCTCAGACTGCTGCGCGGGTCCGGGCCGACGGGGCTCGCCGGCATTCCCGCGCGCGGACCCGGCGGGCTGGTGCGGCCGCTGCTGCCGTTCACCCGGGCCGAGCTTGCCGAACACGTTCGGTCGCTGGGAGTCCAGGTCTTCGACGATCCGGCGAACCGCGATCCCAGGCACATGCGCTCGTGGGTGCGCGCCGAGCTGCTGCCGATGCTCGAATCACGACTGGGAAGCGCGGCGAGGGAGAGCCTGCTCGCCGCGCAGCAGCACGCTGCGCAGGACGTGGTGGCGTGGGACCTCGTCTTGGGCGCGCTCGGCACGCTCGACGTGCGCGCTGGCGAGGCGCGCGCCGACATTGCCCGTGCCGCACTCGCGGGCTATGATGGCGTTTTGGCGGCCCGATTGGTGCGCGCCGCGGCGCGTCGCGCCGGACTCGTCGTCGGGTCCGGCCCAGGCCGCCCGCGTCGCGAGCTTCGCGGCCGAGGCCGCGAGCGGCCGGCGCCTCGACCTGGGCGCGGGTCTCGAGGCTGAGGCGGCGTTCGAGCGGCTCATCATCCGGCGGGCGCTGCCCGCCGACGCGCCACTGGCACTCCTGGGCGACGCCGGCCGGGGCCGCTTCGGCGGCTTCGCGGTCAAGTGGAGGAAGGAACCGGCGCCCGACAAGGTGGGTCGGGAAGGCTGGACGACGTGGGTCGCGGGCGGCGATCTCACGGTCCGCGCTCCCGCGCGCGGGGACCGGCTGGTCCCGTTAGGCGGCACCGGCCACCGCGCGGTCTCGCGCCTGCTGATGGAAGCGCGCGTTGGCCGCGCCGATCGCTCGCGCCATCCGGTGGTCGCGCTGGGTGGCCGGCCGCTGTGGATCCCCGGCGTGTGCCGCGGCGACGCGGCGCTGCCCGAACCGGGAACTCTCGCCTTGAGGCTCGATGTTGAAGCCAGCTGACGTCACGCACCTGATGAGCGGCCGCAAGATCGCCCGGATCGCCTTTCAGCCTGAGGAGATCAAGCGCCGCGTCCAGGAGCTGGGCCGCGAGATCGGGGCGGCCTATCCCACGGGCGAGCTGCTCGTGCTCGGCCTGCTCAAGGGCAGCTTCGTGTTCATGGCCGACCTGGTGCGCGAGGTCCCGCGGCCGCTCCAGGTGGACTTCCTCGTGGCCAGCTCGTACGGCACCGAGAAGGTCTCGAGCGGGCTGGTGCGACTGGTGTACGATCCCGAAACCCGTCTCGAGGGGAAACACATCCTGCTGGTCGAGGATATCATCGACTCGGGACGCACGCTGAACCGGCTGCTCGAGCTGCTGGAGGAGCGCAAGCCGAAGAGCCTCGAGATCTGCGCCCTGCTGGACAAGGGACTGGCCGGGAATGTCCTGGGGAAGAGGCCGAGGTTCCTGGGCTTCGAGGCGCCCAACGAGTTTCTGGTCGGCTACGGCCTCGACCACGCCGAGGACTTCCGGGCCCTGCCGTTCGTCGCGAGCCTGGCCGAATGAGACAGTCGAAAGTCGAAAGTTGAAAGTCCAAAGCTCTCCTTCGACTTTCGGCTTTCAACTTTGAGCTAAGCTGCCCAACTACGTATACTTATAGTTAGCATATGCCCGATCGCGTACCGCCCCAGCCTCCCAGGAACAACTGGGCCCGCCTGTCGAAGACGGTGGCCTTCTGGCTGCTCGTCGTGCTCGCGCCCTTCGTGTTCATCCAGGTGGCGATGCGCAAGAGCGCGGACTACGTCGAAGTCCGCTACTCGAGCTTCGTGACCGCGCTGGAGCACAACAACATCCGCGAAGTCGTGGTCCAGGATCTCCAGAACGTGCGCGGCACGTTCAAGACGCCCGAGCGCATCGACGGCCGCGACGTCCTCAACTTCACCGTGCCGCTCCCGTTCCCCTCTTCCGAGGGGTTCATCCAGAAGCTGCACGACGCCGGTGTCCCGGTCAGCGCCAAGAAGGTGGGCTCGGGCCTGTTCACCGTGTTCGTCTCGCTGCTGCCGTGGCTGGTGTTGATCGGGTTCTGGCTGTTCATGTTCCGGCAGGTGCAGGCGGGCAGCGGCCGAGCGTTCGCCTTCGGGAAATCGAAGGCCAAGCTGCTGACCGGTGACACGCCCAAGATCACCTTCGCCGACGTGGCTGGGTGTGACGAGGCCAAGGTCGAGCTCCAGGAAATCATCGAGTTCCTCAAGGACCCGCAGAAGTTCACCCGGCTGGGCGGGCGGTTGCCCAAGGGCGCGCTCCTCATCGGCCCGCCGGGCACCGGCAAGACGCTGCTCGCCAAGGCCGTGGCGGGCGAGGCCGCCCGGCCGTTCTTCTCGATGTCGGGCTCCGACTTCGTCGAGATGTTCGTCGGCGTCGGCGCCTCGCGGGTGCGCGACCTGTTCGAGCAGGGCAAGACGCACGCGCCGTGCATCATCTTCATCGACGAGATCGACGCGGTGGGCCGCCACCGCGGCGCGGGCCTGGGCGGCGGACACGACGAGCGCGAGCAGACGCTGAACCAGCTGCTGGTCGAGATGGACGGCTTCGAGTCGAACGACGGCGTGATCCTGCTCGCCGCGACCAACCGGCCCGACGTGCTGGACCCGGCGCTGCTGCGGCCCGGCCGCTTCGACCGGCAGATCGTCGTGGACGCGCCCGACGTGAAGGGCCGCGAGGGCATCCTGCGCGTGCACACCCGCAAGATCCCGCTCGCGAACGACGTCAACCTGCAGCGGGTCGCCAAGGGCACACCCGGGCTCTCGGGCGCCGACCTCGCGAACCTCGTCAACGAAGCCGCGCTGCTCGCCGCGCGCCGCAACAAGGCGCAGGTGGACATGGTGGACTTCGAGGACGCGAAGGACAAGGTCATGCTCGGCGTCGAGCGCAAGTCGCTGGTGCTGACCGAGGACGAGCGCAAGCTGACGGCGTATCACGAGGCGGGGCACGCCATCGTGTCGCTCAAGACGCCCGGCATGGACCCGCTCCACAAGGTGACGATCGTGCCGCGCGGCCGCGCGCTCGGGCTCACCACGTGGCTGCCCGAGGAAGACCGCCACAACTACACCAAGAGCTGGCTCGAGGGCCGGCTCACGGCGGCGTTCGGCGGGCGCGTGGCGGAGGAGCTGGTGTTCGGGCCGGAGAAGGTGACCACGGGCGCGACCAACGACATCGAGCAGGCGACCAACCTCGCGCGGCGCATGGTGACGCAGTTCGGCATGAGCGACAAGGTCGGCGTGATCGCCGTGGGCGACAAGGAGCAGGAGATCTTCCTGGGCCGCGAGATCCAGCAGCGGCGCGAGATCTCGGAGCGGATGAGCGAGATCGTGGACGGGGAAGTGAAGCGGCTGCTCGACGAGGCGTACGCCCGGGCAGCCGGGATCGTGGCCTCAAATCGCGACACGCTCGACCGGATGGCCGCCGCACTGCTCGAGCGCGAGACGATCGATCGCGACGAGATCGACGCCATCGCGCGGGGCGAGACGCTGCCGCCGCGTGCCCCGAGCCCGACGCCGCTGCCGCCGGCTTCGCCGGCGCCCTCGGGCGCCCCTGATCGCGCGCCCGCACGGCCCCTGGTCCCCAAGCAGGCGCCGAGCCCCGCGTGACGGCCGCGCCGCCAGCGATGCAGAGCTGGCGGACGTCGCGGCGCTCGCTGCCGCTGGCGCGTGCAACCGTCCTGGGCATCCTCAACGTCACACCCGATTCGTTCAGCGACGGCGGCCGCCACCTTGCGCCCGCCGATGCCGTGCGCGCCGCCAGGATCATGAAGGACGCGGGCGCCGACATCCTCGACGTGGGCGGCGAGTCCACCCGGCCGGGCGCCGCGCCCGTTTCAGAGGCCGATGAGATTGCGCGCATCATCCCGGTCATCGAGCAGCTCGCCGCGCACGTCGGCCTGCCGATCAGCGTGGACACCCGCCGCGCGAACGTCGCCAGGGCCGCGCTCCGCTCGGGCGCGGAGATCGTGAACGACGTCTCGGGATTGCTCAAGGATCCCGCGATGGTCCACGCCGTCGCGGAATCGCGCGCCGGCGTCGTCATCATGCACATGCGCGGCGAGCCCGATACGATGGACGCCGCCGCGGTCTACGACGACGTCGTCGCCGACGTCACGCGCGAGCTCGCGGAGCGGCGGGACCGCGCGGTCGAGGCGGGCATCGCGCCGGAGGCGATCGTGCTCGATCCGGGGCTCGGCTTCGCCAAGACCACGGAGCACAACCTGGCGCTCATCCACCATCTCGATGCGATCGCCGCGCTCGGCCATCCGGTGATGGTCGGCCCCTCGCGCAAGCGATTCCTCGGCGCCGTGACCGGCCGGGACGTCGGATCGCGCGATGAGGCCACGGCGGCGGCATGCGTGGCGGCCCGGATCTTCGGCGCCTCGCTGTTCCGCGTCCACGACGTGCGGAAGACGCGCGAGGCGCTCGACATCGCCGACGCGGTCTTGTCTTCGACTTTCGGCTTTCGACTTTCGACCGGCTGAATGTCCGACCGCTTCGGCTTTCTCATCCCGCATTGGCGCGACCTGATCGAGATCCTGATCGTCGCCGCGATCATCTACCGCGGCATGCTGTTCCTGGTCGGCACCCGCGCGATCCACATCCTGCTCGGCATCGTCCTGCTCGGCGCCGCCTATCTCGCCGCGCTGCTCCTCAAGCTGGCGATGTTCACCTACCTGCTGCAGCTGATCTTCGCGTACGGCGCGATCGCCCTGCTCATCGTGTTCCAGCCGGAGCTGCGCAGCGGCCTCGCGCGGCTCGGCCAGAGCCGCGTGATGCGGTTCTTCTACCGCGGCGAGGCGCACGCGGTGGCGGAAGAGATCACGGAGGCGGTCGACCGTCTGAGCCGCGCCGGCACCGGCGCGATCATCGCCGTCGAAGGCGAGGTCGGCCTCGGCGACTACCTCGAGAGCGGCACGATCATCAGCGCGAAGGTCTCGGCCGACCTGGTGACGACGATCTTCACGCCGTACTCGCCGCTGCACGACGGCGCGCTCATCGTGCGTGGCGACACCATCATCGGGGCAGGGTGCATCCTCCCGCTCACCCAGTTCCCGGTCGCCGACAAGAGCCTGGGCACCCGGCACCGCGCCGCGCTCGGGCTCTCGGAGGAAAGCGACGCCCTCGTGATCGTGGTCAGCGAAGAGAGCAGCGCCATCTCCGTTGCCCGCAAAGGCCAGCTGGAGCGCGGGATTTCGCTCGGCAGGCTGCGCGAGCTGCTGGCGAGCGGCAGCTTCACCCGGCTGCCGGGGACTTCCCTGGAGCCGGTCCGCCCTTGATCTTTCCGGCACCCATGATATTACTACACCTGTAGAAATGGCTACGAGCGCCAAGCAGGCCGGGAACCCCAGGGGCGAACTGCCGCAGGGGGGCGTGGAACACCCGCCGTACGCGCTGGCCGCGCTGGCGTTCGCGGTGGTGCTCATCGGCTACGTGCTCACGCTCGCACCGACCGTGACGTTCTGGGACGCAGGCGAGTTCATCGCGACGGCCCACATCCTGGGCGTCCCGCATCCGCCGGGCACGCCGCTGTTCGTGATCCTGGGGCACACCTGGGACACGCTGCTCCCCGGTCCCACCGGCTACAAGATGAACCTCATGAGCGCCACGTTCAGCGCCGGCGCGTCCGCGTTCCTGTTCCTGCTGGCGCACGAGGCGTTGCGCGCGGGCTCCAGGGGGATGGACGAGGCGGGCGCGAAGATCTTCCGGATCGGCGGAGCGTTCGCGACGACCCTGACCGCGGCGTTCGTGTTCACGGTGTGGCAGGTCTCGACGGACAGCGGCAAGGTCTACGCGGTCGCGATGTTCCTGATCTCGCTCAGCCTGTGGCTCGCGTGGCAGTGGCGGAAGGAGCGGGGTGGCAAGCGCGGCGCGCACATCCTGCTGCTCATCATCTACATCCTCGGGCTCGCGCTGGCGAACCACCTGATCGGCCTGCTCGGAGGGCCGGCGCTGATCGCGTTCATGTTCCACGTCCTCAAGACCGAGCCCTCGCGGCTCGACGCGGAGAAGAACGCGCAGTGGGCGCAGTTCGCGGTGCTGGTCGCGCTGTGGGTCATGCTGGTCGGCCTGAGCACCGGCTCGAACGGCAAGTTCATCCTGATCCTGGGCGTGCTGCTGTTCGTCGCCGCCGCGACCTGGGCGTTCATGGCGGGCACGGGGCTGTTCGCGGTGACGGCGCTGATCGTGGCCGCGGCCGGGCTCTCCACGTACACGTTCCTCTACATCCGGGCCGGGCTGCACCCGGCGATCAACGAGGCCGACGCCTCGACGTTGCGCAACCTGTGGGCCGTGATCGGGCGCGAGCAGTATCCGCCGCGCGCGCTGCTCGACAATTCGATGTTCATGTCGGGCCCGACCAATCCGGGCCGGTTCTTCATGCCCTACAGCCCGGACGATCCGTCGTCGTCGTACTTCACGCTCAAGATCGTCTATCTCCAGGTCCTCAACTGGATCCAGTACTTCGACTGGCAGTGGGCCTCGAGCCTGATGCACCGCTGGACGCTGCTGGCGCCGGCGCGGATCCCGTTCACGGTGGCGTTCCTGGGCCTGGGGCTGCTGGGCGCGAGCGAGCACTACCGCTGGGACCGCTCCACGTTCTGGCTCATCTGCATGCTGTTCGTCACGACCAGCATCGGCCTCGTCGTCTACCTCAACTTCAAGCCCGGCTTCTCGCTCGGGCTCGACTGGGTGCCCGACCGCGACATGCACGAGGTCCGCGAGCGCGACTACTTCTTCACCATCTCGTACCTGATGTGGGGCCTGTGGGCGGGGCTCGGCATCGCGGTCGCGTACCAGAAGCTGCGCGAGCGGCTCGCCGACCGGCCCGCGATGGCGGCGGCGCCGGTGCTGCTCCTCGCGCTGCTGCCCTTCATGCTGAACTTCAAGGCGGCCAACCGCCGCTTTGGCCCGGCCTCCACCTTGGCGCACGACTTCGCGTACGACATGCTGATCGGCGTCGAGCCCTACGGCCTGCTGTTCACCAACGGCGACAACGACACGTTCCCGCTCTGGTACCTCCAGGAAGTCGAGGGCGTCCGGCAGGACGTGATGGTGGTGAACCTGTCGCTGATCAATACCGACTGGTACATCCGCCAGCTGCGGGACAACACCCAGCGCCCCTACCGGCCCGACGCGAACTCCATCAAGCTGTTCGGCGCGTCGGCGGGCCCGGTGCCCGGCTGCGCGCCCTCGCAGCTCGACTCGATCAACGCGTGGGCGGACCGCGCGCAGCGCCACCGGCCCGACCTCCGGCAGGGCCCGCCGATGTGCCTGCACACCGTCAACGACGACCAGATCGAGGCGATGCAGCCGCAGCTCCTGCCGAGCAGCTACCACTTCACCGCCGGCGGCATCGCGCACGATTACGCGGCCGGCACGCCGTTCTACGTGAAGGACATCATGGTGCTGCGGCTGATCCAGGAGAACATCGGCAAGCGGCCGATCTTCTTCGCGCTGACGGCGGGCGTGGGCAACCGGATGGGGCTCGACAAGTACGTGCTCCAGCAGGGCATCGACTTCAAGCTGTTCCCCGACACGGTGCCCCAGACGGCCGGCCGGACGCAGGGCCCGTTCAACTCGCTGGTGGACGTCGAGCGGACCAGGCTGCTGGCGACGGAGATGTTCCGCTACGCGCACCTGTTCGAGCGCGACACGCTCGAGCTCGATCCGACCGACGACAACATCGCCGGCAACCTGGGCTTCGTGTTCTTCACGCTCGGCGACTCGTACCGGCAGGCGGGCGACATGCAGCCGATGCTCGCCAACTACCGGAAGTACCTCCACCTCTCGCCCGATCCGCGCCTGGCGCAGTTCATCCGCCAGATCGAGGCGGCCTCGATCCCGGGCGTCCAGGGCCCAGGCACGTCGAAGGCGCCTCCCCGCGACTCGGCCAAGGCCGGAGGGCGGGGCGGCGGCGGGGCGCAGCGGAGCTCGAAGCATCCGTAGTCGAGGTAGGGCGCCCGGTCGGGCGCCCTACTCGTCTTTGTCCTGAATCAGGGCTAAATTCTTACGGCTATGCACCTTGAGGCCGTCCGGGAGCGCATCGCGCAGGCGGCGAGGCGCGCCGGCAGAGATCCGGCTGTGGTGCGGATCGTCGCGGTCACCAAGAGCCACCCCGTCGAAGTGGTCAGGCAGGCGGCGGGAGAGGGACTCCTGGACATCGGCGAGAACCGGGTGCAGGAAGCCCTGGCAAAGCAGGAGGCCTGGCCCGATGCTCCGGTGCGCTGGCACCTGATCGGCCACCTGCAGCGGAACAAGGCGAAGCTCGTGGCCGGCCGCTTCGCCCTGATCCACTCGCTCGACTCGGTCCGCCTCGCGGACGCACTCGAGCAGGCCGCGGCTGCGAAGAACGTGGTGCAGGACGTGCTGGTGCAGGTGAACGTGGCGCGCGAGGACCAGAAGGACGGCTGCGCGCCGGAACAGGCCGAAGCACTGGTGGCGCACGCCCTGGCGCAGCCGCACCTCAGGCTGCGCGGCATGATGGCGATGGCGCCGTTCACGGACGACGTGGCAGTCCAGCGCGCGACGTTCAGAGGATTGCGAGAGTTGAGAGATCGAATCGATTCGAGCCTTCAGCTTTCGACTTTGAGCGTGTTGTCAATGGGCATGAGCAGCGATTTCGAGATCGCCGTGGAGGAGGGCGCAACGCTCCTCCGCCTCGGCACGATCCTTTTCGGAGAGCGGCAACCATGAGCGACGAAATCTTCCGGCTGACGCCGCTGGACGTGCGCAAGACGGAGTTCCGCAAGGCGCTGCGCGGCTATGAAACCCTCGAGGTCGAGGACTTCCGCGCGCGCGTGGCCGACGAGCTGGAACGCCTGGTGCGCCAGAACATCGCGGCCCTCGAGCGGCTCAAGGTGGTCGAAGAGATGCTCCGCGAGTACCAGGGGCGCGAGAAGGCGATGAACGACGCGCTGGTGGCGGCGCAGCAGCTGCGCGCCGAGACGCGCGAGCAGGCGGAGCGCGAGGCGCAGATGATCCTGCGCGAGGCCGAGGCGGACGCGGAGCGGCGGATCGAGCGCTCGCGCCGCGAGCTGGAGCGGCTCGACGTGTCGGGCCAGCAGCTGGCGCAGAAGCACCAGGCGTACATCGCGACGCTGCGCGCGCTCGTGGACCGGCAGAAGGCCGAGCTCGAGGCGCTCGCCGGCAGCGAGGCCCTGACCTTCGGGAAAATCGCCGGCACCATCACGCCGGCCTTCGAGTCGCAGCCGCCCGGCCGCAAGTCGTCCCCGAAGTGGATCAAGTCGATCGTCGAGGAGTGAGCGCGGCCGCGGTCTCCCGCGCGGCCGACGCGGTTCGCGCGCGCTGGGACCAGGCGCCACAGATCGCGATCATCCTCGGCACCGGCCTCGGCGGGCTCGGCCGCGAGATCGCGGTCGAGGCGGAAGTGCCCTACGCCGAGATCCCGGGCTTTCCTCTCTCCACCGTGGAGTCGCACTCCGGCCGCCTGCTGTGCGGCCGCCTCGCCGGTCTCCGGGTCCTGGCGATGCAGGGGCGCTTCCACTACTACGAGGGCTACTCGCTCGATCGCGTCGCGTTCCCCGTGTGGGTGATGCGCGCGCTCGGCGCCCGCTCGCTCGTGGTGTCGAACGCGTGCGGCGGGCTGCATCCGCTCTGGAAATCCGGCGACCTCATGCTGCTGAGCGACCACATCAACCTGATCGGCGACAACCCGCTGGTGGGACCGAACGACGATGCGCTTGGGCCGCGGTTCCCGGACATGAGCGAGCCATACGATCCGGCGCTGCGCGCGCTGGCGCGCGAGGTCGCGCTCGAGCAGAAGATCACGCTGCGGGAGGGCGTGTACGCCGCCGTCACCGGGCCGAACCTCGAGACGCGCGCCGAGTACCGCTGGCTGCGCTCGATCGGCGCCGACGTCGTGGGAATGAGCACGGTGCCCGAGGTCATCGCCGCGCGCCACTGCGGACTTTCGGTGCTCGGCGTCTCGATCATCACCGACATGTGCCTGCCCGACGCGCTCGAGCCGGCGAGCCTCGAGAAGATCATCGCGGTCGCCAACGAGGCGGAGCCGCGCCTGACGGTGCTGGTCACGGGCGTTGCGAAGCGACTGGCCGCGTGACCGAGCGCTATCCGCCGATCCCGCCCGACCAGCCGGCCGACGAGCTCGAGCGGGAACTGCTCGCGCGCTGGAAGAAGGAAGACCTGTTCGGCCGCACGCAGAAAGCCGGCGCCGGCGGAGCGCCGTTCGTGTTCTTCGAGGGCCCGCCGACGGCCAACGGCAGGCCGGGCATCCACCACGTCTTCGCGCGCACCATCAAGGACCTGATCTGCCGCTACCAGGCGATGCAGGGCAAGCGCGTCACCCGCATCGCCGGCTGGGACACCCACGGCCTCCCGGTCGAGATCGAGGTCGAGAAGGCGCTCGGCATCAGCGGCAAGACCGAAATCGGCGATCATCCGGGCGCCAGGGTTTCGGTCGCGGAGTTCAACAAGCGCTGCCGCGAGAGCGTGTGGCAGTACCAGGGCGACTGGGAGCGGCTGTCCGACCGGATCGGCTACTGGCTCGACTACGCGCACCCATACGTCACCTACACCAACGAGTACATCGAGTCGGTGTGGTGGCTGCTCGCCGAGCTGTTCGCCAAGGGGCTGCTGGTGCGCGGCCACAAGGTGCTGCCGTACTGCCCGCGCTGCGGCACGGCGTTGAGCTCGCACGAGCTGGCACAGGGTTACGACATCGCGAAGGACCCGTCGGTCTACGTACTGTTTCCGCTGGAGGGGGAGGAGCGGAGCCTGCTCGTGTGGACCACGACGCCGTGGACGCTCGCCTCGAACTTCGCCGTCGCGGTGCACCCCGATCTCGATTACGTCGAAATCGAGTGGCACGGCAAGCGCGTCATCCTCGCCGAATCACGCACCGCGCACATCATCGCCGGCGGTGACACGGAGCCACTGTCGAGCCTCCCGGTTCTCTCGCGCATGAAGGGCAGCGACCTGGCCGGCCGGAAGTACCGGCGCCCGCTCGACGTCGTGCCGTGGCCCGAGGGTCGCCGCTGGGAGGTAGTCACCGGTGATTTCGTGACCGCCGAGGACGGCTCGGGCATGGTGCACATGGCGCCCTTCGGCGCCGACGACTTCGCGGTGCTGACCGCGGGCAACTTCGCGTACACGGTTCCGGTCGATGCGGCGGGGAAGTTCCGCGGCACGACCTGGAGCGAGATCGAGGGCGTCTTCGTCAAGGACGCCGATCAGGACATCATCGCCAGGCTCAAGGCCGACGGCCTGCTGCTCAAGCGCGAGACCGTCGAGCACAGCTACCCCTTCTGCTGGCGCTGCGACACGCCGCTGCTCTACTACCCGCGCCCGTCGTGGTTCGTGAAGACCACGGCCTACAAGCAGCGCATGGTCGAGCTCAACCGCGGCGTGGACTGGCATCCGGGCGAGATCGGCGCGGGCCGCTTCGGCGAGTGGCTCGAGAACAACGTGGACTGGGCGCTCTCGCGCGACCGGTTCTGGGGCACGCCGCTGCCGGTGTGGATCTGCGACGCCGAGCCCTCGCACGTGGACGTGATCGGCTCGTACGCGGCGCTCGCCGAACACTGGGGCAGGGCGCTGCCGAAGGACTTCGATCCGCACAAGCCGCACATCGACGGCTACACGTGGAAGTGTTCGCGCTGCGGCGGGACGATGAAGCGCGCGGGCGAGGTCATCGACGCCTGGTTCGATTCCGGCGCGATGCCCTACGCGCAGTGGCACTATCCGTTCGAGCACAAGACGGAGTTCGAGGCGCATTTCCCGGCCGACTACATCTGCGAAGCGGTGGACCAGACGCGCGGCTGGTTCTACTCGCTGCTCGCGATCGCCGCGGGCGTGTTCGACAGCTCGTCGTTCCGCCACGTCATCGTGTGCGAGATGATGCTCGACGCCGCGGGACAGAAGATGTCGAAGAGCCGGGGCAACGTGGTGGACCCGGTGAAGGTCGTCGCCGAGTACGGCGCCGACGCGGTGCGGCTGTACTTCCTGCTCTCGAGCCAGGTGTGGCTGCCCAAGCGGTGGGACGAGAGCCAGGTCCGCGACGTGGCCGGCAGCGTGCTCGAGAAACTGCGGCACACCTACCAGCTGTTCCGGCTCTACGCGGGAGACTGGGCGCCCTCGACGAAGGATCCCGCCGCCTCTGCGCGGCCGCTCGCCGACCGCTGGCTGCTGGGCCGCCTCGACGAGACCGTGGCCGCCGTGCGCGCGGCCTGGGACGGCTACGACGTCACGACCGGCGCGCGCGCCGTGGTCGCGTTCGTGGTGGACGACCTGTCGAACTGGTGGGTGCGGCTGAACCGCGCGCGGTTCTGGGTCCCGGGCGCGGACGCCGACCCGGCCGCGCTCGCGACGCTGCACGAAGCGCTGACCGTGACGGCGCGGCTGCTCGCGCCCGCGGCGCCGTTCCTGTCCGACGCGCTGCACCAATCGCTCGCGGGAACTTCCGTGCATCTCGCGTCGTTCCCGATGGCCGAAGGTCGCGCGGATCCGAAGCTGTCGCGCGCCATGGACGTGGTGCGCCGGCTGGCCTCGCTGGCGCGCGGCGCGCGCGAAGCGGTGTCGCTCAAGGTGCGCCAGCCGCTGGCGCGCATGGTCGTCGCGATGCCGCACGGCGTGGACAAGGCGACGTTCGAGCTGCTGCGCCCGCTGCTCGAGACCGAGGTGAACGTCAAGCGCATCGAGATCGCGTTGCACGGGACGGACCTTGTATCTCTCGAGGCGCGGCCTAGCTTTCGGGCCCTCGGCAAGCGGTTCGGGAAGGCGACACCGGAGGCGGCGGAGGCGATCAAGCGCCTGGCGCCGGCCGACGTCGCGCGCTTCGAGGCCGGCGAGCCGATCGAGATCACGGTCGGCGGCGCGACGCACCGGCTGGAGAAGGACGACCTCGTCGTCCATCGCCACGCGAAGGGCGACCTCGTGGTGCAGACCGACGGCGAAGTCGTCGCCGCGCTCGATCCCGTGCTGACGGAGGAGTTGAAGCGCGAAGGGATCGCGCGTGAGCTGGTCAGCCGCGTGCAGCGCATGCGACGCGACGCGGGCTACCAGGTGACCGACCGGATCCACCTGTGGGTGGACGGAGACGAGCCCGTGCGGCAGGCGGCCCTTGCCCACCGTAGCTACATTTCATCCGAGACGCTGGCTCTGGATCTGGCGTTGTCGCCCGCCCAGGCGGCCGATCAGCAGCAGGAAGTCGACCTGGATGGCGTCAAGGCGCGCATCGCGGTGAGGAAGGCGTAATGGGTCTGACCAAGAAGCAGCTGCAACATTTCGAGAAGCGATTGCTCGAGGAGCGGGCGCGGGCGCTGAAGGAGCTCGGGCATTACGACGAGTCCTTCAACGCGACGCTCCAGGCCTCCGACGGTGACCTCTCGTCGTACTCGTTCCACATGGCGGATCAGGGGACCGACGCGATGGAGCGCGAAAAGGCGTTCCTGATGGCGTCGAAGGAAGGGCGCTTCCTGTTTCACCTGAACCAGGCGCTGCGCCGGCTCTACGCGACGCCCGAGAAGTTCGGCAAGTGCGAGAGCTGCGGCGCCGACATCGGATACGATCGCCTCGACGCCCTGCCGCACGCCCGGCTGTGCATCGCCTGCAAGGCCAAGGAGGAAGATGGTAAGCGCCACTGAGCAACGCCGGTTCGCCGGCGTCGTCATGGTGGTGCTGCTCCTCGATCTCGCCACGAAGCTGGCCGCGGAAATCTGGCTGCGGCGCTACGTGGGCATTCCCATCGTCGGTGAACTCTTCCAGCTTCGTCTCGTCTACAATCCCGGCGCCGCGTTCGGCATCAACGTCGGCGAGTACTCGCGCTGGGTGTTCATGTCGCTCTCGATCGCCGCGCTGTTCGTGCTCGGCGGCATGCTGCGCACCACGCGGCCCGGCGACCGCATCCGCGTCTATTCGCTCGCGCTGATCTGCGCCGGCGCCGCCGGGAACCTGGTGGACCGCTTCCGCTCCTCGCGCGGCGTCGTGGACTTCCTCGACTTCACGTTCGGGACTTTCCATTTCCCGACGTTCAACGTCGCGGACTCCGCCGTGACGTGCGGCGCGTGCCTGCTCGCCATCTCGCTGTGGAATGACGGGCGCCACGCCGCGCCCCACGTCGCAATGCCGCCCGCCGCCCCCGCCGCCCCCGCGGCGCCCTCGGGCAGCTAGCGCGCATGACGCTCCCGCCGGAGACGCGGTTTTCCGTCGCGGTCTCCCGCGCCGAGCGGCTCGACCGGTTTCTCGCCGACCAGCTCGACGTCTCGCGCACCGTCGCCGCGCGCCTCATCGCCGACCAGCGGGTGAGCGTGAAAGGCGTGCCGGTGCGCTCCAGCTTCGTGCCGGAAAAGGGCGTCGAGATCGTCGTCAGCTTCCCGGCCGCGCCGCCGCGCCGCATCGCGCCGGCCGACATCCCGCTCGACATCGTGTACGAGGACGACGCGCTCGCGGTCGTGGACAAGCCCGCGGGGCTGGTCGTGCATCCCGCGCCGGGCCATTGGGAGGGGACCCTCGTCAACGCGCTCGCCGCGCGCGGCCTGAAGCTGGGCGGGGGCGAGCAGGGCCGGCCGGGGATCGTCCACCGGCTCGACAAGGACACCTCGGGCCTGATCGTCGTCGCCAAGACGCCGAAGGCGCACGAGCGGCTGGGCGATGCGATGGCGGCGCGGAAGATCTCCCGGCGCTACGCGGCGCTGGCGTGGGGACACCTCGGCGCGAAGGAGCGCAGGATCGACGCGTCGCTCGGGCGCAATCCGGCCGACCGCAAACGCATGAGCGTGCAGGCGAGCGGCGGGCGGCACGCGGTGACGCGGGTGCGCACGATCGCCCGGGGCATCACGGCCGACCTCGTGCGCTGCGCGCTCGAGACCGGGCGCACCCACCAGATCCGCGTCCACCTCCAGTCCATCGGTCACCCGGTCGTGGGCGACGGCGTCTACGGCGGCCGGGACGTGAAGCGCTCCGACTCGACGCGGGCCGCCGCCATCGCCCTGGTGGAGCGGACGGGGCGTCAGGCCCTGCACGCCGCCTGGCTGACCCTGCCGCACCCCATGACCGGCAAGCTGCTGGACGTGCGCTCGGAATGGCCCCCGGACCTCATGCCCGCGCTGGTCAGCGCGCTCGGCGAGCCGAGCTTGGTTGCTGAGACTAAACCCTTGCAGTATCTTGGGTTCTTCGCTTCCGACGAGCCTTCGTGACGGCGCTGCGGCTGCTGCTGTTCCGGTGCGGCGGGCAGGTCCTGGCCGTCGAGGCGGGGGTGGTCCGGGAGATCCTCGCCGCCAGCGAACCGACCCGGATTCCCGGATCGAGCCCTGCCGTCCTGGGGCTCGTCAACGTTCGTGGGACGCTGGTGCCGGTGGTGGACGCTGCGCAGGCCGTGGGTCTGCCGGGCCCCAACCCGCGTGGCACGCTGGTGATCGTCGAGC
>JBIOIA010000010.1:0-28019 GCA_044449445.1 Gemmatimonadales bacterium
GTGCTCACGGCGGCGCTCGAGCACACCGACGCCGCGGCCCTGATGCCGGCCGTGTGGCTGATGTGCTACGGCGCGGCGGCGATCACCGGCGGCGCGCTGTCGGTGCCGGCCGTGCCGATCATGGGGATGTGCTTCGTCATCACCGGAATCCTCGCCGTGCTCGCACCCGCCGGATGGAGCGATGCGCTGCTCGCCGCCGGCTTCGGCGGACTTCACATCATCTTCGGGCTTCTGATCGCGCGGAGGCACGGTGGCTAGGAGCAACGCGATGCACAGTGACAAGAGCCGCGGGGGCGTGACGCAGCCTCACCCCATCGCCGTGGAGAAGTCGAAGGCGGCCCAGGAATCGCTCTCCCTGGACCGGCTGATCCACGAGCGTGTGCGGCTCGGCATCCTGAGCGCGCTGGCCGTGAACGAGACGCTGTCGTTCAACGATCTCAAGCGCTTGATGAAGGCGACCGACGGCAACCTCAGCGTGCACGCGCGCCGGCTCGAGGAAGCCGAGTACATCCAGTGCACCAAGTCGTTCGAGGGCCGGCTGCCGCGCACCGAGTACCGGCTGACGCCCGCGGGCCGCAAGGCGCTCGAGCGCTACCTCGACCACATGGAGTCCCTGATCCGCGCCACGCGCGAGAAGTAGGCCCACCTCTCTTTTTTTGCGGAGAAGCTTTGTGATGCAAAGTGCTTTCCACGTCGCGATCATCATGGACGGCAACGGGCGCTGGGCCACGGCCAAGGGGCGGCCGCGCGCGCTCGGACATCGCGCCGGCGCCGAGGCGGTGCGGCGCACCGTCGAAGCCGCGCCGGGCCTCGGCATTTCCACGCTGACGCTCTACGCCTTCTCCGGCGACAACTGGGGCCGCCCGGCCTCCGAGGTTGGCTTCCTGATGCGGCTGTTCGCGAAGTTCCTGCGCGGCGAGACGGCGGCGCTGGTCGAGAGCGGCGTGCGGCTCACCGTGATCGGGCGCCGCGACCGGCTCGGGCCCGACCTCGCGCGCCACATCGCGGCCGCCGAGGCGGCCACCGCGTGCGGTACGCGGCTTCACCTGCGCCTGGGGATCGACTACAGCGCGCGCGACGCGATCGTCGAGGCCGCGCGGCGCGCCCGCGAGGACAGCTCGCCGGCCCTGGATCGTGCGCTATTCGCCCTGCTCCTTGGCGACGCCATGCACGAGCGGGAGCCCGCGCGCGACGTGGACCTCCTCATCCGCACGGGCGGCGAGCAGCGGCTCAGCGACTTCCTGCTGTGGGAGTGCGCGTACGCCGAGCTGATGTTCAGCAGGAAGATGTGGCCGGAGTGGACGAAGGCGGACCTGGCGGCGGCGGTCGGGGAGTTTCGAGCCCGGGAACGTCGCTTCGGTCTTCTGCCGAAGGCGGACCGGCTGGCTGTGGCCGTAAGATGAATACGCTGTTCCTGCTGGGATCGGTGCTCGGCGTCATGGGCCTGCTGCTCGGCGCGGGGTTCTTCGCGATCACGGGCGCGAGAGCGCGCGCCGGCTTCGCGGCGCTCGCCGCGGCGGTCTGGATCGCGACCTATGCCGTGCTACTCGTCGTGTCCGGGATGGCGAGCCGTGAAGAGGTGCTTCGGCCCGGCGATACGAAGTACTTCTGCGGGTTCTTCCTCGACTGTCACATCGGCGTCGCGGTGGACGGCACGCGGGACTCCGGGCACCACGTCATCACGCTGCGCTTCTCGAGCAGCGCGCGCCGGGCGACGCTGAGCCCGTACGAGGTGCAGGTCGAAGTGATCGGTTCGGACGGCGGGCGTTACGCGGCCCGGCCCGACGGCCGCTCGGTGCTGGAGCGCGCCATCGGGCCGGGCGGGAGCTACTCGGTCGACGTCAGCTACGATCTTCCGCCGGGCGTACGTGCCGACCGGCTCCTCGTCTCGCAGGGTGTCGGGATCGACCGGATCCTCGACGGGCTCGTCATCGGCAACGAGAACAGCTTCCTGCACAAGCGGACCTACCTGGCTATCTAGGCCACAGCCAGCCGAACGTCCCCGCCGTCATGCACGCCATCAGCAGCGCATCGATGATCTGGAGCCATTGCGTCTTCCACGGATGGCCGAACCAGATGCACCACGGCACGGTCCCGAAGAAGTACGTCATGAAGGCCACGGTGCCGATCACGCGGAACACCTGGAGGTACGTCGCGTGCCCGACGACAGTGTGGGCGCCGATGTACGCCAGGAAGATGTTGACGATCAGGTAGAATACGATCGACTGCGCCATCATCTTGCCCATGCTCATGGGGCCTCTCGGCACCACGTTCACGGTCCCGGCTGGACCCTCGGCCCACTTCTTCATGTGGGCTTCCATCTTGGCCTTGTCCTTGCGCATCTCGCCGGACATGAACGGGAACAGGTACATCCCCGCACCGACGTTGCCCTTGCGGAGCACGGCCATCAGCCCGTCTTCGTCGGGGAGCGGCTCGAATTCCGTCTTGTGCCACGGCATGGCCATCCAGATCACCGCGGACGTGATGAACACGATGACGGCGGCCACCACGATCGGCAGCCACAGTTGCCCGACGAATTCCATTGAAGACCTCTGATTGGGGACCGGCTAGGATGGGATACGGGGCCGACTACGTCAAGACAGCGCTTCCCTCACGATGCGCGCCTGCTCGGCCGCGTGCGCGGCCGGATAGCCCTCGGCGGGGCTCGCCCGCTCGGGCCGGGAGACCTCGAGCACCTGCACGCCGGAGGGGGCGAGGCGCCGAAGCTCGGGCGTGATGAACTTGCGCGCCCCCATGTTGCTCGGCTCTTCCTGCACCCAGACGATCTCCTTGAGGCCCGGATACCGCGCCAGCAGCTCGGCCAGCTCCGCCCTCGGCAGCGGATAGAGCAGCTCCACGCGCCCGATCGCCGCGTGCGCGGCCTGCTCGCGCTCGGGCGAGGCGAGCAGGTCGTAGTAGACCTTGCCGCTGCACAGCAGGAGCCGGGTGACCTGCGCGCGGCGCTGGGACGCGGCGGGGTCGTCGAGCACGGGCTGGAACGCGCCGCTCGACAGCTCGTCCAGGTGACTCGTGGCGGCCGGGAGCCGCAGCAGGCTCTTGGGCGTGAACACGACCAGCGGCCGCAGCTCCTCGTGCAGCGCCTGGCGGCGCAGCAGGTGGAAGTACTGCGCGGGTGTCGAGCAGTTGGCGACGCGGATGTTGCCCTCGGCGCCCAGCGCGGCGAATCGCTCGATGCGCGCGGAGGAATGCTCGGGACCCTGCCCCTCGTAGCCGTGCGGCAGCAGCAGCGTGAGCCGTGACGTCTGACCCCACTTCGCGAGCCCCGCGAAGATGAACTGGTCCACGATGATCTCGGCGCCGTTGGCGAAATCGCCGAACTGCGCTTCCCACAGCACCAGTGCCTCCGGCGCGGCGACCGCGTAGCCGTACTCGAAGCCGAGGCACGCGTACTCGCTGAGCGGGCTGTTGAAGAGCTCCACGCTCGCCTTCGCGGCGGCGAGGTTCTGGATCGGCGCCCAGCGCCGGCCGTCCTTCGCGTCATGCAGGGCCAGGTGCCGCTGGCTGAACGTGCCCCGCTCGGCGTCCTGGCCGGACAGGCGCACCGGCACCCCCTCGGCGAGGAGCGACGCGTAGGCCAGCGCCTCGGCGTGCGCCCACTCCATGCCGCCTTCGGGGCCGACGGTTTCGCGTCGCCGATCGAGCTGCTTCTTGAGCTTCGGGTTCACGGTGAAGCCGGCGGGCACCGCGAGCAGCTGGTCGTTCAGCTCGAGCAGCCGCGCGCGATCCACCGCGGTGCCGGGCTCACTCACGGCGGCGAACGCCCCGGTGTGCCGTGGCTCCTGGTGCGGCGCCTCGCTGGCGAGCCGCCGCTTCACTGCCGCCTGCGCCTCGGCAAGGCGCTGATACGCCCCATCGGCGAGCTTGTCGGCCTCTGCGGCGGTCATGACGCCCTCGCCCGCGAGCTGCCGCGCGTATACCTGCCGCGCGGTGGGGTGCTGTCGGATCTTCTCGTACAACAGCGGCTGGGTGTACGACGGCTCGTCGCCCTCGTTGTGGCCCCAGCGCCGGTAGCCGACCACGTCGATCACGACGTCGTTGTGGTAGCGCTCGCGGTACGCCATCGCGAGTCGCACCGCGGTAAGGCACGCTTCGGGGTCGTCCGCGTTGACGTGCACGATCGGCGCGTCGAAGCCCTTGGCGAGGTCGCTCGCGTAGTCGGTCGAGCGGGAGTCTTCGGGATCGGTGGTGAAGCCGATCTGGTTGTCGGTGATGACGTGGACCGTGCCGCCGGTCGCGTAGCCCTCGAGCCTGGCGAGGTTGAATGTCTCGGCGACGATGCCCTGGCCCGTGAACGCTGCGTCGCCGTGGAGCAGCACCGGCAAGGCGAGCTCGTCGTCGTGGCTTGCCTCGCGCCTGGCGCGCTGGGTCTGCTCGGCGCGGGTGCGGCCTTCCACGACCGGATTGACCGCCTCGAGGTGGCTCGGGTTGGGCGCGAGCGTCACGGTGACGCGCCGGCCCGACGGCGTCTCGAAGCTCCCTTCGGCGCCGTGGTGGTACTTCACGTCGCCCGTTCCCCGTTCCGGTTTCATCGCGCCGCCGGCCCCGTGGCTCTCGAACTCGTTGAGGATGGTCTCGTAGGGCAGGTTGACCACGTGGGCCAGCACGTTGAGCCGGCCGCGGTGCGCCATTCCGATCACGACGTCGTGCGCACCCCTCTCGCCCGCGATCTCGACGATGAGATCGAGCATCGGCACCGCGACGTCGAGTCCTTCGATCGAGAACCGCTTCTGGCCGAGGTACGTCTTGTGGAGGAAGCGCTCGAGCGCGTCCACGGCCGTGAGCCGGCCCAGCAGCTTGCGCTTCTCGGCGGCGGGCAGCGGCCGGCGGTTGGCGCCGGTCTCGACCTGCTGGCGCAGCCACACGCGTTCGTCGTGGCTCGCGATGTGCTCGAATTCGTACGCGATGGTCCCGCAATAGACGGCGCGCAGCGCGGGAAACACCTCGGCCATGGTGGCGCCGGGCACATAAACGCGCAGGACGTCGGCCGGGACTCTCGCCATGACCTCCTGCGTCAAGCCGAGATGACCGGGCTCGCAGGCCGGATCGCCCGGCGGCTCGGCGCCTAACGGATCGAGATGGGCGAGCGACACACCGTGGAGACGGTGCGCGCGCACCAGCGCCATCGACGCGGCGACTGACTTCAGATCCACCGTCAAAGGCGCAGGAGCGTGGGAGCGTGGGAGCGCAGGAGCGGATGACTCCACCGTCTCAGGCTCCCCGCTCATGCGCTCCGACGCTCCGGCGCCTCTGAAGATGCCCTCGTAGAACCCCTGCTCGCCCTGGAGCAGCTGGTCAACCAGGCGCAGGAACATCCCCGACTCGGCGCCCTGGATCACGCGGTGATCGTAGGTGCTGCTGATCGTCATGATCCTGGGGCCGCCGCCGTCACGGATCGCGCCGGTCGCGATGATCGAGCCCTGCCCCGACATCAGCCGCGGCACCGATGCCACCGTGCCGATCGTGCCGGGATTGGTGAGCGTCATCGTCGCGCCCTTGTAGTCGTCGGGCAGCAGCTGGCCTGCACGGGCGCGGGCGACCAGCGATTCGTATGCGGCGTGGAACGCGCCGAAGTCCATCGCGTCGGCGCGCTTGATGACCGGCACCACGAGGGCGCGCGAGCCGTCCTTCTTCTCGACGTCCACGGCGAGGCCAAGCGAGATGCCGTCGGGCACGATACGGTGCGGCGCGCCCTCGATCGAAGCGAAGGCGTGGGTCATGACCGGGAACTGCTTCGCGGCCTGGACCAGCGCATAGGCGATGAGATGCGTGTAGGAGATCTTCTTCGGCGCGAGCGATGCGTTCAGCGCCTTGCGGCGCTCATCGAGCGTGAGGGCCGGAACGTCCCGGAAGCCGGTCGCGGTCGGCACGCCGAGGCTCTGTTCCATGTTGGCGACGAGCCGCGCGGCCGCGCCCTTCATGGGCTGCGCTGCGCCGGCCATCGCAGGTGCTGGCGCCTCCCGCCCTTCGACTTTCAGCGTTGGACTTTTGACTTGCTGTGGCACCGCCCCAGCGACCGGCTCCAGCCCCCGCCCCCCGTTCTCGAACAGGGCGCGCCATTCCGGGTCCACCGAGGCCGGCTCGCGCAGGTACTGTTCGTACATCTCCTGCACGAAGCCGGCGTTCATGGTCCGGTAGACGGCCGCCGTAACGGGATCGCTCATGTCGGAAAATAGCGTATCCGGCCGGTTGACGCGCTTCTTACGCTCCCACTCTCCCACTCTCCCACTCTCCCGCTCTCCCGCGTATGTTCCGCCCGTGACGATCCTGCCATCGGTGCGCATCGATCTTCCGCCCTGGGTGGACGAGGTGGTCCAGTGGGACCGCCCGATCACGGGGGACCAGGACAGGATGCGGCTCGCCATCGCGCTGGCGCGCGAGAACGTGACGCGCGGCACCGGCGGCCCGTTCGGCGCGGCCGTGTTCGAGAAGGGCACCGGCAAGCTCGTGGGCGTCGGGATGAACAGCGTGGTGCGGCTCAACAACTGCGTGCTGCACGGCGAAATGGTCGCCTTCATGATCGCCCAGCAGCGGCTGGGCTCCTTCACCCTCTCGGCGCCGCTCATGCCGGCCCACGAGCTGGTGACCTCGTGCGAGCCGTGCGCCATGTGCCTGGGCGCGATCCTGTGGAGCGGGGTCAAGCGCGTGGTGTGCGGGGCCCACCGCGACGACGCGACGAAGTTGAACTTCGAGGAAGGGCCGGTCTTTCCCGAGTCCTACAAGTATCTGCAGGACCGCGGCATCGAGGTCGTACGCGAGGTGCTGCGATCCGAGGCGCGCGAGGTGATCGAGCTGTACCGCAGGACCAGCGGCAGGATCTACAACGGCTGACGATCAGCTGCCGCGGTAGGTGGAGTACCCGTAGGGGCTGAGCAGCAGCGGCACGTGGTAGTGATCGTGCGGGTCCAGGACCTCGAACACCACGATCACCACCGGATAGAACGCGTCCACGCCCCTGCCCTGGAAGTACGTCGCGGTGTCGAACACCAGCCGGTAGCGCCGGGTCTCGATCTGGAAATCCGGCGGCAGCAGCTCTTTCACCCTGCCGTCGTCGTCGGTCGTGGCCCACGCGACCGGCGTCCACTTGTCGCCAGGCGCCAGCGTCTCGAGCGAGACCTTGATGCCGGAGGCCGGCAGCCCCGACGCGGTATCGAGCACGTGGGTCGTGACGCTCATAGGGTGAGCAGCTTCTCCAGCCGGAGCCGGATGAGCTTGAGCTCCTCCTCCGACGCGCCATCGGCCGGCGTCACGTCGCGCCAGATCCGCTCCGCCGACTCGAACACCTCGTCAGAGTCCTTGAACGGGCGCTGGCTGAGCATCCGCTCGACCCACCGCGAGGACGCGCAGCACCGCGCAAGCTCCGCCGCCGCCTCGGCGTCAGGCAGGTCCGAGATGCGCCGCACGCCGTCCGTGATCGCGCGGGCGCTGCCGCGGTGCCACAGAGCCTGAGGCACGTTACCCCCCCGTCGGGAGAGGAGTTGAGCCGGACGTGCCGATCGCCTTGGTATCGCTCCAGAAGCGACGTAGCAGATTGACGGCCACGCGCCGCCGGTACTCGGCGCTGGAGCGCACGTCGTCGATCGGCGCGATCTCCGACTCGAGCATGCGGCACGCCTCGTCGATCCCGGCGCCCGCGAGCGCGGCCTCGGTCTTCGGCAGCCGGATGACGGTCGGTGCGACGCTGCCCAGCGCGATCCGCGGCTGCGCCGAGCGTACGCCGGCCATCACGATCTTCGAGATCGCCTGCGCGGCGCGCGTCCCGACTTTGCGGAACCACTGCGCACCCTGAACCGGTGGGACGCGAACCGCCACGATCAGCTCGTCAGGCCTGCGGACGGTGGCGCGATATCCCGTGTAGAACTCGGTGAATGCGATGCTGCGCTGCCCCTCCACGCTCTCCAGCACCACGACCGCCTCGGCGGCCGCGAGCACGGGAAGCGAATCGCCCGCGGGCGACGCGTTGGCGATGTTCCCGCCCAGGGTACCGCGATTCTGGATCTGCGGCCCGCCGATCTCGCGCGCGGCAAGGGCCAGCATCGGCAGGCGCTGCCGGACGAGCTTGGAGCGGATGATGTCGTGAAACGTGGCGCACGCGCCGATCACCAGCACATCGTCTTCCATCCCGATCTTCCGGAGCGGGCCGAGGCGGGACAGGTCGAGAAACCGTCCCGCCGGCAACGTCCCGAAGTTCAGGTTCACGAAGAGATCGGTGCAGCCCGCGAGCGGCGTCACCGGGCCCTTGGTCCGCATCATCTTGAGCGCCGTGACGAGCGTCCTGGGCTCGAGCAGCTCGAGGGTCGAGATCGCCGTTCTCACGCCGGCTTCTCCTCTCCCACGCTCCCACGCTCCCACGCTCCCACGCCTTTGCCGTTCTGGTACGCCGCGCGGATCGAGCGGTAGATCGCCTCGTAGCCGGTGCAGCGGCACAGGTTGCCGGCCAGTCCGGTGCGGATCTTCTCGAGCGACGGCCTGGGCCCGAGCGCCACGGCCGCCAGGATCATGCCCGGCGTGCACATCCCGCACTGCGCCCCGCCCTCGTTCACGAACGCGTGCTGGAGCGGATGATCGCCCGCGAGGCCCTCGATCGTCATGACCTCGGCATCGTGCACCTGCGCGAACGGGACCAGGCACGCGCAGACGGGCTCGCCGTCGATGAGAACGGTGCAGGCGCCGCACTCACCCTCGCCGCAACCCTCCTTCGTGCCCGTGAGACCGCATTCTTCGCGCAGCACGTCGAGCAGCCGCTTCATCGGGTGCGCGACGACATCGGTCTCCTTGCCGTTGAGCTTGAAGATCACGCGGCCGAGCCCCGCCGCGCGGCCGGCGCCTTTGCCCCGGCCACCGGCTTCGCGCGCATCAGCACTTCGGGCAGCGCCGGCACCTCGCGCACGTCGAGCCCGATGTGACGGATCGCGTTCACGATCGCGGGCGCGGGACCGTCCATGGGGAGCTCGCCCACGCCCTTGGCGCCGAACGGCCCGTACGGGTAGGGGTTCTCGAGCATGATCGCGTCCATGCGCGGCGTGTCGAGCGTGGTGGGAATGGTGTAGTTGGTGAGCTGCGCGTTGGTCATCGCGCCGTCCTTCATCACGACGTGCTCGATGAGCGCGAATCCGACGCCCTGTGCCGTGCCGCCCTCGATCTGGCCGCGCGCGAGCACGGGATGGATCGGCCGGCCGAACTCGTGCACCACCGTCATCTTCGTCGTCCTGGCCTCGTAGGTGTCGGGATCCAGCTCGACCTCCGCCACGTCGCAGGCCCACGAGTAGGTCGCGTACGCGTCGCCGCGGCAGTGCTCCTCGTCCCAGACGATGCCGGGCGGCGGCTCGTACTGCTTGGTGATGAGGGTCGCGCCGTGCTTCCTGAAATGCTCGGCGGGCGTCAGGCCGCCCAGCTGTTCCTTGAGCTCGCTCGCGCACCGCTCGAGGATGCGCCCCACGACCATGCAGGTCCGGCTCGCCACGGTGGGCCCGCTGTCCGGCACGACCGCCGTGTCCGGCACGGCGACCTCGACCTCGTCGAACGGCACGCCTAACGTATCGGCCACGATCTGCGCGTGCATCGTGCGCGTGCCCTGCCCGATCTCCGTGCTCGCGACCAGGATCTTCACGCCGTGCTCCGTCGTGGCCAGCGAGCACTTCGAGGCGAGGCGCACCTCGCCCGCGCCCGTGAAGCCCGAGCCGTGATAGAACAGGGCGAGCCCGATGCCACGGCCCGTGCCCCGCCACGCCTCGCGCTTGCGCTTGTAGCCCGAGCGCTTGACCGCCTCCTTGAGCACCATCAGCGCGCTGCAATCCGATCCGAGCCGCTGGCCGGTCGCCGTCATGTCGCCGGGCTTGAGCGCGTTGATCGTCCGCAGCTTGACCGCGTCCATGCCGAGCGCGTCGGCGATCCGGTCCATGTGGACCTCGATCGCGAACTCGGTCTGCGGCGCGCCGAAGCCCCGGAACGCGCCGTTGGGGCTCGTGTTCGTGAACACGGCTCTTCCATCGATGCGCACGTTGGGGCAGCGGTACGCTCCGGCCGCGTGGATGCAGCCGCGCGAGAGTACCACCGGGCTCAGCGTGACGTACGCGCCGCCGTCCAGGATGACTTCGATCTCCATCGCGACCAGCTTGCCCGCCTTCGTCACGCCGGTCCTGTGTCTGACGATCGACGGGTGGCGCTTGGTCGTCGCCCACATGTCCTCGGCCCGGTCGTACACGATCTTCACCGGGCGGCCGGACTTCCTCGCGAGCAGCGCGGCGTGGCCGGCGATCATGGAGGGGTACTCTTCCTTGCCGCCGAATCCGCCGCCAGGCTCCGTCTGAACTACTCGTACCAACTCGTTAGGCATGCCGAGCAGGTGGGTGAGCGCTTTGTGGACGTAAAACGGGCACTGGAGCGAGCCGTATACCGTAATGCCGCCGTTCGCCTCGGGCACGGCGATGAACCCATTGGTCTCGATGTACACGTGCTCCTGCGAGCCCGTGCGGTATTCGCCCTCCAGGACCAGGTCGGCGGCGGCGAAACCGTACGACATCCGGCCCTTCTCGATCAGGATGTGCTTCAGGACCTGCTGCGAGCGGAGCGGATCGAACACCGGTTCGGTGCGCTCGTACTCGATCACCACGTTCGCCGCGAGCAGCTTCTCCCGATCCTCGTGCGCGAGCAGCACGATCGGCTCGGCGACATGCCTAACGTTTGTCTCCGCCAAGCAAGGCTGATCGTCAGCGATGAGCGCGACGACGTTCTTGCCGGGGATGTCGTGGTAATCCACGATCGTGAAGCCGGTGGTGTCGAAATCGAAGCGGATGCCGGTGACGCGGCCGGCTGGGATCGTCGAGCGGATGGTGCGGCCGTGCAGCATGCCCGGCAGCGTGATGTCGTCCACGTACTTCGCGGTGCCGCCGACCTTCGCGGCGCCGTCCTTGCGTGGCACGCTCGTGCCGACGACACCCACGCTCAGAGGCCCCCGAACCACGGGTAGCCCTGGTCTTCCCAGTAGCCGCCCGGCCGCTCGGCCGTGAACTCGACGGAGAGCAGGTACTTCGTGAGCTTGTAACCGAGCTTGGTCGGCGAATAGAGGCGCAGCGGCGCGCCGTGATCGGCCCGCAGCATCCGGTCGTTGTGCGCGTAGGCGAGGATCGTCTGCGGATGCATCGCCGAGGCGATGTCCCAACCGTTGCTGTAGCCGCTGTCGAACGAGCGGAAGTTCACGTAACGGGCCACGGGCAGCGGCTCGACGCGTTCGGCGAGCGCGGAGAACCGCGCGCCGCTCCAGCTCGCGATCGCCGTCCAGCCCTCGACGCAGTGATGCTTGACCGTATAGGAGACCCGGGGCAACGCCTGGAGCTGCTCGATCGTGAACACGCCGGGCCGGCGCACCAGCCCGCCGACCTCGAGCCGCCACTTCGCCGCATCCATGAGCATCGGCATCCCGTCGCTCACGTAGTAGGACGGGAAGCTCGCGTCCGGCGTGCGCTGCGCAACAGGATACTCGCGCGCGAGGCGGTTCGAGAACAGCAGCCTGGAGACGCGGTCGTTCACATTCCCGAAGCTGCGCAGCTTCCCGGCGAACGGCCCCCCGCTCCACCCGCACGCCGCCAGCAGCGAGGACGCGCCGGCGGTCGCCGCCGCGATCAAGAAACGTCGGCGATCGTACTCTTGGTCACGCCCCGTCACTGGGAAACCTCCCCCGATACCATCCGGTGATCATTGCCCGCAGCGAGGCGGGATCCACCAGGAAGACCAGCGCGACGTGAACCACGATGAACGCCGCGAACAGCCACACCGCGACGAAGTGCCAGTAGCGCGCCCACTCGTAGCCGCCGAACAGCGCCGTGAGGAATCCGAGCTGGATCGGCTTCCAGATCGCGAGCCCCGACAGCACCGACAGCACGCCGAGCACCACGATGAACGAGTAGGCCGCCTTCTGGAGCGCGTTGTGCTTGCCCTGGGGCGGATGGTCCCTGCGCAACCTCAGGTAATAGAGCTGCATCTGGATCGCGCGCGGCACGTCGCGCGGACGGAACGCGAGGATGCGAAGCTCGCCGGACACGATAAGGTACAGCAGGTAGAGCAGCCCGTTGAGCGCGAGCGGCCACATCAGGAAGAAGTGCCAGTTGAGCCCGCCGGCCAGCCAGCCGCCGAGGCGGGCCCACTCGGGAAGACCGTGTCCTTCGAACGGACTGGGCAGCGGAAACCTGGTGCCGCGCAGGCCGAAGCGCGGGAACGCGCCGTAGATCTGCAATCCGCTCGCCATCATGCCGACCAGCACGATGGTGTTGACCCAGTGCGTCAGCCGGACGATCCAGTGATGCCGTTTGACGAACGGCCGATCCGTCATGTCGGGGTCTCCACGTTCGGGGCGGCTTCGAGCGGTACCCGCACGCTCTCCTTCTTCGGCACCGCCATGGCCACGAAGCCGCCCAAGGCCATGATCCCCGCCGCGACGCTGAACGCCAGGATGGCGCCGCCCTTGTCGTACGTGGTGCCCAGCAGCTCCGGCCCCGAGAGTCGGCCCAGCGCGGCGAGCGACTGCGCGACGCCCAGAACCGTCCCCTGCTCCCTGGGATCGGCGAGCACCGAGGTCATTCCCGAGACCGCCGGCCCGAAGATGCTGTTCGAGAACGCCAGCAGAACGGTCCAACCGTAAAGCGCGCCGCTGCTTCCCGCAAACGGCACCACCAGGATCCCGGCGGCCATGCCGAACAAGCCCGCGATGAGGAGCGGCCTGTCACCGGTGCGCTGGGTCAGACGTCCGAATCCCCAGCCCTGCACGATCGCGGCGACGACGCCGATGACGATGAACAGGTAGCTGAGCTGCAGCTCGCGCCACCCGAAGGCGATGGTGGTGTAGAGCGGCAGCACGACCGTGTAGCCGGCGAACGCGACGGGCGAGAGGAACCACACCACCAGCAGCCAGCGCAGCTCTGGGTGCGCGAACGCGTCGCCGAAGTGCCCGAACTCGAACATGGACCTGTGGGTTCGGTGATGCTCGTGCAACGACTCCGGCAGGATGCGCCAGGCCAGCGCGAGGTTGGCGAGCGAGAGACCGGCCGCCACGAGGCCCGGCGCCGCGTGGCCCCAGAAGTGACCGGAGAGCCCGCCGATGGCCGGGCCGATGATGAACCCCAGGCCGAAAGCGGCGCCGATCATGCCCATGCCCTTCGAGCGACCTTCGGCGGTCGTGATGTCCGCGACGTACGCCTGCGCGACCGAGATGTTGCCACCTGCGAAACCGGACACGAGCCTCGCGGCGAGCAGCACGCCGTACGATCCCGCGAACGCGAAGCCGATGTAGCCGACGGCGTTGAGCGCCATCGTCGCGAGGAGCAGCGGCCGGCGTCCCCACCGGTCGCTGAGCCGGCCCAGGACGTTCGTCGAGACGAACTGCATCCCCGAGTACGCGCCGACCAGCAACCCGAATCCGAGGCCGTGCTGTCCGAAGCGCTGGGCGTAGTACGGGAGGATCGGGATCACGATGCCGAACCCGATCAGGTCGATCAACACGGTGAGGAAGATGACGCCGAGGCGCCCCTTCGAAGCGTTCACCGCCTGAGTCTCGCGGCGAGCCAGGTCGCGATGGTGTCGAGGACTTCGGCCGGCACGGCGGCATCGGTGAGCGACGCATACTCATCGGGCGCGCCGGTGCCGCTCGGCGAGCGCAGGAACAGGTGGTTCAACCCGTCGAACTTCCGCACCGTCACGTCGCGGTTGCCGCCGCTGCGCATCGCGGCCGCCAGCGTGTCGGCCTGCCCGGCGCTCACCTGCCGGTCCACCGCGCCCTGCACGATGAGGACGGGAGCGCGCACGCGCCGCGCGGTCGGCAGCGGGTCGTAGTCGCGCGCCTGGCGCATATAGGGCAGCGGCGAGTTCACGAACTGATCGGCCGAGATCAGCGCCTGCTCGCGCGCGGCGGCGCGCTGCGAATCGGTGATGCCCTGGGCGCGCTCGACGGAATAGAGAGCCTGGTCGCGCACGACGAGCGCCATCGTCTTGCCCGTGCCCGCCATCACGACGAGCGCGGCAAGCTGTCGGTCTTCCGCCGCGACCATGGGCCCCACGATGCCACCTTCGCTGTGCCCGATCACCGCGAGATGCGCGCCGTCGATGTCGCCGCGCGCCCTCAGGTACGCGAGCTGGGCCGCCGCACCCGCGGCGAAATCCACCATCGTCACGCTGTCGAGCGATCCGCCCGAGGCACCGAATCCGCGGTCGTCGCAGCGCAGCACGGCGATCCCGGCCTGCGCGAGCCGCTCGGCGACCTGGCGATACAGATGATAGGCGGGCACCAGCGGCCACAGGTTCTCGTCGCGGTCCTGGAGGCCCGAGCCCGTCAGCGTGATCGCGGCCGGAACGCGCGCCGTGGCGCCGATCGGCTTGGTGAGCGTGCATCCCAGACTGAACGTGTCGCCCCGGAGCGGATGCACGGGCACCCGCACCTCGTCCGCCGTGTACACGGCACCGCCGGGCGCATTGTAGTCGGCCGCCGGGCGGATCAGGCCCGTCATGGGCGGAAGGTCGGCGAGCTGCATGCCGTGGAAGCGCTCGTAGCGCACCCTTCCCACGGGGATGTCGACCGACTGCACGCGGCCGTCGGCGCCGAGCACCATGACGAGCGATTGCGGGCCGATCGTGACGTCGGCGCTGTCGCCGCGCCATGCGAGGTGCGTATCGAACACGCTGTCGGCGTTGGGCAGGAACACGCGCCACGTGCGCTCCCGGCCCCGGGAGTGCTGCACCAGCAGCATGTACAGCGACATGTTCTGGTCCGCGGCGATCACGTCGGGAGTGAACGCCTTCGCCCAGGTCCGCGGGGTGCCGGTCGCGGTCGTCAGCGTCATGCGCATCGTATCCCGGTCCAGGACGGCCTGGTACGTGCGCTGCAGCGTGTCCGCGCGCAGATCGTAGACGCGCATCTCCGTGCGCACCGGCGCGCCCGCCTCGGTGCGCTCGAGGCACGAGACGATCTTCACGTTGAGGATCGGGATGCTGACCGTGGACTCGAGCACGCGGCCGTCGTCGCGGAAGACCTCGCGCCCCAGCTCCATGCTGCCTTGATAGAGCCGCAACACACCCGCATCGGTCTCTTGCGCAGCGCCGGTGGATGCAACGGCAGCGAGGAGCACCAACGATATGATCATCGCACGCCTGTTGCCTGCCGCCTGCGACCCACTGCCGCCTGCCGCCTGCCGCCTCATCCCTGCCCCCTCTTCTCTCTGAGGCGCTTCTGGAGCGCCCGGTCCGCGACCTTCACCTTCTCCCTGGCCTCCGAGGCGGCGCGCTTGTCTTCCCAGCTCGCGCGTGTCTTGAGCTCGCGCACCAGCTTGTGGAACCCCGCCAGCCGCGCCGCGTCGAGCGTGCCGGCTTGGGCGGCCGCCTTCACCGCGCAATCCGGCTCCGGGCCGTGCGTGCAATCGCCGAACGCGCACGATTCCGCCAGCGTCTCGATGTCGTCGAACGCGCTCAGCAGCCCGTGGCCCGCCTCGGCGATCTGGAGCTCGCGCATGCCCGGCGTGTCGATCAGGATGCCGCCGCCCGGCAGCAGCACGAGCTCGCGCCGGGTGGTCGTGTGGCGCCCCTTGTCGTCGCCCTCGCGGACCTCGCCCGTCGCCTGCCGCTCGAAGCCGAGGATCCGGTTGATGAGCGTGGACTTGCCGACGCCCGAGGAGCCGAGCAGCGCGCCGGTCCGGTGCGGCTTCAGAAGCTCCAGCAGCGCGTCCACGCCGAGCCCGGTCTTGGCGCTGGTCACGATCACCGGCACGCCGGCCGCCGCGGTCTCGGCTGCACGCACCATGTCCGCCCGGTCAAGGGCTCGATCGGCTTTCGACAGCACGACGACCGGCGCGGCGCCGCTTTCCCACGCGAGCGTGAGGTAGCGCTCGAGACGCCGCGCGCTCAATTCGGCGTTGAGTGACGTGACGACAAACACGACGTCCACGTTGGCGGCCACGATCTGGTCGGCGCGTTCTCTTCCCGCGGCCTTGCGGGTGAACACGCTGGTCCGTGGCAGCACGGCCTCGATGGTCCCCGGCCCGTCCCCGCGCAGCGACACCGCGACCCAGTCGCCGACCGCCGGCAAGTCGAGCCGCCCGCGCGATTCGTGCCGCAGCCGCCCCGACACCGATGCCAGGGCTTCGCCCTGCTCCGACAGGACCTCGTACTTGGCGCGATGCTCCACCGCCACGCGCGCCGGGACCAGTCGCGCGCTCCCGAGCGCGGCGAAGCCGGCGGCGAACCGCTCGTTCCATCCCAGCGCCTCGAGCGTGGCCGCCTCCGTCCGCCGGTCCGCCAGTCCGCCCGCCGCCTAACGCTCCGGGGAAGGCGCCGCCGGGCCGCGCGGCTGGCGCTCCGGCATGTCGGCCACCACGTACGCCATGATCGCCATCGCCGCGACGCACTGCGCCATCTCGCGCGGATCGAGCTTGTCCACCGTGTCGCCGTCGCTGTGGTGAAACCAGAAGTACCTCGAACCATCCGTGCCCAGGCCCATGCCCGGCACGCCGCGTGTCATGATCGGCTCGATGTCGGTGCCGCCACCCTGGCGGTCGATCGTGTCGGCGCCGAGTGGACGCAGCAGCGTCACGATGTCCCGCACCATCGCGCGCGCGCTGTCGCTGCCGGTGAAACCGAAGCCGTTCGGCTTGAACACGCCGCCGTCGCTCTCGATCGCCAGCAGGTGATCGTCCAGCTCCGCCGCGTGCCGGTCGCGATAGCCGTCGCCGCCGCGCGTCCCGTTCTCCTCGTTGGTCCAGCCGATCACGCGGATCGTGCGCCGCGGAACCAGGCCGAGGCGTTTCAGCAGCCGCACGGCCTCCCAGCTCACCACCACGCCGCCCGCGTCGTCCATCGCGCCGGTGCCGACGTCCCATGAATCCATGTGGCCCGACAGGATGACGATTTCCTGCGGCCGCTCGCGTCCGGCGAGCTCGCCGATCGTGTTGCGCGAGGGCGCGTCGGGCAGAGTCTGCGCGTGCATCACCAGCTTCACGACGACGTGCTGTCCGCGGTCCTGCATGCGATGCAGCATCATCGCGTCCTCGACGGCAAGGGCGGCGGTCGGAATCCGCGGCGTCATCGAGTCGTAGCCCATCACGCCGGTGTGCGGCGAGTGGATCGAGTAGGCCGCCACCGAGCGGATCAGGGCCGCAGCGGCGCCCAGCTTCGCCGCCGCGACCGCGGCGCCGAAGCGGTAGCGCACGGTCGCGCCGTAGCTCACGTATGGCTCGTCGAACAGCACGATCTTCCCGCGCGCCTCGGCGGCGCGGCGGGTCAGCTCATCGAACGAGGAAACGACCAGCACCTCCGCCGTGATTCCGCGATCCGGCGTGCCCACGCTGCCGCCCAGTCCCAGCATCGAGAGGTGTGCCGCGCGCGGCTCGACCAGGTCGGCCGACTCCTCCCCGCGCACCCAATGCGGCACCATCACCGGCTCGCCGCGCACGTTGTCGAGGCCATCTCGACGCATCTGCTCCAGCACCCAGTCGATGGTGTGCTCGAGCGCGGCCGAACCCGACAGGCGGTTGCCGAACCGGTCGGTCAGCTCCGCGAGTCGGTTCCAGGCCGAGCTGTCGCGCAGCGCGGAGGCGAGAATGCTGTCGGCCTGGGGGCGGTAGCGATCGGCGAGGGACTGGGCATGGAGGCGCGAGACAACGAGCGCCGTGCCGGCCAGAAGGCCGGCCAGGACCCGCGAACGGACGATAGACATGCGGTCTAAGCTAACTCGAAGCCGAGCTTCGCGTGCGCGGCCCGGACCGCCTGGACGGCGGTTTCACTGTGCTCTGCGCGCGCGTAGATGAAGCCCAGGTAACGGTTGCCTTCGGGCAGCGGCTCGAGCGCCTGGCCGACGTGCGCCGTGATCACCACGTCCTCGACGCGAGCGACCCGCTTCGCCTCGTCCACGCCGCTGACGCCCAAGAGCGTACCGGCCCGCGGCACCGGGATCATGTACACCGCGGCGGCAAGTCTCTCCCGTTCCCACGCTCCTGCGCTCCCACGCTCCCACGCCTTCAGCGCAGCCTCCAGAAGCACTTCCTCGAGCGAGACCCGACCGTGCGGGCCGAAGCGCAGCACCGCGCTGCACCGCCCGCCGATGGGCCGGGCCGCCAGCTCGATCAGCCAGGCGCCCGCGTCGTTGAGCCGCACCTCGGCGTGCACGCTTCCGCGGGTGAGACCGATGGCACGGGCGGCGCGCTCGACGCAGGAGGTCACGCGCCGCTGGTCGGCCATTGGCAGCGTGCTCGGCGTCGCGTAGATCGTCTCCGCGAAGAACGGACCGTCGAGCGGATCGGGCTTGTCGAACAGCGCGAGCACGACGAGACGTCCGTCCTCGAGACAGCCTTCGAGCGCCAGCTCGACACCGGGCACGAACGCCTCGACCAGGAACTCGGGCTGCGCCCCGCTCGCTCCCACGATTCCGCGCAGCCGCTCGGCCGCCCGGACGAAGCCGTCCGAATCGTCGGCGCGCATCACCCCGCGGCTCATGGATTCGTGCAGCGGCTTGAGGACGCACGGATACGCCTGGGCAGCCGCCGCGCCCGCGAGGTCGTCGTCGAAGCGGTGCAGCGCGAACGCGGGCGCAGGCAGCCCGGCGCGTGCAAGGAGCGTGCGCTGCCGGAACTTGTCGCGCGCGGCCTCGCACCCCTCGAGTTCGGCGTGCCGGAGCCCGAGGGCGCGGGCGGCCGCCGCCGCGAGTACCGCCGTCTCGTCGTCCACGCCGAACACGGCCGCCACGGGATTCCGGGTGGCGAGTTCCATGATTCGCCTCGTGACGTTGTCGACGCTCCTGAAGTCCAATGCGAGGAGGTTGTCCGGCTGCGAGAAGCCGAACACGCTGGCGTGATCGGTTCCAACCGTGACGTCGGCGCCCAATCGTCGGGCGGCTTCGAGGAACGCGCCGGCCTGATAGGTGGTAGAAGGGAGCAGCAGGAGGACACGGGGCGGCACGCCGGAAGATCGGCCAGGAGCCGCCCGGCGGTCAACGCGGCTCCCCGCCCCGGGCGACCCGCGCAGCGCCTCTCAACGGAGAACGGAGCCGGACCCATGTCCAGGGATCGCACGCAATTCTCTATGGTGGTGGCCTGCGGCGCCCTTGCATTCGCGGCCTGTGCGCCGGCCGTTCGCAGCGACCGGGACGAAAGCATTCCGGTCCCGCGGGGCGCCACGTGGGCTTGGGAGACGGCGCCCATGCCCCGCTCGCCGTACGAGCCGCCCGCCCCTGACACCACGGACGAGGGGCGCCAGCGTCCGCGCGGAATGGGCCCGCGCTACGGCATGGGCGGCGAGGCGCGGAACATCCCGTTCGACGACGCGATCTTCTCGCAGCGGTTCCGGCGCGCCGCCGAGACCGCGATGCAGGCGAAGGGCTTTCACAAGGCGGACGACCCGTCACAGGCCGAGTTCCTGCTGGGCTTCGACCTCAGCGGCGCGCTCATGCGCCGCGGAGGGACCTTCGTGGGCGTCGGCGGCGGATGGGGCGGTCCCTACGGGATGTATCCGCCGCCCTACCGGGGCAACCCGCGCGATATCCGGCTGCTGGTGATGTTGCGGCAGCGCGAGCGCGGCGACGTCGCATGGCGAGCGTCGTACATCATGGACATCTACGACATGCGGGAGTCATCGCAGTCGAGTGTGCAGAAGATCGCCAACAAGGTCCTGCGCGAGCTGCGCTGATCGCGCAACTCGCGCCGAGCGCGCTATTTGGCGGCGGCGAAGTAGGGGTTGCTGCCGGAGCTGTGGTCGGTGACGTCGACGATGCCGCGCACTTCCGGCGCAACCTGCTTGAGCGTCGCTTCGATTCCCTGGCGCAGCGTGACGTCCGCCATGCCGCATCCCTGGCATCCGCCCTGGAGCCGCAGCATCACCACGGCGTCCTGCACGTCGATGAGATCCACGTGACCGCCGTGCCGCGCGACCATCGGATTGATCCTGGTATCGAAGACCATCGACACCTTGTCGTAGAGCGCGTCGTCGGCACCGCGCTCGTCGGACGCGGGGCGCGCGGCAATCGGCGGCGCGGCCGAGGCGAGGGCCGCGCGGATCGCGGCGCCGACCTGCTTGCCGGCCGATTGCCACGGCGTGGCGTCGTCCTTGGTCACGCTCACGGTATGGCCGGACACCATGACCTCGCTGACGCCGGCGACCCTGAAGATCGCCTCGGCCAGCGGGGAACCGATTGCTTCCTCTGCTCCCGCGAAGCGCCGCACGCCGCCATCCAGGAGCGGCACGCTCACCACGAACTTGCAGTGCTGGACGTCGGCGGGCTCCGCCGTGATCTTGATCTCCTCCATGCACGGAATCTCGATGGATGGGCCGCTCCGGTCAAACGGCCACGTTGCGCCGGCGCCGGAGCCGCTCCATTGTCATGGCCATGGTTAGGCTCCGGACGCTGAGATTCCTCCTGTTGCTCACGGGCGCGATGGCCCTGCCCCTGGAGGCCCAGCGTGCGCCCCGGAGGCCCCACCTGTCCGGCGACGCCGACACCAACGACGCCGTGTCCTACTTCCAGCTCGGCGCCGAGCGCCTGGAGCGGAATCCCGGGGCCGCGGCGGACGCCTTCTGGTGGGCGGCCCGGCTCGACCCCTTGTCGGCGCAGGTGTGGTACGGCCAGTACCAGGCGCAGCTGGCTCGGGATCCGTCGCGCTACGTGCGCTACGTGCTCCGCGAGGCGCGGACGCTCCAGGTGCCGGAGGTCGTGGCGATCGACTCACTGCGGCTGCGCGCCATCGCCCTCGATCCGTTCGTACACCGCGGGCTGGAGGAGCCGCTCCTCAAGGCGTACGCCCGCGAGTCCATCCCGCGCGATGAGTTCCTGGGTCGCGGCGACGCGATCTCGGACCCGGAGCAGGTCGCCCAGATGGAGCGCTACTTCCGGGAGACGGACCCTTACCTGGCCGGGGTCTTCGCCTACAGCCACGGCGAGCTGAGCAGTGCGGTCCGGTACTGGGGCAACGCGCTGGCCAGCCGCGAGCATGACTGGATGTGGGCCGAGCGGGGTGCGGCGTTCGTCGAGCTGCGGCAGATGGACAGCGCGCGCGCGAACTTCACGCACGCCATCGACCGCGCGCGCGGCGGTGACGAGCTGCACCATGTCTGGGAGACGTCGGCCGCCTACCAGTGCGCGCTCGGCCGGGTGCTCGAGGACACGCGCAACTGGGCCGCGGCGCGCGACGCCTACCAGAACGCCACCGCCGCGAATGCTTCGTACTATCCCGCCTGGCTGCGCCTCGGCGTGCTCGGGCTGCGCACCGGCGACACGACGAGCGCGATCGACGCGCTGAAACGCGAGCTGGGGCTCCAGCCGGACGATTACTTCGCGCACGTGACGCTCGGCGCGGCGTTAGGCAACCGGGGAGAGCGGGATTCCTCGCTGGCGCACCTGCGCCGCGCCACCGAGATCGAGCCGTGGGCCTCGGGCAGCTGGCTGCTGCTGGCGCGCGCGCTCGACACCTCGAACGACTCGACCCGGGCGATCGCCTCGTTCCAGCGGTACCTCGCGCTCGCTCCGCGGAACGACCCGGCGCGGCTGATCGCGGGGCGCCGAATCGAGTTGCTCCAGCCTGCCGCCGCCCGACCCTGAGCCGGGGCGCCCGATCCGACTCGCACGCACACCGCCACACGACGGGATCCGAATGACACGCCTGCCTGCCCTGCTCCTCGCCCTGACGAGTCTCGCGAGGTCGGCGACCGCCCAGACGCCGCCGGCCCCATCACAGCGCCCGGCCGTCGGCACCGACATCGCCGCGGCGACAAGCCGGATGGAGAAGCGCGACGGGTTCCTGCCGCTGTACCTCGACGGCGAGAACGGCAAGCTGCTCGCCGAGCTGCCGCGCGACACCGCGCGCATGCTGGTGTGCACCGAGCTCGCGACCGGCCTCGGCTCCAACCCGATCGGGCTGGACCGCGGCGCGAACGGCGGCTGCGACGTCGCGCGCTTCGAACGCAATGGGACACGTGTGCTGGTGGTCTATGAGAACTGGCGCTACCGCTCCTCCGGCACCAGCGCCAACGCGCGCACGGTGGCCGAGGCGTTCCCGCCCAGCACCGTCGCGGCGTTGCCGCTGGTGGCCGCCGAGGGCGGCCGGTTACTGGTGGATGCGACGGACTACGTGGTGAGAGACTGGATGGACGTCACCGGCACGCTCCAGGCCGCGCAGCAGGGCGCCTACGCGCTCGCGCGCGACCGCTCGTCGGTGTACCGGCCCTACACGCGCGGCTTTCCGACCAACACCGAGGTGGACGTGGCGCTGACGTTCGCCACCCCGGGCCGTCCGGGCCCCATCGTCTCGCAGATCGCGCCCGAGGGCACCGCGATCACGCTGCGCGAGCACATGTCGTTCCTGCCGCTGCCCGACGACGCATACCGGCCGCGCGCAGCGGACCCGCGCATCGGCTACTTCGGCATCACGTTTCACGACTTCGCCCAGCCCATTCAGGCGCCGCTCGAGCAGCGCTGGATCGCGAGACACCGGCTGGAGCGCACCGATCCGTCCAATCCGCGCTCGCCGGTCAAGGACCCCATCGTCTATTACATCGACCGGGGCATCCCCGAGCCGATCCGCACCGCCACCGTCGAGGGCGCGCGGTTCTGGGAGCAGGCCTTCGCGCTGGCGGGCCTGCCCGGCGGATTCCGCGTGGAGGATCTGCCCGAAGGCGCCGACCCGATGGATGCGCGCTACAACGTCGTGCAGTGGGAGAACCGCAACGAGCGCGGCTGGTCCGTCGGCGGCTCGATCGACGATCCGCGCACCGGCGAGATACTGAAGGGAATGGCGCGGCTCGATTCGCACCGCGCGCGCACCGACTACAACCTCTACGCCGGGCTGCTCGGCGCAGACTCGTCGGCCGCGGACACGGCGTTCGTGCTCGCCCGCGTGCGCCAGGTGACGGCGCACGAGATCGGCCACACGCTCGGCCTGGCGCACAATTACATCGCGTCCACGTACGAGCGTGGCTCGGTGATGGACTACCCGCCGCCGCGCGTCCGCCTGGGCGCAGGCGGCGACATCGACATCTCCCGTGCCTACGCGACCGGGCCGGGTGCCTACGACGTGTGGGCGATCCACTGGGGCTACGGGATCTTCCCCCCGGAGCACGAAGCCGATTCACTGCGGGCCATCATGCAGGACGGCCTCCAGAAGGGCTACCTGTTCCTCTCCGACGGCGACGCGCGGCCCGAGTACGGATCGGACCCGCGCGCCAACCTGTGGGACGACGCCGCGACGCCGGCGGAGTTCCTGCGGCACCAGATGGCCGTGCGGAGGGTCGCGATCGCGCGGTTCGGCGAGCGCAACATCCGCCCCGGCGAACCCATCGGCCTGCTCGAGGAGCGCTTCGTGCCGATCTACTTCTGGCACCGCTTCGCGCTGTTCGCGCTCGCCAAGGCGGTCGGAGGAATGGAATACGCCAACGCGGTCCGCGGCGACGGGCAGCCCGAAACGCGCCCGCTCAGCGCCGCGGCGCAGCGCGCCGCGCTGACGCAGCTGCTGGGAGCGCTCGAGCCCGCCGAGCTGTCGATCCCGGACACGGTCGTCGCGCTGCTCGGCCCCCGCCCCTTCGGCTACGGGCGCTCGGTCGAGCTGTTCGGCTCCCGCACCCGCCCGGCCTTCGACGAGCTGGGCGCGGCGCGCACCCTGGCGAGCATGATCGTGGATCTGATCCTGCAGCGCGACCGGGCCGCACGGCTCGCGCAGTTCGCCGCCCGCGACCCGCACGCGCTCTCGCTCGCCGAGACGATCGACGCGCTGGTTACGCGCACGTGGCAGCCCGATGCGGGCGGCGAGCATCGCGCGGCGCTGTTGCGCGTGGCGGGACGCGCCGTCGCCGACCGGCTGCTCGACCTCGCCGCGGACCGGGACGCCGCACCCGAGGTGCGGGCGATGGCGGAGTACAAGATGACGACGCTGGTGCCGCGGGCGCGGCTGCTCGCGCGCTCGGGGAGCGACGCGGCGCGCGCCCAATGGCAGCAGGTGGCCGGGGATTTCACGCGCTGGCTGGAGCGCCGGGAGACGCCGCAGCCTTCGCGCGCACTGGTCGCTCCGCCCGGAGATCCCTTCGGTATCGATCCCTGATCAGCGGAACCGGGCGAAGGAAAACGGAGCGAGGTCGAATCGCGGGATCTTCCCGGCGACGAGATCGGCCAGGATCTCGCCGACGGCCGGCGCGAACTTGAACCCGATCCCCGCGCAGGCGCTCGCCACCAGCACCTTCGGATGCTGCGGGTGCCGGTCGATCAGGAAATCGCCGTCGGGCGTGTTGGTGTACAGACACACCGCCGAGCGGACGTGCGGGCCCGCCGCGCCCGGGATCAGCTTCGCGAGCCGACCGCGCACTTCGTCCACCTCGCCCTTGCTCACATCGCGCACCACGTCATCGACCGTCACGTCCGCGCCGCGGTGATGCACCGCGCACTTCAGGACGCCATCGAGCACTGGAAAGCCGTACAGGATGACACCGTCGGCGCCCTCCCACAGGTAGATCGGCATGTCCGACGGCAGGAGCCCGGTCTCCTCCTTCACCGGCTTGAACCAGTGCTGCACGACGCGCTCCACCCACGCCCGCACCCCGATCTCGTTCAGGATCGGCTTCATCCACGCGCCCGTCGCGAGAATCAGGTGTGCGCCCGTCTCGCGCCCGCGCCGCGTCTCGACCCAGGCCCCGTTGTCGTCGGAGCCCCACCGCAGCATCGGCTCGTCAAGCCGCAGATGCGCGCCGTCGGCACGCGCGGCGCCGAGCGACGCCTGCATGCACGCTTCGGGGCGCAGGATGCCGGCGCGCTTCTCGTGCACGCCGACCGCCCCCCGCTCCGGCGCGAACGCGGGCCAGCGACGCGCGATCTCGTCCGCCGTCAGCTCCTCGCACGGCACGCCGTGCTCGGCGGCGCTGGCGCGCGAGCCGGTCACGACCGAGGCCGTCGGGACGCCGAAGTACAGCGCGCCCGTGGGAATCAGCAGGTCCCGCTTCTGGGTCTCGGCCGCGAGCTCGTCCCACAACTCGTACGCCCGGCGCACCAGCGGCACGTAACGCGGATGCTCGAACGCGGTCTCGCGGATGACGCGCGAGCCGCCGTGGTGGCTCGCGCGATCATGCGGCGGACGGAACCGGTCGAGGCCGAGCACGCGCATGCCGGCGCGCGCGCACTGCCATGCCGCGGCGCTGCCGACGGCCCCCAGCCCGGCCACGATCACATCGTACATCAGGCGCCCGTGACGGCCATGCACTCGATCTCGACCCGCGCTCCGAACGCGAGGCCGCTCGCGGCGATCGTCGAACGGGCCGGCGGGTCGGACGGGAAGAACGTCGCGTAGACCTCGTTCATCGCCGCGTAGTCCGCGATGTCGGCGAGAAACACCGTGCACCTGAGCACCCGGGCGAACGAGCTGCCCGAGGCCTCGAGCACGCGGCGGATGTTCTCCATCGCCTGGCGCGTCTCGCCCGCGATCCCGCCGGGCGCGAGCTGGCGCGTACCGGGCAGGAAGCCGATCTGGCCCGAGAGGTACACGACGTTGCCCGCCCGGACGGCCGGCGAGAACGGCAGGCCCTGGGGCGTGGCCCCGGGAAGCTGGACGACCTGGCGCTCCTGCGCCGCGAGCGGGAGGGCGGCGAGCAGCGTGAACAGAAGGGCGACGGCGAGCTGGCGCATGGAATCACCTCGATGAACGTGAGATTACTCCGCCAACAATAGCGAGGGCGGCCCCCGAAACACGAACGCCGCCGACCCGGAAGTCGGCGGCGCGGGATCGCGCAGGCGTTTCTGCCTCAGGCGGCGGCGACCGCGTGACGGATTATGTTCGGGGACTCCCCGCTGCCGAGCCGGCGCAGCATGCGCAGGTGCGATCGGAGCGCCCCGAAGAACGTCGGGTTCTCGTAATAGGGAATGTTGTGCTTCGCCGCGACCTCGCGGACGATGTACTGGATCTTCGGGTAGTGCACCGAGCACGTCTTGGGGAACAGGTGGTGCTCGATCTGGAAGTTGAGCCCGCCCACGTACCACGACATCAGCGGGTTCCTGGTGCAGAAGTTCGCGGTCGTCAGCATTTCGTGGACCATCCAGCCGTTCGGCATCCGGCCCAGCTCGTCGGGCACCGGGTGCGCCGTCTGCTCGACCACGTGCGCGAGCTGGAAGACCACGCCCAGGATCGTGCCGCCCACCAGGTGCATCGCCAGCCAGCCGATCGCGAACTGCCACAGCGCGATGTGCAGCACCATCAGCGGCAGCACGATGGACCAGAACACGTAGAACACCTTGGAGAACGCGAGCAGCGCGATCTGGCCCGCCGTGTGCTTCTTGTCGATGTACGGCCCGATGGTGCGCCGCGTGAAATAATCGAAATCCTTCCAGAACACCCAGTTCAGCGTGGACATGCTGAACGCGAACAGCGCGTAGAAGTGCTGGAACCGGTGGAACGGCCGGTGCTTCGCGAGCGGCGAGAGCCGGAGCAGCGGCGTGACTTCGAGGTCCTCGTCGATCGGATGGATGTTCGTGTACGTGTGGTGGACCACGTTGTGCGTGATCTTCCACATGTACCCGTTCGCGCCCATCAGGTCGAAGCTGAGGCCGAGCGCCGTGTTGATCTTCGGGTTGCTCGAGTACGCCCCGTGCAGCGCGTCGTGGCTGACGCCGAATCCGATGCCCGCCAATGCGACGCCCATGACGACGCACAGGCCGAGCATCTGCCACGGGCCGAACTGCCGGCTCAGGATCAGGCCGTAGGGCACCCAGAAGGCGGCGAACAGGATCACGGTCTTCAGGACCATGCCGGCGCTCGCCTTGGTCGAGAGGTGACGGCTCTCGAAATACGACGCGACCTTCGCCTTCACCTCTTCGACGAAGGCATCGCAATCGTGGCTGGCGAATGTGACGGCGCGTATGGCCATGTGGAGCACGCAATCTACGGCGCCGCAGGGTCCGAAGCCATTCCACGATGATGAAGACTTCCTTCAGTGCTGCACTATCTCATGCCGACCATGGCCGGCTATCATGAAAGCGTGATCCACGCCCTGCTGCTCGCCGCCCTGGTTCAGCAACCCGCCGTGCGCGCGGCCCGCACCATTCGCGTGCCGCGCGATTTGCCGACGGTGCAGCAGGCAATCGACAGCGCGAGCGCGGGCGATACGGTGCTGGTCGCGCCCGGCCGCTACGTCGAGAACCTGCGGCTGCGCGGGGAGAACATCGTGCTGGCGAGCGAGTTCATCTTGGCCCACGACTTCTCGCTGATCGAGCGCACTATCCTGGACGGCTCGCGCCCCAGCCACCCGGACTCGGGCAGCGTGATCACGATCTACAAGTTCGAGGACTCGACCACCGTGGTGGAGGGCTTCACGATCACGGGCGGCACGGGCACGGTGTGGTACGACAACAAGGACAAGATCCTGTTCCGCGAGGGTGGCGGCATCCTGGTGGATCTGGCCGGCCCGACGATCCGCAACAACTACATCACCGGCAACCGCGCCGACTCCGCGCGCGACGGCGTGCTGAGCGCCGGCGGCGGGGGCGTGCGGGTCGGCTTCGGCGACCCGATCCTCGACCACAACATGATCACCCATAATCGCGGCCGGTATGGTGGCGGGGTCGTGTTGTTCTATGCGGCGGCGACGCTGCGCGCGAACCTGATCTCGCAGAACGAAGGCGGGGAGGACTTCGGCGGCGCCGGCCTCTGGGCGTGGGGCCAGCTTACCCGGCGGCTGCCGAACACGCTCGACAGCAACGTGATAAGCCGCAACGTCGCGCATCCGGCTGACGGCCGTTCGCACTTCCGGCGCACGCCGCAGGCGGGCAAGGGCGGCGGCATGAGCCTGCGCGACGCGGGCGCGGTGCTGCGCAACAACCTGGTAAGTGGAAACACACCGAACGACACGGAGGAAATCCCCTAGCGGCGGACGCTCAGCTTTCGGCGTTCAACTTCCGGCTTTCAGTCTCTGCCATTCCGGTTCCTTGTCCATCAGCATCCTGACGAACCAGCACGACGGAACGACCTTGAGATTGTTGTCGCGCGCCCAGCCCAGCGCGTAGCGCACCA
>JBIOIA010000011.1:0-27662 GCA_044449445.1 Gemmatimonadales bacterium
CGATCGGAGAGGGCGGGACGCCGCTGCTGCGCGCGCATCGCCTGGCCGAGCGCCTGGGACTCGGCAGCGTGTGGATCAAGGACGAAGCCGCCAATCCAACCGGCTCGTTCAAGGCGCGTGGCCTCTCGGCCGCGATCACGCGGGCCACGCTGGCGGGGGCGAGGAAGTTCACGCTCCCGACCGCCGGCAACGCGGGCGTCGCGGCCGCGGCGTACGGCGCGCGGGCCGGGGCGTCGGTGCGGGTCTACGCACCGAAGACCACTCCGGCACCGCTGCTCGGGCAGATGGCGGCGTACGGCGCGGAGCTGATCACCGTGGATGGTCACATCGGCGACTGCGGCAAGCTGTCTCGCGAGTACGCAGCCCAAGCGCTTGCGTTCGACCTGTCGACGCTGCGCGAGCCGTACCGCATCGAGGGCAAGAAGACGCTCGGCCTGGAGATTGCGGAGCAGATGGGTTGGCGGCTCCCGGGCGTCATCATCTATCCGGCCGGCGGGGGCACCGGGCTCATCGGCATGTGGAAGGTGTTCAAGGAGCTGATTGAAGCGGGCTGGGTGAGCGCTCCGCCGCCCCGGCTCGTCGCGGTCCAGTCCACCGGGTGCGCGCCGGTGGTGAGCGCGTTCGAGAAGGGCGCCGCCAGGACCGAGCCGTGGCCCGATCCCCAAACCGTGGCCGCGGGCCTCCGGGTGCCCGGGCCGCTGGGTGGTCCCCTCATGCTGCGGGCCCTCAAGGAGACCCGGGGCAGGGCGGTCGCCGTGACCGACCGCGAGCTGACCGCAGGGGCCTCCCTGCTCAGTACCCTGGAGGGCGTGGACGCCTGCCCGGAGGGAGGGGCGGCCGTCGCCGCGCTCCAGAAGCTGCTCGCGGCGGGCGCGGTTGCGACCGATGAGGACGTCGTGGTGTTCAACACGGGAGCCGGGGTCCTTTACGGCAGGGACCTCAAGTAACCACATTTCGGCACTTCGGCATGACCGATCGAGTGCTGCTCGAGGCCGACCAACGCGGGTGCAAGGGAGCAATCGTGAAGATCGTTTCGTGCGTCCTGTTCGTGGCGGGCCTCGTGGCCCTGGCGCTTCCGTCTCAGGCCGCGGCGCAGGACGATGCATGCCACAGCCTGCGGTACCGCGGCAATTTCCGGCTCAACGGCGCCCAGCAGCACCTCAGCCTGGCCGAGGGCTCGTCGTATGCGGACACCAAGCGCCGCATGGCGAACGACGCCCTCCGTACCCTCAACGACGCGCTTCAGGCTGGTGAGGCGGGCGGGGCAGACCCCTTCTCCACGTGGTTCTTCTTCGGCCGCGCGTACCTGCTGCTCGGCGACCTGGCGGGGGCGGACTCGTCGTTCACCAGGGCCGCGACGCTCGCGGCCACTGACCAGTCGTGCACGGACGAGATCAAGCGCCTGCGGAAGAACGTCTGGATTCCGATCCAGCAGCTGGCGGTCGGGCAGCTGCAGTCGCAGAGCTACGATTCGGCGCTCACGCTGTTGCGTCGGGGCAATCTGATCTATCGCGACGACCCGAGCGGGTACATGAACATGGCCGTCGCGTTCCTGAACCTCCAGAAGGACGACAGCGCCGTGGCGGTGTTCCGCCTGGCGGCGCATGCCGGCAGCGATCCCGCGCGGGCCGACGTGCGCGCGTCGGCGCTGATCAACGCGGCGCGACTCGAGCTGAAGAACACCCACCTGACGGCGGCCGAGTCTCTGTATCGCGAATACTCGGCGATGCGGCCCCGCGACATGGCGGCGCGCAGCGCGCTCGCCACGGTGCTGAGCCTCCAGAACCGCTCCGCCGATGCCGTGGCGGTCTACGATTCGATTCTCGCGAACGCCGACTCGCTCGACGGCTTCCAGCTGTTCGACACCGGCGTTTCGCTCTTCAACCTGGCCGTCGCCGACACGGTGCGCACCGACACGGTGCAGAAGAACGCGCTGTTCCAGCGCGCTGCACTGGCTTTCGAAGGCAGCCTTCGCAAGAACGTGGCCTTCCGCGACGCCGCCTACAACCTTGCCAACACGTACCTGGCCGCGGGCGACGTGCCGCGCACGCTGGACGCGACGAAGCGGCTGCTGGCGCTCGATTCGCTGAGCCGTCACTCGTGGCAGTTGCTGGCGGCCGCGTATCAGAACGTCGGCCACACCTACGCCCGCCGCGATTCGATCCTGCGCTCCCGGCGCGACTCGCTGCCCGCCGCGGCCCAGTACAATGCGACGGCGCGCCTCTACCGGGATTCGACGCTCCAGGCGCTCATGCATGCCGACTCGCTGGCGATCGAGGTCACGATCACCCGGTTCGACCCGCACGATTCGAGCGCGAACATCCGGGGCGCGGTGCGGAACCTCAAGGACCGCGAGCATGCACCATTCACGCTCACGATCGAACTCCTCAGCGCGCGTGGCGAGGTCGTCACGTCCGAGCACGTGGACGTGCCGGCGCTCAACTCGACGGGCAGCCCTGGCCAGGCGTACGACTTCAACCTCCAGGTCAACGGTCGCGGGATCACGGCATACCGGACCAAGGTCAGCTGAGGGAATCTTGACACGGGGCGGGGGCCTCCTAGCTTCCGCCTCTTCGCGGGCGTAATTCAGCGGTAGAATGCCAGCTTCCCAAGCTGGACGTCGTGGGTTCGACTCCCATCGCCCGCTCTCCCCGGCCCCTCGCATCCGCTGGATGCGCGGGGCTCGTCGTTTGAGGCCGGGGACAGGCGTTCATCCAGTTCCTCAGGTGCGGCCCGGCCTCTTAGGCAGCTTGAAGTAGATCGCAGAACACATTGTGAACGAAGGCTTTACGCGCTATCATTTCAGGTTACATGTTGCGCGTTTCAGCCATCGCCCCCGGTTCCCTCGGTGCCGAGCTCGGTCTCGCGCCTGGCGACCAGCTCCTGGCCATCAACGGCCGGGAGCTGGTGGACTTTCTCGACTGGGAATTCCTGGCCGCCGACCTCGCCTTCGTGCTGACTGCCCGCACGAGGGCGGGGCAGGACGTGGAGTTCGACATCGAGCGCCCCGAGGACCTCCCGCTCGGCGTGAGCCTCGAGGCGCCGAGGATCCGCCGCTGCGCCAACCGCTGCGATTTCTGTTTCGTGGACGGCAATCCCGAGGGCTCGCGCAAGACGCTGTTCATCCGCGACGACGACTACCGCCTCAGTTTCCGGCACGGGAACTTCGCCACGCTGTCGAACCTCAAGGACAAGGACGTGCGGCGGATCCTGGAGTACCGGCTCTCGCCGCTCTACGTCTCGGTCCACGCGACCGATTCGGAGGTCCGGCGCACGCTGCTGCGCAATCCGAGGGCGCCGGCGATCCTGGGGCAGCTCGCGATGTTCGCCGCCGGCGGCATCCAGTTCCACGCGCAGATCGTGATGGTGCCCGGCGTGAACGACGGCGCCGTGCTGGAGCGCTCGCTCGCCGATCTCTACGCGATGGGCGCGCCCATCCTGACCACGTCGGTCGTGCCGGTCGCGCTCACCCGGTTCTCGAAGCACGAGCTGGTGCGCGCGCCGACTTCGGCCGAGGCGGCCGCGGCCATCGCCGTGGTCGAGCGCTGGTCGGAGCGCGCGCGAACCGAGCGCGGCGAGGGCTGGGTCTACGGATCGGACGAGCTGTACCAGCTCGCGGATGCGCCGTTCCCCAGGGCGGAGAACTACGACGGTTTCCCGCAGGTCGAGAACGGAGTGGGGGCGGTGCGGTATCTCGAAGGCTTGCTGGAGTCGGAGCTGGACTCGCTGAGCGACCTCACCGGCAAGCGCGTGCTGGTGTGCACGGGCACGGCGATGGGTCGGCTGATGCCGCACATCCTGCCCGCCCTCGAGAAGGCGACGGGCGGCGCGTTCGAGCTCGCGGTGCTCGAGAATTCCTACTACGGCCCGTCGGTGACCTGCGCCGGCCTGCTGCCGGGCGAGGCGTTTCGCGCGGCGCTCAAGGGCAGGAGCGACTGCGCGCTCGCACTCCTGCCCGCCGAGTCGGTCAACGAGGACGGCAGCTTCGTGGATGAAGTGTCGCTCGCCTCGATCGAGAGGGCGGCGCCCATGAGCGTCGCACTCTCCTACCACTTCACGGACGCGCTCGCCCAGGTGCACGCGTGAGCGCCCGCGCGGCCACGGTCGTGATCATCGGGCGGCCCAACGTGGGCAAGTCCACGATCTTCAACCGGATCTGCGGCGGCAAGCAGGCGATCGTGGACGAGCGGCCCGGCTCGACGCGCGACCGCCACTTCGGCCGCAGCGAATGGAACGGGCGCCGGTTCTGGCTGGTGGACACCGGTGGCCTGCTGCCGCTCTCGGACGAGCCGATGGACGCGGCGATCCGTTCCCAGGTCGAGATGGCGGTGGACGCGGCCGACGTCGTGCTGTTCCTGGTGGACGTCGAGACCGGCCCGGCACCGGCCGACCAGGAGATCGTCGAGTACACGCGCCACGCCGGCAAGCCCGTCATCCTCGCCGCCAACAAGGCCGACAACCTGGCGGGCGAGCGACGCCACCTGGACTTCTACGAGCTCGGCCTCGGCGACCCGGTGCCCGTCTCGGCCGCCACGGGGAAGGGCATCGGCGATCTGCTGGACGCCGTGGTGGAGGCGCTGCCGCCGGCTCCGGCACCGTCCGAGGAGGAAGAGATTCAGGTCGCGGTCATCGGCCGGCCGAACGTGGGCAAGTCGTCGCTGGTGAACCGCCTGCTCGGCGAGGACCGGCTCATCGTGTCCGAGAAGCCGGGCACCACGCGCGACGCCATCGACACGCCGCTGCGCTACAACGGCCGGGTGCTGAACTTCGTGGACACGGCGGGGTTGAGGAAGCGCGGCAAGATCGACGAGGCCGTCGAGTTCTACGCGCTGCTCCGCACGCAGCGGGTGATCGAGCGCGCCGACGTGTGCGTGATCGTGATCGACGCCGCCAGCGGGCTGCACGCGATGGACCTCCGGATCGCCGGCCAGGCATGGGAGGCCGGCACGGGCCTCGTGGTCGCGGTCAACAAGTGGGACCTGGTCGAGAAGGATCACAAGACGGCCGAGGCGGGCTACGAGGAGACCGTCAAGCGCGCGCCGTTCCTCGCCGACGTTCCGTTCATCTACCTGTCGGCGAAGACGGGCCAGCGGGCCCAGAAGGTGCTCGACGCCGTGGTGGAGGCTGCCGAGGCCCGCCACGTGCGCATCAAGACCGCCGAGATCAACCGCGCCCTGCGCGAGCTGGTGGAGCGGCTCCAGCCGCCGCAGGCCGCCGGCGCCGAGGTGAAGCTGCTCTACGGCTCGCAGATCGACACCGCGCCCCCGACGTTCGCGATCGTCAGCAGCCGCCCCGACAAGATCCCCGAGAGCTACAAGCGTTACCTGATGAGCGGTTTGCGCGAGCGCTTCGGGTTCCGCGGCGCACCGATCCGGGTCCGGTTCACCGCGCGCAAGCGGGAGCGGGCACGATGACGATGACCATGACCCCGCCGACGGTGGCGATCATCGGGTGGCTGATCGCGGCCTACCTGCTGGGCTCGATCCCGACCTCGTTGCTCGCGGCGCGCTGGAAGGGTGGCATCGATCTGCGCGAGTTCGGCAGCAGGAACCTCGGCGCGACCAACCTCTACCGTGCGCTCGGACTCAAAGTCGCGATTCCGGTCGGCGTGATCGACGTGCTCAAGGGCACGGTCCCCGTCGTCCTCGCCCGCGTGTTCCACCACAACCGGCTGGGCGGCTCGCCGTCCGAGTACTGGCCGATGGTGGTGGGCCTGGCCGCGGTCCTCGGCCACGTCTTCTCCCCGTTCGTGCGGTTCCGGGGCGGGAAGGGCGTCGCGACGGCGGCGGGGGTGTTCACCGGGCTCGTGCCGGGGGCGGTTCTGGTCGGGATCGTCGTCTGGGTGATCGTGGTGCGCCTCACCGGCTACGTGTCGCTCGGCTCGATGCTCGCCGTCGCCGCGTTCGCCGCCGCCGTGCCGCCCCTGTATCCGCATTGGGGCATCGTCACCACGGCCGCCCTGATCATCCTGGCGTTCGTGGTGTTCACCCACCGCGCGAACATCAAGCGCCTGATAGACGGAACCGAGAACCGGTTCGGCCGCAGCAAGCAGACCGGGCCGCCGGCCGGTGCGACATGACGCGCGTCGCCGTCGTGGGGGCGGGCAGTTGGGGCACGGCGCTCGCGAACCTGCTGGCCATGAAGGGCGAGCAGGTCGTGCTCTGGGCCTACGAGAAGGAAGTCGTCGAGGAAGTAAACCGGCGGCACCGGAACGACCTGTTCCTGCCGGAGGCGCCGCTCAGCGAGGCGATCCGCGCGACCACCGACCTCAGCGAGGCGGTGAGCGTCGCCGAGGTCATCGTATCCGCCGCGCCCTCGCACGCGGTGCGCGCGGTGATGGGAGCGGCGGCGCCGCACGTCGGGCCCGGAGTGCTGGTGGTGAGCGCCTCCAAGGGCCTCGAAGCTGCCGGGCTCAAGCGCATGACCGAGGTGCTGCACGAGGTGCTGCCGGGCAACGATCGGATCATCGCGCTTTCGGGCCCGACCTTCGCGCGCGAGGTGTACGAGGGACAGCCGACGCTGGCCGCAGCCGCGGGCTCGCTCGACGCGGCGAAGCAGGCCCAGAAGGTGATGAGCAGCGGGACGTTCCGGGTCTACACCAACGATGACCCGATCGGGGTCGAGCTGGGCGGAGCGCTCAAGAACGTGGTCGCGATCGCCGCCGGCATCCTCGAGGGGCTCGGCATCGGCAACAACACGCGCGCGGCGCTGATCACCCGCGGCCTGGCCGAGATCACCCGGCTCGGTGTCGCGCTGGGAGCGAAGCCGCTCACGTTCGCCGGCCTGGCCGGCATGGGCGACCTGATCCTGACGGCGACCGGACCGCTGTCGCGCAATCGCAGCCTCGGCTTCGAGCTCGGGAAGGGCTTGAGCCTCGAGACGATTATGGCCAAGCGGCTCAGCGTCGCCGAGGGCGTCGGGACGGCGAGGGCGGCCGTGGCGCTCGGCGAGCGGGTGGGCATCGAGCTGCCCATCGCGCGCGAGGTCGTGCGCGTCCTGTTCGAGAAGAAGCCGGCGCGGCAGGCCATCGTCGAGCTCATGGAGCGCGAGCTCAAGAGCGAGGTCGGCGCATGACCACCACCGCCGGCCCGGTGCAGGAGTTCTTCTCGATCGGCGAGGTCTGCATGCTCACCGATCTCAAGCCACACGTGCTGCGCTACTGGGAGAGCCAGTTCCGGTTCCTCAACCCGGCCAAGAACCGCTCGGGAAACCGCGTCTACCAGCGGCGCGAGATCGAGCTGATCATGCTGGTCAAGCACCTGCTGTACACCGAGAAGTACACCATCGAAGGCGCACGCCTGCGGATCGAGCACTATCGCCGCACCGGCGAGCTGAAGCCGGTCGCGCACGAGGCGCTCACGGTCGAGATGGTGCGCGAGCTCAAGGCCGAGCTCGAGCAGCTGATGCAGATCCTGAACGGCGAGAAGCCGGCGCCGCGCCGCGTGCCGGAGGAGTGACGTGCCGGCTCCGGGCCCCGGCGCCGTGGCGGTCGTGGTGCCGGCCTTTCGCGCCGGCGCGCGCATCGCGGACGTGATCGAGCGCGTGCGGCGCGCGAGTCCCGGCGCCACCGTGCTGGTCGTGGACGACGGCTCCGACGACGACACTGTCGCGCGCGCCCTCTCGGCCGGCGCCGCCGTCGCGAGCCACGAGACCAACCAGGGAAAGGGGCGCGCGCTGGCGACCGGACTGGCCGCGGCCCTCGCCCTCGAGGGCATGAGCTTCGCCGTCACGCTCGACGCCGACGGCCAGCACGCGCCCGAGGCGATTCCGGCGCTGCTCGCGCCGATCCTCGCCGGCTCGGCGGACCTCGTCGTCGGCGCGAGGCACCTGGGAGCCGGCGCGATGCCCGCCAGCCGGAGGCTCAGCAATTGGCTCTCCAGCACGCTGGTCTCGCGCGCGCTGGGCGTGCGCGTGCCCGACTCGCAGTCCGGCTTCCGCGCGATGAGCCGGGCCGTGGCCGCCGCGGTGCGCCCCGGCGGCCGCCGTTACGAGTTCGAGACCGAGTTCCTGTTCCAGGCGGCGCAGCGCGGCTTTAGAATCGCGGCGGTGGACATCCCCACGGTCTACGAGGGCGCGGCGAGCCACTTCAGGTACGTCGCCGACACGCTGCGGCTCGCCGGCGTCTTCCTGCGCCACTGGCGCCGCATCCTCAAAGGGCCGGGGGCGATGGCGGCATGAGAATCCTCTGCACCAACGACGACGGCATCCACGCGCGCGGCCTCGACCTCTCGGTCGAGGTGTGCGCCGCCGCCGGCGAGGTGTTCGTGGTCGCGCCCGACCGCGAGCAATCGGGCGCAAGCCATTCGCTGACGCTGCACCGGCCGCTGCGCGGGATGGCCCGCGGCCCGCGCCGCTGGGCCGTGGACGGCACGCCCACCGACTGCGCGATGCTGGCCATCGAGGAAATCCTGCCCGAGCCGCCCGACATCGTGATCTCGGGCGTCAATCACGGGCCCAACATGGGCGAGGACGTTCTGTACTCAGGCACCGTGGCGGCCGCGATGGAGGCCATCTCACTCGCCGTGCCCGCGGTCGCGATTTCCTTCGCGGGGAACGACCTCGACCTGCTGCCCACGTGGAAGGAGCCGCTCCAGCGGCTGGTGCGATCCATCCTCGCGTCGCCGCGCCTGCCCACGCCGATGTTCGTCAACGTGAACCTCCCGCCGATTCCGGGGAATACCGTCAAGGGCGTCCGAATCACGACGCTCGGCAGCCGCGTCTACGAGGGCTCGATCCGCAAGATGAAGGATCCCTGGGGCCGCGACATTTTCTGGATCGGCGGAGGTCATATCAACTGGAAGGGCGGGGGCACCACCGACGTCCAGGCCGTGGCCGACGGCTTCGTCAGCGTGACGCCGCTCCAGCTCGACATCACCCACCACGCCGGCCTCGACGCGGTACGCGCCCTGAAACTCGAGATCTGATGCAGGGCGACTCGTACGCCGGCTACCGTCAGAAGCTGGTCGAAATCGTGCGCGCGAAGGGGGTCCGGGACCTGGCCGTGCTGAGGGCCGTCGGGGAAGTGCCGCGCCACCGCTTCGTGCCGCCCGCGCTGCTGCGCCAGGCCTACGACGACGGCGCGCTGCCGATCGGCATGGGCCAGACCATCAGCCAGCCCTCGCTGCAGGCCCTCACCATCGAGAAGCTCGCGCTCACGGGACAGGAGAAGGTGCTGGAGATCGGGACCGGCTCGGGCTACCAGACCGCGCTGCTGTCGAAGTGCGCCGCGATGGTCTTCTCGGTCGAGCGCGTCGCTTCGCTGGCGGAGCAGGCGCGCAAGACGCTCGCGGAGCTCGGCATCACGAACGTGTCCATCCTGGTGGGCGACGGCACCCTCGGCTGGCGGGCGTACGCGCCCTACGACGCGATCGTCGTCGCAGCGGCCTCGCCCATCGTGCCGCAGCCGCTCCTCGACCAGCTCGCGCCGGAGGGGCGGCTGCTCATTCCGCTCGGCCAGCGTGACGTGCAGGTGCTGACGGCGGTCACCGTGGCCGCCGATGGCACCGTGATGAAGACCAGGCTCGTGGACGCGGTCTTCGTGCCGCTGCTCGGCAAGCACGGGTTCAATGCTTAGCCAGCTCACGACCTGGCTCGTGGACACCATCGGCCGCATGGGCTACTCGGGCCTGGTGCTGCTGATGGCGATGGAGTCCTCCGTCCTGCCCGTGCCCGCGGAGCTGGTGATGCCGCCGGCCGGCTACCTCGCGGCCAAGGGCGAGATGAACGTCACGCTGGCGCTGGTGTGCGGCGTCGTCGGCAGCATGATGGGCGCGTGGGCGAACTACTGGGTCGCGAGCCGGCTCGGCCGGTGGGTGTTCGTGCGCTACGGAAAGTGGGTTCTCCTGACCGAGCACTCACTCGAGCGCACCGAGCGGTTCTTCCAGCGTCACGGCGAGATCGCGACGTTCGTGGGCCGGCTGTTCCCGGTGCTGCGGCACCTGATCTCGATTCCCGCCGGGCTGGCGCGGATGTCGCTGCCCAGGTTCTTCGCGTACACGGCGGCCGGGGCCACGATCTGGTGCGCGATCCTGCTGGCCATCGGCTGGCTCATCGGCAAGCATGAAGCGGCGCTCTCGCACGCGCTCGTCACCGACTACTCGAGGCGCGCGCTGCTCGCGCTCCTGCCCATTGTGGCCTTGATCGTCGTGGCGTATGTCTGGCGAGCGCGGCAGGCCGCGGACCGTGTCTGAGCTGGCTGCACGGCGCTGGGTCGTGCAGGGCAGGGTGCAGGGTGTAGGGTTCAGGTGGTTCATCCAGACCCGGGCCCAGGCGATGGGCGTCCGCGGCTGGGCGAGCAATCTGCCTGACGGCTCGGTCGAGGTGGTGGGCATGGCGACGGCGCCGACTCTGGCCGCTTTCGAGGCACTAGTTAGGCACGGTCCGCGGGGCGCCCGCGTGACCGAAGTCACCCAGGAAGAGGTTCCACATGACGTTGTGGACGCCAAGTCCTTTATTATCAAGTGATAAGAGCTGAAATGTCGGAAAACCTCTATCGCCTGATTCGCGAGGTCCCGGACTTCCCCAAGCCGGGCATACTGTTTCGGGATATAACGCCGGTCCTGGGGGATGCCCTGGCCCTGGAAGAGGCCGTCGAGGCGCTCGCCGAGCCGCTCCGGTTCCTCCGGCCGACCAAGGTCGCGGCGATCGAATCGCGCGGATTCATCTTCGGCGCACCCGTGGCGATGGCCCTCGGCGTCGGGCTCGCCATCATTCGGAAGCCAGGCAAGCTCCCCGCAGACTCGCACCGGGTCGAGTACCAGCTGGAGTACGGTACCGACGCGCTCGAGGTGCACGTGGACGCGCTGGGGAAGGGCGACAGGGCGGTGGTGGTGGATGACGTGCTCGCGACCGGCGGAACGGCGCGCGCGGCGGGCGAGCTGGTGGCCCGGACCGGCGCCGCGGTCGCCGGCTACGGGTTCCTGATCGAGCTGACCGACCTGGGCGGGCGGGCGAAGCTCGAGCAGCCGGTGCACGCGGTCCTCAGATTCCCGAGGCCCTGAATCGCCGTCGCGCCTTGAGAAACCCCGCATGGCAAGCGACTTTTCGGGCCGGCGCCCCCGTAGCTCAGCCTGGATAGAGCGGCGGTTTCCTAAACCGTAGGTCGCGTGTTCGAGTCACGCCGGGGGCATGGACACTTCACGTAACACCTGAGATCGGGGATTCGATGGCAGCGCCGGACAGCGCCAGGAAGATCAGCAGCAGCGACGACTTCGGCCAATGGATCAAGGAGAACGGCCGCACCGCGGCGATCGCGGCGGGGCTCGTGGCCGCCGCGGCGGTCGGCATCTGGCTGTATATCGCTTCCGAAAGCCGGAAGGAGGAGTTCGCTTCCCAGGCGCTGATGCAGGCGCGCGGCGAGGCCGAGTCGGGCAACCTGCCGCTCGCGGGGACCGACCTGACACGGCTGATCGAGCGCTTCGACGGGACGAAGTCCGCCGACCAGGCCGTCATCCTCCTGAACCAGACCCGGCTGGTCCAGGGCCAGCGGGATGTCGCCATCAACGCGCTGCGCCAGTTCGTCTCGGGCCGCCACGCCGACTACGTCAAGGCGTCCGCCTACGCGCTCATGGGCGGCGCCCTCGAAGACGCCGGAAGAAGCCGTGAGGCCGCCGAGGCCTTCCACCAGGCGTCCCAGAATGCCCGGCTGGACTTCCTCAAAGCGCAGTACCTGATCGATGCCGGGCGGGCGTTCACGGCCGCCAAGGACACCACGGCGGCCCGGACGGCCTACGGGGAGGTCCTCTCGAAGTACGGTCGCCTCGACCAGGCCGCCGAGGCCCGGGTCCGGATGGCCGAGATCGGTGGCGCCGTACCTCCCGCGCCACCCGCAGACAGCTCCACGGTCGGGTAGCCGGCCGCGTCGTCCAGCCCGGGGGCGGGATGCCGCTCAGTGTCTCCGCACCACCCAGTCACTTCGTATAATAAGTGTTATGTTAAGTTGAGTTGTTGATAAAAGTGGATAACGTGGAGAACAAATACCAAGCTGTTGTGGCTTATTGCCTTGCAGGCTCCCCGACTATCCCCCTGAACACCAGCCGACCTTCGCCGCTCAGGGTAACCGAGCTGGCCTGCTTGCCGGAGACCGTCCAGGCGACATCCAGCGGCAGGCCGCTGCGGGTCCACAGCCGTACCGGGGACTTTGCCAGTCCCAGGGCCCCCACGACGAGGGCGCACGCCACAGCCCCGGTCCCGCAGGCAAGCGTCTCGCCTTCCACTCCTCGTTCCCAGGTCCGCATCCTGAAGCCGCCGTCCCTGGCCGGGCTGACCCAGTTCACGTTTGCCCCTCCTTCGCCGGTGGCCGGGTCCCGTCTCAGCGGTGGTCCGCGGCGCTCCACCTCGACCTTGTCGACGTCATCCACCATCAGGACGAGGTGTGGGACCGAGGGGTTGGCGAAGCAGGGCGAGCGCTCGGCGGGCTCCACCTTTGCCGCCGGCAGCGGCTTGGGGAGCGCGCAATCGGGCAGGTGGATCACCGGCCGCCCTTCCCTGACCTGGCCGGTATGCAGCCCGGCGGGCGTTGCGAAGACCACCTCACCTTCGGCCGGGGCCAGCTCGATGAGGGCGGCCAGCCGGGTGGCGCACAGGGCACCGTTGCCGCACATGGGCCCGAGGGAGCCGTCGCTGTTCCAGAATTGGAAGGTGAAGTGCGCCCCTTTGGGCGCGGCCGGATCCAGCACGATCACGCCGTCGGCGCCCACGCCCTGGCGCCGGTCGCAGATGGCCCGGATCGACTCGGGCGTGAAGTCCTCCTGGTGCAGATACCTGCCATCGAACAACAGGAAGTCGTTGCCTGAGCCCGACATCTTGTAGAAGACGGTTCCCGGTCTCATACCTTGCCGAGCAGCCCCCACCAGCGCAGGCGCCACACCATCCAGACCGCCTCCCAGATGATGCCGCGCGACATCTTGCTGTGCCCTTCGGCGCGGTCGGTGAACAGGATCGGGATTTCCTTGAGGTGGAAGCCCTTCTTCCAGGCCCGGTAAGACATCTCGATCTGGAAGGAGTACCCATTGGAGCGCACGTGATCGAGGTCCACCGCCTCGAGCACCGCCCTCCTGTAGCACTTGAACCCGCCGGTCGAGTCCCACAGGTGCAGCCCGGTCACGACGCGCGCGTACATGTTGGCGAAGTACGAGAGCAGCAGCCGTGACATCGGCCAGTTGAGGACCGTGACGCGTCCCTTCAGATAGCGCGATCCGATCACGAGGTCGGTATCGTGGATCTCGCTCAGAAACGTGACGAGGTGCTTGGGGTCGTGTGAGAAGTCGGCGTCCATCTCGAAGACGTAGTCCACCTTGTGCTCGATCGCCCAGCGGAACCCGGCGACGTACGCGGTGCCGAGGCCCAGCTTGCCGGCGCGGTGGAGCACGTGGATGCGTCGCTCGGCGGCAGCCATCTTGTCGGCGAGCGCTCCCGTGCCGTCGGGCGAGCCGTCGTCCACGACCAGCACTTCGAGCCGCGCATCCTGCTCGAGAATGGCGGGGAGGATCCTCGACAGGTTGGCGACTTCGTTGTACGTCGGGATGATGACGAGTGCCCGCTCAGGCACTGCGCCTCCGCAGCACCTGCGGCACGATCAGCCAGGCGGCGATGCCCAGGAAGCTGAGCAGAGTCATGAGGCGGCCCGTGTTATAGGTGTCACGCACGTAGACGAGACCCACGTCGCGGCTGCCGCGCGGCACCGGTACCGTGAGCAGCGCGCCCTGGCCCCGCAGTGCGCGCGCCGGCCGGCCGTCCACCGTGGCGTGCCAGTCGGGCACCCAGTTCTCGCTCACCACGAGGTAACTGTCCTTGTCGGGCGCCGGGTCCATGCGCACGCTCATCGCTCCGGGTTCCCAGTGCGTGACCCGGGCGCGGCTGTCGCTGCGCGGCGGAAGCGAGTCGATGTGCTGCGGCTGGATGCCCACCGCGCTCTCATCCAGCAGCACGAGACGGTACGGGTCGAACCCCTGCACGAGCACGGTGGGCGGAATCTGGTCCGCGTGGATCTTCACCGCGGCGGGCACGACGCGGGCGTACGGAGGCACGGTATCCGCCTCGAACAGGATCTGCTCGCCTTCCGCGCTCAACGAGCGCGTCACCATGTGGTATCCGCCGATGGGAAGCGGCGCGCCGTAGACCAGGAAGCGCACGGCCAGCAGGTCCCACATCCTCGGGTCGTAAACCTTGTCCCAGACGAGCTTACCGCCCAGGAGCTTGTCGTAGGCGTCGATCTCGTTGCCGTGGTGGCCGAGGACCTGCGGGATTCGCTTGGCCATGAGGAAGTCGCCGTGATAGGAGGCGGCTCCCTCGGTGCCCTGGAGGGGGATGTCGAGCACGCGATATGGCGGCGGCGTCTTGGCGATGTGCGTCGTGATGTTGTCGTCGGCGTAGAGCTCCGAGGCCGGAGGAGACCACGAGTAGTACTGCCACACGCCGGCGGTGAGGTCGGCCCCGAGGAGGCCGGCGAGCACCAGCGCCAGCGGGAGCCCGCGGATGCGTCCCTTCAGGCACGCCAGGCCGACGCCCGCCACCGCGGCGGCCACCACGGCGGAGCGCAGCGATGCCGCCACGATCGCACCTGCATGCCGCCGCGCGTACTCGTCCTTGCCGATGCCCAGCGCGATGGACTCGGCGATGTGGCCAAGCGCCCCGCTCGCTCCCAGGAGCAGCAGGGCCCCTGCCCCGTACAGCGCTCCCTTCAGGGTCGCGCGGCCCTCGCCCTGCTCGAGCCGCTCGACGCCGAACGCCGCGAAGCACGCCACGATGAACGTCGGGATGTAGAACGCCATGCCTTCAGCACGCGTGACCTTGGCGCCCGGCACGACGGCGTACCACAGGTAGTAGAACGGCGTGTGTCCGCCCAGCGACACGAGCAGGAACAGCGTAAACGCACCGGCCAGGAACCAGATCACCCTTCTGCGGGCCTGCGCGGCGATGCCGACGGCGGCAAGGGCGAGCGTGCCGGCGCCGAGGTACTCGCTGTTCAGCTTGACGAAGTTGCTGCCCCAGTACGTCGCGCCCATGCCGGTGAAGTCCGAGACCAGCCAGTCGACGATGTTCTCGGGGGGCATGGACCAGCTGGTGGCGTATTCCCAGCCGCGCGCGCCCGCCACGCGGGCGGCGTAGGGCATGTAGTTGATGAACGGGTAGAGCTGGATCATCCCGGCCCCGAAGCCCAGGATCACCGCGCCCAGTGCGAGGCCCATGGCGATGAGCCGCGCCCGCACGGTCCCGGGCCGCTGCTCGTCCAGGAACGCCAGCCACAGCGTGAAGCAGCCGGCGAAGATGAGCGCGTACTGCATCATCTGGAGGTGCGGCGCCAGCAGGCCCATCGCGACGGCGAGGGCGACGAGGCCGTAGCCCTCGAGCCGCCGCTTCCGGATTCCGATGACCAGGCCCATCAGGAGAACCGGCATCAGCGCGGAGACGAACAGCTTGCCGTCGTGACCGGGCTGGACCAGTGAGGCGACGGAACCCGAGAGCTGGTAGGCGATGCCGCCCACTACGGAGCCGGTCCAGCTCACGTTGATGGTGCGCAGGAACAGGTAGGCGAAGAACCCCGCGAGCACGAGGTGGAGCCCGAACCCGAGGTTCATCGCCGTGTCGATCGGCAGCAGCAGCCGGAGCCACGCGGTCGGGTAGAAAATGTCGCCGTGCATCGCGCCCACGAACGGCAGGCCGCCGAACATGTACGGGTCCCACATCGGGATGGAGCCCGTGCGATGGAACTCGGAGGCGCCGAACCAGCGGATCGGCAGGCCGACCCAGATCTGGTCGCCGTTGGGGCTGACCAGGAGCTTGCCGGCGAACGCCGGCAGGAACAGCACGACGACGAAGACGGTCAGGATGCCGAGCGCAGCCAGGGTCGGCCAGCGGGGCGCGAAAGTCGGCGTGGACGGCGTGGTCGTCTCAGTCTTCGTGGCCATCGGCTCGCTGTCTCGTGAGGGGAAGCACGACGAGCGCCGCCAGCAGCTCGGTCGCGGTCATCAGGATGCGCGAACCCGCAGTGACCAGGATCGCGGCGGCCGGGCCGTGGAGCTGCCCAGTCAGCCAATCTACCAGTATGTACTCCCGGGTGCCGATGCCGGCGGGAGTAAAGACGTTGATGAGCCCGGCCGTGTAGCTCCCTGTGAATACGCCGATGGCGGCCGTGAGGTTGATGGCCTGGCCGGTGAGCCCGCGCACGCACAGCGACAGGGCGAGTCCATAGGCGATCCACTGGACCGCGGTGACCCCCGCGCTGAGCAGGAGCGCGCCTGGCCGTACGGCGCGCAGCTCGATGCTCCGGCCGCTGACCCGGCTGAGCGCGCGAGAGGCCAGGCTCGCCCCCGCCGGCCAGGCCAGCATGGCGGCGCCCGCCACCGTGACCAGCCCCGCGGCGACGATCAGCACCGGGTGCCCGAACCCGGGGGCGAAGATCGCCGTCACCAGCACGCCCGTCCCGATGTTGACGAACTGGATCACGATCGAAGAACCCACCGCGGCCCACGGGCTTACACCGGCCTGCTGGGCCAGCGCCGCCATCCCCGCGATCTGCCACACGCGGCCCGGCACGTACCGGGCGAGGTTCGAGAGGCACCAGATCCGGGCGGCGTCAGGGTACGGGAGCCGCTGGTCCCAGCCCCGGAGGACGGCGTCCCACGCCGCGATCAGCATCGCGTAGGTGCCGAGGATGATGGCTGCCGCAGCGGCGAGGTAGCCGGCGTGCACTTCGAGGGCCCCGCTGGAGTGGCGGAGCTCGTCCCAGTGGAATGCGACGTACTCATAGAGGAAGTAGAGGACGATGGCAAAGGCCGCCACCTGGATCACCCTGCCCCACGCGCGACGGCTCATGCGGAAGGCTGCGCTCCGCTCGGTTGCTGCGTCCCGCTCTGCCGCTGGGCCCCGCCCGAGCGCCGGCCGCGGGCGGCCTGGTAAATGCCCTCGAACTGCGCCGCGACGGTCTCGGCCGACAGCTTGGTGGCGAGCGCGCGACCGCACCGGTTGGCCCCGACCCTGAACCGCTCCTCCTTGAGCACCATGCGCAGTGCCACGGCGAGCGCCATCGGATCGCCGGGCGGTACCAGGATGCCGGCGTCCGGGTCGTAGAGGAGATCGGGTGCCGCGCCCACTCGCGTCGCGACCACGGGCACGCCCTGGATCAGCGCCTCCGCGATCACGAGGCCACGCTCGCTCTCGAGCGCCGGGAACACGAACGCGCGCTTGTCGCGGAGCTGTCCCGCTACGAGATCGGGGGCGATGTATCCGGCGAACGCGACCGGCACGCCGAGGGCGATGGCTTGCGCCTTGAGCGCGGCCCGCTCGGGCCCGTCGCCCACGATGGTGAGGTCGATCGGGGAGCCTTCGCGCTTCAGGATCGCGGCGGCCTCGAGGAGCAGGTTCACGCCGCGATTGCGCGAGAGCCGGCCGACATAGATCACGCCATGGCGCGCGGCGTCGGGGTCGGGCGAGCGGCCGAGCGCGATGGGCATCGGCGTCACCGGGAGGCTCGCGGCCGGCAGGTTCATCGCCTTTGCCGCGGACGTGGTGAGCTGGCTGGAGATGCCGGTCACGACGGCCGCGGACCGCATCACCCACGTCATGGCCGTGAGGCCGAGGGGGAGATGCCGCGAGAGCGTCAACCCGGTGCCGTGCATCGTGACGACGTACGGCCGCCCGGCACGATCGCCGAGCCGCACGGCGAGCCCGGCCGGAATCCAGTAGTGCGCGTGGATGACGTGCGCGGTGGTGTTACGCACCTCCTCGGTCACCGCCCGCCCCATGGCATGCACCAGCCGCGCGAAGGACGCGAGACCAAGCGGCGTCACGGCGCGGCGTCGCATCGACCCCTGGTACGCGAGGAACTCCTGCGATGGCATGCCGTAACGGAACCGCCGCACGCGGACGTTTCCGAGCATCTCCCCGCCGACGTCGCCGTGGTCGGCGGGCGCGACGACCGTGACGGTGTGCCCGCGGTCCACGAGGCCGGCCGCCAGGCGCCAGATGGACGCTCCGGGCAGGTCGCCTTCCGCGCGCGGGAAGTGGTGGGTCGCCATCACGATGTTCATCGGGCTACAGCTCCCTCGCCCGGGCATGTGGGCGGCCGTGCACGGCCTCGATCGCCTGCTGGTAGATCTGCGCGTAGCGCTTCGCGACGGCGTCGGGAGCGAACGTTGCGAGCGCCTGCCGGCGCCCCACTCGACCCCACTCGGCGCCGGCATCACTCATGGCGAGCACGCGGTCGAGCGCGGCGGCGAGCTCCGGCACCTCGCCGGGCGTCACCAGCAGCCCGGTTCGTTCGTCCTTCACGATGTCGGTGAGGCCACCCGACCTGAATGCGACGATCGGCAACTCCGAAAGTTGAGCCTCGATCGCCACCAGGCCGAGCCCCTCATCCACGAACGGCGCGACCAGCACGGTCGCCTCGCGGTAGAGCTGCGCGAGGTCGGCCTGCTTCAGCAGCGGATGCCATCTCAGCTGCTCGGCGACGCCCAGCTCGCGCACGAGGCTCCGGATGTCCTCCGGCGCGCTCCCGACGCCGACGACGACATCCACGATCGGCTTCGCCCGCATCATCGCGAGGGCCCGCAGCAGGTGCGTGATGCCCTTCTGCTCGTTCAGCTTGCCGACGAACAGCAGGCGGTTGCGCTCGCGCCGCTCGCCGGGCCGGAACAGATCCGGGAGCACGGGCATCGGTGCTACGAGCGGCTGGACGCTCGGGGCGAGCACCTGGGCCGCCTCTGTGAGCCAGCTCGACACGGCCGTCATGACCGTGGAGCGGCGTGCGACATGGCGGAACAGGCGCGTGGCGATCGTCACCTGCTGTGCGAGACGCAGGTCCGAGCCGTGCAGCGTCGTCACCATGGGGACGTCCCACCAGCGTCTGAGCCACCCGCCGACCAGGCCGCCCGGGAACCACCAGTGGGCATGAACGACGTCGGGCCGGAACGACCGGCCCGACCGCATAGCGCAGAGCGTTTCGGAAGCGATGAACGAAGCCATCGCGGCGCGCGAGCTCCAGGAGCCCGACACCTGGTGTCGCATCGTCCCGGAGTACGCGAGCGTCTCGAGGCGGCGTGGCGCGTACCTGAAGCGCAGGACGTCGATACCCTCGATTCTATCGCGCGATTCGAGACCCTCGCCGCCCGGCGCGATGACGCGGACGTCCACGCCCATCGGCCGCAGGGCCACCGCGAGCCGCAGGATGAACGAGCCGACCGGGTCGCCCTCGAACCGGGGATACGAGTGCGCCAGGAAGAGCACCTTCATCGCGGCGGCTCCTCCAGCGGGGCCGGCGCACCGCCCTCGGCCGCGAGCTCGAGGCGCCCGTCGGGCGCGAGCGACCTGACTCGCGTGCTGCGCCGCGCTCGGCGCCACTGGACCAGCTCTCCCAGGCTCGCGAGGCACGGGTCGCCCATCGCGATGCCCTCCACGAGCTGGGCGAACGCCTCTGGCGCACCGGGGAATCCCAGGGCCGGCACGAGATTCGGGTGCCAGACGCCGACCCACAGTCCGCCGACGTTACGGGATCGCTGGGCCATCTTGAGGGCGTCCCTGACCCAGGCGCGCGGATCCTCGATGCCGCGGTACTTGCTCAGGGCGCGATCCATCCAGCACAGCGGGACCTCGTCGAGGCCGATCGCGGTCTCTCGCTCGGCGTCCCACAGCGGCACCACGTCGGCCACGCCGAGGCGGAACCCGTTGCGGTCCGCGAAGCCGAGCGACGCGTCGTAGGTGAAGCCCGCCTCGCGCATCGCACGGTGCGTTGTGCCGGGACGCATCCTCAGGAAGTGCTGGCGCACCCCCGCGATCTCGCGACCGACGAGGCCGGCGAGGCGCGCGCGCTGCGCCGTGAAGGCGCCGTCCTCGTCCATGGTGGCAAAGCTGCCGTGCAGACCCAGATCGTCGCCCGCGGCGGCGATCGCGTTCAGGATCTCGCGCGCGGCTTTCGATTCCGGAGCGTACGTGAGGTCGCCCGCGCGCATGGCCCTGAACGTCGGCGTGCCGCACAGGATGAACCAGGTCGAGCGGATGCCGGCGATTCGCTCGCGCTCGAGCAGCCCGGCGACGCCGCGGCCGATCGGATCGCCGAGCAGCGCGGCGAGCGCGGCGCCGAGGACGCGCGCGCACGCGACCAGCCGCCCTTTCCCGGCGAGCTCGGCCAGGCGCAGCAGTGTGAAGGCCGGCCACAGCGCGACGATGTCGAGGTCGTGGGTGAACGCCGCGGCCCAGCGCTTGCCGCCCGGCCAGGGTACGACCAGGCGCACCGGGCGGCGGCCTGCCGACGCGAGCACCGCCTCGCGCAGGCGCACGGCCGCCTCGCTCACGATCGGGTGGCGCTCCATGCCGGCGGCCACGAGCGTGTTGACCGCGGGCGGCACGCGGCCGTGACGGTCGCGCTCAGTGCTCCTCTGCTCGGCGGCGGCGCTCGCGATGTCGGTCACGAAGCGCAGCGCGGGACGGAACACGCGCACGGCGCCCTCGCCGGGATGGATCAGCCACCGGCTCGCTGCCAGGGTGCGCAGTTCGGGCGGCTTGCCCGGCGGATCGGTGATCTCGATCCGGACGACGTCGGCGTCCGGGTCATCCACGGGTACCAGGCGGGCGAGATCGACCAGCAGCTCGAGCGCATAACGCTCGGCGGGAGTCAGGCCGTCAGGGAGTCGGATCACGCGCGGGCGTTCAGCGGATGAAGATCACGGAACCGGCCTCGCTCGCGACGACCGCCGTGAGCCCGTCGGGGCTGAAGGCAGCGCCGGGGCGTGCCGCCGGTCGAAATCGTCTTGACGATGGTCAGGGTGGCCCGATCCACGATCGTGACCGCCCCCACGGTCCACAGCGTGGCGTAGAGCTGCGTGCCGTCCGGCGTGAGCGCGAGGCCGAACGCCCCCGCACCGAAGTTCACGGGGGTGGTGACGGTGCCGGTGGCGATGTCCACGACGTCGAGCGCGCCGGACTCGTTCGCCACGTAAAGCGTCGCATTGTCCGGTGAGACGGCGATGCCCTGGGGGCTGCCGCCCAGCACGAAGGTGCGCGACAGGAAGGGCGTGCCTTTCACGTTGATCTCGGCGACGGTGCCGCCCACTACCGTGCTGACGTAGAGCAGCGTGTCGCCGCTGCCGAACGCCAGCGCGTTCGGCGCGGGTCCGACCGCGACGGAGGCCGTCACCGTGCGCGAGGCGGTGCTGATCGCGTGAACCTGGTTGGAGTTGGTCGTCACATAGACCGTCCGGCCGTTCGGCGCGACGATCAGGTTGAACGTGCTGCCGGTGACCGGGACGAGTGCGACCTGACTGCCCGACGCCACGTCCACGACGCCCACGTTGCTGCTGAGCTGATTGGTGACGTACGCCGTGGAGCCGGAGGGATCGAACGCGACGGCGGTCGGCGTGTTCCCGACGGCGATGATCCTCGTCAGCCCGATGTTCTCTGTGCTGCCCACCCCCAGCGAGGCGTTGTCGAGCTGCGTGGCGTACACCACCCCGGCGCGGCTGACGGCGATGCCGAACGGGCGGAAGGCAAGCGGAGCCTCGGCGGCGACGACGCCGGATACGGGATGGGTCCCGGTGCCCACGGCGGGAAGCGTCGGGTCGGTGCACCCCGGCGCCAGGCAGGCAGCGCACACGGCGGCGTAGTATCTTATCGCTCGCATGCTAGCCAAGCCGCGCATTCCGTTCGTGCACCTGCTGCTCTTCGGTTGGATGCCGAGCCCGCTCAAGAAGTGGGCGTACAGGCTCCTGCTGGGCTACCGGATCGGTCGGCACGTCAGGTTCGGCCTGTTCGGCGTGGTGGTGGGCGAATCCGTCGACCTCGGCGACCACGTCGAGATCGGCCTGCTCGCGATCGTGATGGGCAAGGCGATCACGATCGGTCGTCACTCGAGCGTCGGGACGATGAGCTACGTCTCGTGCCGCACGATCGAGATCGGAGAGGACGCGAAGATCCGCGAGCAGGTGTTCGTCGGCGGGCCGCAGCTCCCCGAGTCGAGGTTCTCGCTGGGCAGCCGCACGATCGTGCTCCAGATGGCCTACATCAATCCGACCAAGCCGGTCGTGATCGGCGACGACACCGGCATCGGCGGGCACTGCCTGATCTTCACGCACGGCGCGTGGCTGAACGTGCTCGACGGCTACCCCGTGAACTACGAGCCGGTGACGCTCGGCAAGAGCGTGTGGCTGCCCTGGCGCGTGTTCGTGATGCCCGGCTCCACGATCGGCGACGGCTCGGTGATCGGCGCCAACTCGCTCGTCCAGGGGACCATTCCGCCCAGCTCGCTCGCCGTCGGCTCGCCGGCCAAGGTCATCCGGTCGGCGCCGGATTTCCCGAGGAAGCTCACGGACGAGCAGCGCGCGGCGAAGGTGGCCGAGATCATGTCGGAGTTCGATCGCTACATCGAGGCGGAAGGCGTCACGATCAGGCATGAGGCCCCGTATCGCATCTACGAGCGGCGCGGGAAGTCCTGGCGGCTGCTGTGGACCGGGCAGGATGGCCGGACACGCGGCGCGGAGGCCAAGGACGCTTTCTTGTTCCGCGGAAGCACGCGGCTCTGCGAGCGGGCGCTCAGGAACGAGGAGCGCGACGTCCTTCGGCGCGCCGGAGCGTATTGGCTGGACCTGGGCGGCAAGTCGCGCAGCGAACGCGGCTCGCCGCTCACCGAAGAGCTGGCGACGTTCCTCGCGCGCTATGGGATCCGATTGCCCCGGGACGGCTGAGCCGGTCACGTCCCCTCGCGCGGCTCCTGCATCTCGTCGAGCCGCCGCCGCATCTCCCGCATCTCCGTGCGCTGCACCGCGATCATCTCGCCGAGCAATCCGCCGACGAACAGCACGCTCCCGACGACGACGCACACCTCGATGAGGTTCAGCAGCGGCCGGAAGCCGATGCCCATGACGACGCGGATGTAGAGGGCCACCAGGCCGGTGAGCACGCCGATGACGAACAGCAGCGCGCCCATGGTCCCGAAGAGCAGCAGCGGCTTCTTGCCGAAGCGCAGCTCGAACCACACCGACAGCATGTCGAGCACGCCGATCGGGATGCGCCCGATGCCGAATTTCGACTGCCCCGCGTGGCGCGGATAGAGGGGCACCGGCACCTCGCTCACCGTGAACCCTTCGGCGGCGGCGAGGGCCACCATGTAGCGGTGCCAGTCGGGCCGGACCGGCACGTAGTCCATGATTTCGCGGCGGTACGCCTTGACCGAGTTGAGGTCCTTGACCGGCACGTGGAACAGCACGCGGCTCAGGACGTTGTAGACGCGCGAGACCAGCGCCTTGTCGTACTTCCCTTCCTTGAAGCCGGTCACCATGTCCGAGCTGCCCGCCAGGATCGGCGCGACGAGCCGCGGGATGTCCTCCGGCTTGAACTGGAGGTCGGCGGGATAGAACACGAGCACCCGCCCGCGGGCGCGCAGGTAGCCGGTGCGCAGCGCGTCGGCGATCCCGCGCTGGGCGCGGTGCCGCACCGGCCGTACGAAACCGTACTTCGCCGCCAGCGTCTGGAGCACGGCCCAGGTGGCGTCGCTCGATCCGTCGTCCACCACCACGACTTCGGCGGTGAACGGGGCGGCCTTGAGCGCGCTCTCGGCCTGGCGCATGAACTCCGGCAGGCTCTCCGCCTCGTCCTTGGCGGGCACGAGGACCGACACGTCCACGGCGCTGCGGCCGTCGGCGAGGCTCATACGCGCCGCCGCATCCGGGCCGACAGGATGCCCAGCTGGTCGCGGTACTTCGCCACGGTGCGCCGCGCGATCCGCACGCCCTTCTCGCGCAGGCGCTGCACGATCTGCTGATCGGTGAGCGGTTCCAGCGGGTCCTCCTCCTTGACCAGCTTCTCGATCTGCGCCCGGATGGCGCGGGCGCTCGCGTCCTCGCCCGAAGTCGTCGAGAGCGCGCTCGAGAAGAAGAACTTGAGCGGCAGCACGCCGCGCGGCGTCTGCACCCACTTCTCGTTGGTCACGCGGCTGACCGTGCTCTCATGCATGTTGATGACCTCGGCCACCTCGCGCAGCGTCAGCGGCTTCAGGTACTCGATGCCCTTGTCGAAGAACTCGCGCTGCCGGTCCACGATGAAGTGCATCACTTTCAGCATCGTCTGGCGGCGCTGCTCGATCGCCTGGATCATCCACTGCGCGCTGTTGAGCCGCTGGGTGATGAAGTCGCGGTTCTCGCCCACGAACTTCTTCTTGTCGCGCGCGACCTCCCGGTAGGCGCGGCTCAGCCGCAGCCGGGGCAGGTTCTGGTCGTTGAGGTAGACGCGGTACTCGCCGTCGATCTTCTCGACGATGAGGTCGGGGACGATGTAGTCCTCGCCACTCGCCGAATAGCGCAGTCCCGGCTTCGGATCGAGCCGCGCCACCAGGTCGGCGGCGTCCTGCACCTGCTGCGGGTCGATGCCGAGGCGCTTGCCGAGCTCGCTCCAGCGGTGGGCGATGAAGTCGTCGTACGCTTCCTCGAGCAGCCGGTACTCCAGCGAGTCGGTGCGCTTCTGGTCGCGCAGCTGGAGCATGAGGCACTCGCGCAGGTTGCGCGCGCCGATGCCGGGCGGGTCGAGCGACTGGATGATCGGGAGCGCGGCCTCGACCTCGGCGGCGGTGAACGGCGCCGGCTCCGGGAGCTCCGGGTGGTCGGTGGCGAACTCGTGGAGCATGTCGTTCGCGTTCTGCGCGACCTCTTCGGGCGGGACCGTCATGTAACCGTCGTCCGAGATGTCGCCGATGATGGTCTCGACGAGCAGCTGCCGCCGCTCGGTGAGCTCGAGCAGCTGGATCTGGGAGCGCAGATAATCGGCGAGGCCCTGCCCCTGCACCGTCACGCGCTCGCGGAACTCGGACGTGTCGGTGTCCTCCCGCACGCCACCTCCGCCACCGCCGTTGAACCCGTCGAGGAGGATCTCCTCCCAGTTGGTCTCCGCCGACTCCTCGTCCTTGGCCTGCTTCTCGTCCTTGAGCGTGCTCTCGGGCGCTTCCTCGGACTCGGGCTCGACCAGCTCGAGGAACGGGTTCTCGAGCAGCTCCTGCTTGAGGTGCTGCTGGAGGTCCAGGAGCGGCATGTACAGCAGGTCCATCGCCTGGTAGAGGCGCGGATTGATCCTGAGGTCCTGCCTCAGGACCTGGTGCTGCCCCATGGCTTGCCGGACGGCGCTCATGCGGCGGGACTCAGCCGTGCCCGCAGGCGCGCCGTGAGCGTCGGGCCCAGGTACAGCTCGGCCACCCGGTCGTCGAACACGAGGTCCTTGACCGAGCCGGCGACCTGCACCCTGCCCTCGAACATGATGTACGCGCGGTCCACGATGTCGAGCGTCTGCTCGACGTTGTGGTCGGTAATCAGCACGCCGATGCCCTTGTGGCGCAGCCCCGCGACGATGGTCTGGATGTCGTGCACCGCGATCGGGTCCACGCCCGAGAACGGCTCGTCCAGGAGCATGAACTTGGGCCGCGTGCACAGCGCGCGCGTGATCTCGAGCCGGCGCCGCTCGCCGCCCGAGAGCGAGTACGCCTTGTTCCGGCGCAGGTGGCGGATGGACAGCTCGTCGAGGAGCTGCTCGAGGCGGCGCTGGCGCTCGGCGCGCTCGATCGGCAGCGTCTCGAGGATCGCCATCAGGTTGTCCTCGACCGTCAGCTTCCGGAACACCGACGGCTCCTGCGCGAGGTAGCCGATGCCGGCGCGCGCGCGGCGGAACATCGGCTGCGCGCTGATGTCCTGTCCGTCGAGGAGGATGCGGCCCTGCTCCGCCGGGACGAGGCCGACGATCATGTAGAAAGTCGTGGTCTTGCCGGCCCCGTTCGGGCCCAGCAGCCCCACGATCTCGCCCTGCGTCAGGTGCACGCTGACGTCGTTCACAACGCGGCGTCCGCCGTAGGTCTTGGTGAGGCCGACGCCTTCGAGCCGGCTGCCATCCATCGACGTGGCGGCCAGTTGTTCGCCCGTGCTGTGCGTGAGCATGCCCCGGGCCGCGGCGGCGATCAGGTCCTCGCGCGCCGCCGTGGCATCGGGGCCAAGCTCCGTCCACGCCGCGCCGCGCAACCGGACGGCGGTCGCCTCCTGCCACGCGTGCGACTCCTCGATGATGCCCTCGGTGGAGAGCCTCGGCAGCACGCTCGTCGCCAGATGGTGCCGCACGTCGTCCATCGAGAGCGTGCCGGCATCCAGCTGGCCGCTGCCCGCGGCCCGTTGCGCCGCGAGATAGTCCTCGCGGTACGTGACGGCGAGCGTGGCGAACGCCGTCGCGCCGGTCGCGTCGGGCTGGCGCAGCAGCGCGGCCACGGCGAGGCACAGCGACGGGTCGCGCCGCGCGAGCTGAACGCGCAATCCGCCCGGGTTCACCTGGGCCTCGGGCGGCGCGTCGCCGCGGTGTCCGCTCGGGTGGTGTCGGGGCGCACGCCGCTCGTGTCTGGGCGCACCACGCTCGTGTCGGGGCGCGTGGTGTCGGGCATGACGACCCTGGGCTCGAGGTAGACGCCGTCCACCTGGCCCACGATGTCCACGATCCGGACCTTGCGCGCCTGCATCGCGATGTTGATGCGCTGCCCGCGCGAGTAGTTGATGCCCTTGGGGCCCTGGGGATCCTGGTTGTTGTCGGTGTGATACAGAGCCCGCGCGGACCCGTAGGAATCCACGTGGTCCACGTCGGAGCGCGCCGCACCGGCCGAATCGGTGCGGGTAAACGTGGCGCGCAGCGAATCCCCGGTGATCCAGTCGTCCTCGGGCGCCAGGGAGTCCGAGCGCGAGACCGCGCGCGCCGATCGGTATGCCCAGACCAGCTGCATCACCTGCCCCGGCATCCGGATGTCGAGCGAATCGCCGACGATGGTGGTGAGGCCCGATGTCGCGACAGGACGCCGCTCCCCACCCCACGCCTGGGCACGCTGGATCCGGTTGCTGTCCACGTACAGGACGATCGTGTCGGCGACGAGATGCCAGTCGGGCCCGACCGCATCGGCGTCCCGGAAGGAGCCCACGCGCCGGATCTGCTGCGCGCCGTTGAGGTCGAAGCGGATGCGCTGGCCGGTCAACGTGTAGGAGGTCGTGGTGTCGGTGGCGGGCCGAGCCGTGTCGCGCCCGGCGACCTTCGCCGCGCCGATGAGCCAGGTGAGGCTGTCGGCGAGGCTGAGCATCGCCGAGTCGGACCGCGCGCGCATGTCGCGGCGGTCGATGGTGACGTGCCCCGAGCCCCAGAACCGGTCGGTGTGGCGCAGCTTCACCCGATCGGCCACGATCACGAACGGATTCGTCGTGTCGGCGGCGGCGCTGTCGGATGCCGGGTGCATGCGGATCGTCGGCCGGCCGGTCGCGAGCAGCTCGAGCGTATCACGAATCGGCGGGACCGCGCGGTAGTAGTCCATGTTGGGCCCGCGCATCTCCGAGCCGTCCTTCACGTTGCGCGCGAAGACGTGGCCCTCGGAGTACACGCGTTCCATATGGGTCCAGTACGTGATGCGGTCGGCGTCGAGCACCTCCGTGCTGTCCCGGAAGTGCGCGTGACCGATCAGGTGCAGCTCGCCCGCCTGGCTGAACCACTCCACCGAGTCCGACGCCATGCTGGTGGGCTGATCCTGGCAGTGCGACCGGAAGATGCCGCCGACGAACATCAGCTTCGAGCCGTTAGGCCCGGGGTACTGGTACACGCGGTCCGTCGTGTCCACCAGGATGAAGCAGTTGCGCGACTGGCGCGGCTGCTGCGCGATGAGCAGCGCCGGCACCGCC
>JBIOIA010000012.1:0-27087 GCA_044449445.1 Gemmatimonadales bacterium
CCTCCCGCCTCTCTTTTACGGCATCTACCGCGTTGATCACCAGGTTGTGCAGCGCCCGCCGCAGCGGCTCGTAGTGCCCGCTCACCAGCGGCGTGCCCGTTTCCTTCGTGACCTTCACCGCGACGTCGTCGGGTCCGCCGCGCGCGAGCTCGTCGAGCAGCTCGCCCAGGTCCACCGGCGCAGCCGGGCCCTCGGGCAGCCGCCCCAGCTCGGCGAAGTCGCGGGCCATCTGCTCCAGGCGGTCGCTCTCGCTCTCCAGCACGGCGAGCAGCTCCTTGTGCTCGGGCGGCGCGTCCTTCGCGAGCCGCTCGACCGCGAAGCGGATCGGCGTGAGCGGGTTCTTCAGCTCGTGGGCGACGTTCTTCGCCATGTCGCGGAACGCGCGCAGCTCGGCGGCCTCGACCTCGTTGGCGCGGGCGCGCTCGAGCTCGCCGGCCATCGTGCGCAGCGACTCGCGCAGCACGCCGAACTCCGGCGCACCCCTGACCGGCGGCGTGTCCGGGATCGGCTCGCCGTGGCGGATGCGGGTGGTCCACGCTACCAGCTCGTCGATCGGTCGCGACATCTGGCGCGCGAGGTGGCCGGCCAGCCGGACCGCGCCGCCCAGGACCAGCACCGCGAGAGCGATCGCGGCGCCTGCGAGGATGCCGGAGAACGCTTCGCTGATCGCCAGCGCCTGGCGCGCGTGCCGGACCGACGTGTTGAGCTGCTCGGCGTGGCGGTCCAGGGCCAGCCGCGCGCCGGGACTCAGGTTGAGCCGGTCGGTGCTGGCGCGGACTTCACGAAACGTGGCCGCGGCCTCCTCCCACGCCGCGGCGCCCCCGGGCGGCACCTCGTAGCGAGGTCCGAGTACGGCGGCGAGGACCGCGATCACCGCGGGAACGACGGCGATCGTCACGAGCCAGGTGAAGATCCGCTGGCGGAACGTCAGGGCCACGGGCCAAAGGTGGGCCAGGGGCGCTCCCGGCTCAAGGTGGCCCCGGCCGCCGCATCCTGCTAAGTTCCTCAGCTAGTGTCCGTTGAGGGTTTCAACCTGACGTGTGAGCAGGAAGTCGGCGCAAGGCAAGGTGCTCGCTGCAACCCGATCCTGGTCGGGCCTTGGAGCGGGCGACCGCACCGCCTCCTCCTGCCTAAACGCCCCCGCCGCCGCGGCACGTTCGCCGGCGTCCGGTGAGCGCTCCTCCCCCGTCGGACCGACCCTCGCTTCCCGTGAAGTCAGGCACCGCCCCCGGCCATTCGGGCCGCGGCGGCGTACTGTGCTGACGCTTCGCGGACCCGATTGCGTCCGGAAGACGCCCAAAGGAGTATGATGTCCGTTCCCACCCCGCGCCCGGTCGGCAAGCAGCCGCCGGCGCACGCGCCCAATGCGGCGCTCCTGATCGACTTCGACAACGTCACGATGGGGATCCGCTCGGATCTCCAGGCCGAGCTCCGGCGTCTGATGAATTCGGAGATCATCCGGGGCAAGGTCGCGGTGCAGCGCGCCTACGCCGACTGGCGCCGCTATCCGCAGTATATCGTGCCGCTGTCCGAAGCCTCGATCGACCTGATTTTCGCCCCCGCCTTCGGCTCCAACAAGAAGAACGCCACCGACATCCGCCTCGCGATCGACGCGCTCGAGCTCGTCTTCACGCGCCCGGAGATCGGCACGTTCATCCTGCTCTCCGGCGACTCCGACTTCAGCTCGCTGGTGATCAAGCTCAAGGAGTACGGCAAGTACATCGTCGGCGTCGGGATCCGCGAGAGCAGCTCGGACCTGCTGATCCAGAACTGCGACGAGTACTACTCGTACAACGAGCTCGCGGGCCTCACCAAGGTCGGCGACGACGAGCCCGAGCATCGCGACCCGTGGGAGCTCGTCGTGGACGCCGTGCTCGAGATGAAGAAGCGCGCCGACGTGATGCGCTCCGACCGCCTCAAGCAGGTGATGCAGGAAATCGATCCATCGTTCGACGAGAAGAACGTCGGCATGAGCCGGTTCTCGAAGTTCGTGGACGAGGCGCGCCGCAAGGGGCTCATCGTCGCGACCAAGCTCGAGAACGGCCAGTACGAAATCGACCTGGGCTCCGCCGCGCCCGGCGGCGACAAGGCGCTGCCGCCGATCCCCGGCGGTGTCGAAGACCGGCAGAGCCGCGAGCGCGCCGAGCGCAGCGCGGAAGATGAGCGCGGCGAGGGACGCGGCCGCAGGGGCCGTCGCGGCGGTCGCGGCCGCGGCCCGACGATCGATGCGCCGCCCGCCGAGGGCGCGTTGTCGCTGGCCGAAGGGTTCGACCTCCTGAAGCGCATCCTGGGCGAGCTCGGCGCGGTCAACGGCAAGCAGGAGGGCGAGGACAAGGTGCGCGAGCTGATGACCGCCGCGTACGGCAAGCCCGACGAGATCCTCACCCATCGGCCGCGGTTCGGCCGGTTCCTGCGCCAGGCGCAGGACGCCAAGCTGATCGACGTCACGAAGACGCCGTCCGGCTACGAGGTCTCGCTGCGGCCCGAAGTCGCGGCCGCACTGCCCGAGCCGGCGGCCGAGGAAGCGCCGAAGAAGGGCCGCGGCCGGGGCAGGGGGCGTGGCGCAGCGGAGACGGAGCCGGCCGAGGCGCCGGCGCCCCCGCCGCCGCAGCAGGCAGCCGAGAGCGAGGCCGCTCCGTCGCGCACTGGCTCGCCGCGCGGCATCCGCTATCGCCGCGGATCCAAGCACGGCACCGCGGCGGCGCAGATCCCGCTCGTCGGAGTCGTGGATCTGGACGAGGGCGAGACCGAGACCGCAGCGAAGAAGCCGCGCGCGCGCCGGGCGCCGCGTGGCGGCGCCAAGCGCGGTGGCCGCGGCCGCAAGAAGGGCGGCCCTTCGGGCGAGTGATCCCGAGGCCGCTGGGTCCCTGGTTTTACGCGCGCGACGCAGCCACGGTCGCGCGCGACCTTTTGGGGCGGCTTCTCGTTTCGACGGTGGGCAGCCGGCGCTGCATCGCGCGCATCGTCGAGACCGAGGCGTACCTGGGACCGCACGACCCGGCGAGCCACGCGGCCGGATGGCGCCGCACGCCGCGCAACGAGGTGATGTATGGAGCGCCCGGGCTGCTCTACGTCTACTTCACGTACGGCATGCATTGGTGCGCCAACGTCGTGACGGGCCGGGAAGGGTTCCCCTCGGCGGTGCTGCTGCGGGCCGTCGAGCCGCTCGAGGGGCTGGACGCGATGCAGCGTCGTCGCGGTGCCGTGCCTCCACGGCTCCTCGGGGCGGGGCCGGCGCGGCTCGCTCAGGCGTTAGGCATCACCGGGGCACACAACGGCCACCGGCTCGACCGCGCGCCGATCTGGATCGCCGCCGGCCGGCCGGTCCCGAAACCCAATCGGCGGGCCGCGACCCGGATCGGGATTCGCGACGCCGCCGACTGGAAACTGCGTTTCTACGAGAAAGACTGCCGGTTCGTCAGCCGGCCCTAGTTACTGCCGCCGCGTCGGATCGTTCTCCTTCGAGGGCAGGAACGCCCAGCGCAGCCCGACCTCGAAACTGCTGGCGCCGCCGGCAAGCAGGAAGTCCTGCCCCTGCGCCGAGTACTGGAACTGGCCGAACAGCGCGCCCTTCTTCGCGAACCGCAGCTGGATGCCGCCCATCATCTGGAGGAAGCCGCCGGACGAAGCGGCCTTGATGTCGTCGGCCACCGTCTGGCTCGGCGGCTGCGCCGAAGGCGGCGCGCTCCGCGCGTTGCTCAGCGAGTGGATCACGAATCCGATGCCCAGGTACGGCTGGAGCGCCTTGTCGCCGACCATTGCCAGCACGCCCACCTGGATCCGGCGAAACGCGTCGAATTGCACGCCGTTGTTGGTGCCGGAGAGCCCCTTGATCGCAAACGTGTCGGCCTCGGCTCGGAAGGTCGTGGAGTAGCCGACGTAGAAGGCGACCCGCCGGGCCGTGATCATCCACTCGGCGCCGACCTGCGGGGCCGAGACGGTGCCCGACGAAGGCAGCGTATACTGGAGCATGCCGCCCTTGACCCCCCAGTACCATTGATTCTGCCAGTCGAGGATCCGCTGGGCTGAGAGCGGCCGCGCGGCCACCATCAGCAGCAGCGCGGAGCCGAGCAGGAACCGGTGTCTGGCCATCAAGCTACCTCCCTGTCGCAGTGTGCCCGGCCGGCGTTCCGGTGCGGGCAGGAGCGCTCGACGCTCCGACGAGAATCGCGTTCGTCAGCAGCCGGAACGTTGCGTACGTCTGGCCCCTGTGCTGCGGACGGAAGCCGAACAGGATCGCCCGACCCCGCCCGACCGGCGCGTCGATCAGCGCGGCGCGACCGGACAGTGCTTCCGCCCCGTACACGTACCCCGAGAGCAGCGGGCTCTGTCCCTGCGGGTACGACATCACCACGCGAGCACCCGGCCCGGCCTCGAGGATCGTGCTCGAGATGAAATAGACCGCCGCCGTTGCTCCCATCCCCGACGCAATCGGGTCGCTCCGGTCAACGACGGTTTCGAAGATAGAACCCGGGGCATAAAAGCGAAATACTGAGCCGGTATCCTGGGTCTCCCGCACCGTCGGTTCGCCGCCCTCCGTGGTGGCTCCGCGGGTGGTCCGGAGGGCCCGGGCGGGTGCCCCCAGCCGGTCGATGGCGAACCGGCTCGCCTCGTCCAGTGCGACGACCGTTCCCCCCTCGTCCAGGAACGCGCGGAGCGCCGCGGTCCCCTCCCGGCCCAGGCCGCCGGTGTACTGCGGCGGCGCCGTACCCGCGCGCCTTCCGCCCGTGATCGCCGCCGGCGTTTCGGAGGGCAGAACGACCACGTCGTACTTCTCGCGCAGTCCACCTTGGCGCACCATCGAATCCGTCACCGTGACGTAGCTCACGCCCAGGCGCTCGAACACCCACCGCGTCCAGCCTTCGTCCATCGAGCCGTTCCACGATTTGTACAGGCCGACGCGCGGAGTTCCGGCGATGCGCGGAGAGCCGGCGGGGGCCGCGGCCTGGCGCGCGAGGACCGCGTCGAATCCCAGCTCGCGCGCGCTGCGCTCGATCGCCGCGCGCGCGCCGCGCACGATCAGCGTGCCGGCGGGCCACTCGCGCCCTTCGGAGCTGAAACTGTCCGCGGCGATTTCGACGCTGCCGCCTGCTACCAGGGCCCTCCACGTTGCCGTGATCTCGGCCACCGACGTGTTGGCGAGCAGCGCGACGTCGCCGCGGCCCGACACCGTCCCGGGCCGGACGACGACGGTGTCCAGGCGCTCGAGCGCGGCCGCATCGATCGGCGCCTGGGCGGCCACGGCCCTGACGTTCATCTGGAGCGGCAGCGTCCAGCCCGCGACGTCGTACGGCACGGCCGGCGGGCCGCCCGGGTAGAGGCGGCGGTCCGGGTAGTCCTGCCGCTCGAGCAGGTCCTTGGCGTGGGCGCGGAACGGCTGATCCATGCGGATGACGAGCGAGCCGGCCGCATAGGTCGTCCCGCCGACCGCGAGCGGTGCATTCGCGCGATGCACTTCGACGCCCGCCTGGATGAGCAGATTGCCGAGCAGCGCGCGCGTGCCCGCATCACCGCTGTCCGCCGGCAGGATGTACGCGGTCGGCGCGGACTGTCCGGCAAGGGCCGCGCGCCGGCCGGTGTCCACGAAGCGCTGGATGAAGGCGGCCCGCTGGTCGGAAGCCAGCGTCACCAGGGCCGAGCTGCTGATCAGCTCGTAGTCCACGATGTCGCGCAGGTGCCAGCACGTGGGTGTCCACGGGGCGGGGTAGTTGACGCCCCGCGTCGGCTGGCGGACCTGCGTGGGCTCCAGGCACAGCGGCGTCGCGATGCGCGCGCTCGCGGCCTCGGTCAGCAGCCCGATCATGTTGTGCCGCGTCGGCGTGCTGCGCGCTCCCCCGTGCCACCACAGGTCGTAGCGCTCCTGGTGCGCGGCGCCCGTCTTGCCGGCGTCGAGCAGCGCCTGCGCCATCGTGACGCCGACCAGCGAAATGCCCTCGACGATCGTCGGGTCGAGATTCGGGTTCACCGGGTCGGAGAACGGCGGGAGCGTCATGCGCGAGCCCGTGCTGCCCTGCTGGTGGATGTCGTAGAACACCTCGGGGAACCACTGCCGGTAGAGCACGCGGGTCAGCAGCCGGGTCTCGGGCTGCGTCAGCATGTACCAGTCGCGGTTGTCGTCGTGACCGACGTACGGGTGGTAGAGCCAGGGAGGATTGGTGCCGTCCCAGGTGGTCCAGCGGGACTGACGGTACCAGTCGCCGACGATGTCGATGCCGTCGGGGTTGGCCGAGGGCACGAGCAGCACAACGACGTTCCGGAGCGCCGCGCCGAAGCCGGAGTCGGTGGCGAGGCGCCATGCGAGCTCCATGGACATCTGGCTCGCGCCGATCTCGGTCGAGTGGATCGAGCAGTTGATGAGGATGACCGCGGGCTGGGGCTGGCCCAGCCGCGCCTCGTCGGCGGCGCTCAGGCCGCGCGGGTCGGCGAGCCGTCGCTGATTCGCCATCAGCTCCGCGCGCCGCGCCAGGTTCGCCGGATCGCTGATCGTGACGAGCAGGTAGGGCCGGCCCTGCGTGGTCGGGCCGAGCGTGTCCACCCGGACCTTCGGCGAGGCGGCCGCGAGCCGCGTGAAGTACTCGCCGATCTGCCGCCACGAGGCGAGCATCGAGTCCTGCCCGACCCGGAAGCCCAGCACCGACTCCGGCGTCGGAACCTGCTGGGCGGTCAACGCGATCGGGAAACCGACGCACAACAGCGCGGCGAGTGCTTTCTTCATGTCACCCCCAGCTTCCTGCCGACCTTCTTGAACGCGTCGATGGCCCGCTGCAGGTGCTCCATCGTGTGCGCCGCGCTCACCTGGCAGCGCACGCGCGCGTGGCCCTGCGGCACCACCGGGTAGCCGAACCCGGTCACGAACACGCCCTCGTCCAGCAGCATCTCGCTCATCCGGATCGCGCGCGACGTCTCGCCCAGGATGACCGGCACGATCGGCGTCTCGCCCGGCAGCGGCTTGAATCCGGCGTCGATCAGCGCCTGCCGGAACCACCTCGCGTTCTCGTGCAGCCGCTTGACGAGCTCGGGGTGAGCGCCCAGGTACTCGACCGCGGCCAGGGCGCTCGCCGCCACGGTGGGCGGCAGCGCATTCGAGAACAGCTGCGGGCGCGAGCGCTGCGTGAGGTAGTCGCACAGCGCCTGCGATCCGGCGGTGAAGCCTCCGGCGGCTCCGCCTAACGCTTTGCCGAGCGTGCTCGTGATGATGTCCACCTCGCCCAGCACGCCGCAGTGCTCGGCGGTGCCGCGTCCGTGCTCTCCGAGCACGCCGCTGGCGTGCGAGTCGTCCATGCACACGACCGCGTCGTGGCGCCTGGCCAGGTCGAGGATGTCGGGCAGCTTCGCGATGTCGCCCTCCATCGAGAAGATGCCATCGGTCATGATCAGCCTGGTGCGCCGGCCCTTCGCCTGCTCGAGCTGGAGCTTCAGATCGGCCATGTCGGAGTGCTTGTAGACCGCGGTCTGGCACTTCGTGATGGCCTTGGCGAGCCGGATGGCGTCGATGATGGACGCGTGGTTCAGCTGGTCGGAGATGACGATGTCGTTTTCGCCGAGGATCGTGGCGGGCAGCCCCTCGTTGGCATTCCAGCACGACACGTAGGTCAGCGCCGCCCGGGTGCCGGCGAATTTCGCCAGCGCCGCCTCCAGGTCGCGATGGATCGTGAACGTGCCGCAGATGAATCGCACCGAGCCCGTGCCCGCGCCGTAGCGGTCGAGGCCCGCCTTGCCTGCCTGCACGACGAGCGGCACGCTGCACAGGCCGAGGTAGTTGTTCGACGACAGGATGACGACCTCCCCGCGGCCTTCCATCCTGGCGACCGGGCCCTGCGGCGAGTCGAGATAGTTGAGGCGCTTGTAGACGCCGTCCTTCCGGAAGCCGTCGAGCTCGCCCTGGAGCCGCGACTCGAGTGACTCGTTCATCGTCTCAGGTTCCGATTTCGAGGATGACCTTGCCGGCATCGCCGCTCTTGATGGCGGCGAGGGCGTCGTCGACGCGCTCGAGCGGGAAGCGGTGGGTGATCACGGGCGTCGGGTCGAACCGGCCGCTGCGCAGGAAGCGCTGCATCTGGTGCCACGTCTCATACATCTTGCGCCCGATCACGCCGTAGACCGTCAGGCCTTTGAAGATGATTTCGGTCGCGAAATCCACCGGCACCGGCGTGCTCGGCAGGCCGAGCAGCTGAACGCGGGCACCGGCCCGGGCCAGCGTGAACGCGGAGTGCAGGGCGGGAGCGGCTCCCGACATCTCGCACACCACGTCGGCGCCGTTGCCCTCGGAGAGCTCGAGCACCGCCGCTTCGACCTCCGGCCCCGGCTGCAACACGCGCGTCGCGCCCATCGCCTTCGCGAGGGCGAGCCGCTTCGGGTTGACGTCCACGCCGATCACCGCGCGCGCGCCGGCGGCCGTCGCGATGCCCACCGCGAAGCAGCCGATCGGTCCGCACCCCAGGATCAGCACCACGCTGCCGGGGATCTGCGCCGTGAGCACCGTGTGAAACGCGTTCCCCATCGGGTCCATGATGGCGCCGATCGACGTGGGAATGCCGTCCAGCCGCATCACGTTGGTCGCCGGCATCGCGATGAACTCGGCGAACGCGCCGTCGCGGTCCACCCCGATGATCTGCGTCCGCTGGCAGACGTGCCCGTTGCCGGTGCGGCACTGGAGGCAGTGACCGCAGATGATGTGCCCCTCGGCCGTCACCAGCTCGCCGAGCTTGAACTCGGTCACGAGCGGGCCGACTTCGACGATCTCGCCCGCGAACTCGTGGCCCACGACCAGGGGTGGCTTGAGGCGGCCCTGCGCCCAGGCGTCCCACTCGGCGATGTGGAGATCGGTGCCGCACACGCCGGCGTGGCGCACGCGGATCAGGACGTCGGCGCTCCCGCACTTCGGCTTCGGGACGTCGCGGACGACGAGGCCCGGCGCGCGGCCGGGCTTGACGATGGCTTTCATCGGGAACCAGTCAAAAGTCGAAAGTTGAACGTCGAACGGGGATCAATCCGGGACCTCGATGCGCACGGCGCAGATCTTCAGCGCGGCCATCTTGGCGTGCGGTTCGAGCACCGGGCTCGTCAGGAGGTTGGCGGCCGCCTCGCGGAAATGGAACGGCACGAAGACCTGCCGCCGCGCCACGCGGTCGGAGACGCGCGCGGAGATCAGCATCGAGTTGCGCCGGCTGGTGATGCGCACGATGTCGCCGTCCCTGATACCCATTTCCGTGGCGTCCGCCGGGTTGATTTCGACCGTCGCCGTGGGCTCGACGCGCGCGAGCCCCTTGGCGCGCCGTGTCATGGTGCCGGTGTGCCAATGGTAGAGCTGGCGCCCCGTGTTCATCACGAACGGGAATTCCTCGTCGGGCAGCTCGCCGTGCGGCGCGTACTCGGTGGCGTGGAACACCGCCTTGCCGTCCGCCGTGGGGAATCGGTCGTCGAACAGGAACGCCGTGCCCGGGTGATGCGCGCCCAAGACCGGGTACTGGAGACCCGCGCCGTCCAGCCGCTCATGGGTGATGCCCGCCCAGCTGGGAGCGACCAGGCGGATCTCCTCCATGACCTCGGCGGGCGATCGGAACGGGGTCTTGAGGCCGACGCGGTTCGACAGCTCGACCAGGATCTCCCAGTCGGCGCGCGCCTCGCCCGGCGGATCGATCGCCTGGTGGGCGAGCTGCACCCGCCGCTCCGTGTTCGCGAAGGTGCCCGTCTTCTCGGCGAACGAGGCGCCGGGGAGCACGACGTCGGCGTAACGCGCCGTCTCGGTGAGAAACAGGTCCTGCACGGAGAGGAACTCGACGTGCGCGAACCAGGCCTCGGCGTGCGCGATGTCGGGGTCCGAGATGATCGGGTTCTCGCCCATGATGAACAGGGCGCGCACCGGCGAGCCCTCGCGGGCCATCTCGGTCACCTTGAGCCCGGGCTCGACGGCCAGCTCCTCGGGCTCGACGCCCCAGACCTTCGCGAACTTCGCGCGCACCTTGAGATCGCCGACCGGCTGGTAGTCCGGGTAGACGAACGGGATGCCGCCCATGTCGGACGCGCCCTGCACGTTGTTCTGCCCGCGCACCGGCAGCATGGCGGCGCCCCAGCGCCCGATCATCCCGGTCGCGAGGATGAGGTTCAGGAGCGACGTCACCATGTCGTGGCCGGCCATGTGCTGCGTCAGCCCCATCGCCCACAGCGTGCTGGTGTTCGGCCCCTTGGCGTACCGCTCGGCAGCGGCGCGGATCAGCCGGGCCGGGACGCCCGTAATCGCCTCGGCGCGCTCGGGAGTGTACGGCTTCACGCTCGCGCGGACGCGATCGAAGTCCTTCGTCCGCGTCCGGATGAACTCCTTGTTCTCGAGCCCCGTCTCCAGGATGTGGTGCAGCATCGCGTTGAACAGCGCGACGTCGCTGCCGGGCTGCATCTGGAGATGGATGTCGGCGCGGCCGGCCAGCTCCGTGACGCGGGGGTCGGCCACGATCAGCGTGGCCCCGCGCGCGTGTGCCCGCTTGATCGCGGCGCCGAACACCGGGTGCGTCTCGGTCGTATTGGCGCCGGCGATGAAGACGACGTCGCAGGCCTCCTCTATTTCGCGCATCGAGCCGGAGGCTGCGGCGGTCGCCAGCGCGTCGCCCATCGCGGAGACGCTGGTCGAGTGGCACAGCCGCGTGCAGTGGTCGATGTTGTTGGTTCCGAAGCGGGCGCGGAACATCCGCTGGAGCAGGTAGTTCTCTTCGTTGGTGCACTTCGCGCTCTGGAAGACGGCCATCGCGCTCGCGCCGTGCGCGCCGTGGATGCGCACGAGCTCCTGCGCGAGAAGCTCCATCGCTTCGTCCCAGGTCGCTTCGCGGAACGGCTCGTACCAGCTCGCCGGCGTCGTCGCGCGGTCGCGGATGTCCTGCGTGATGCGGTCCACGAGCGGCAGGTCGCGCAGCTTCTTGCCCACCATGCGCGAAGGCGCCGGCGGCCTGGTCTGGGCACCCTCCTCGCCGATCGTGCGCCACGGCCCGCCGCGCCGGGCCTCGCCGCCCGGCCCTTCGTAGACCCAGCGCCCCTGTTTCTTGATCCAGCCCTTGCGGATCAAGGGCCTGGTCAGCCGGTCGCGGTGCTGCGTGAAGTCGTAGCCAAAGCGTCCCTTCACGCACGTCGAACCCATGTTCGGCGTGTCGTCCTCGATCCACGGGCTGGTGACGCGCATGATGGTGTTGTCCCGGACGTGCAGGTCCACCTGGCACCCGACCCCGCAGTACGGGCACACCGACCGCACCACCTTCTCCGGCGTCGCGACCTGCTCGGCCGTGAACCGCTCGAGTGGCAGCACCTCGTGGATTGCGCCGGTCGGGCAGACTCTCACGCACTCCCCGCACCAGGTGCAGGACGCGTGGTCCGGGTCGCCGTCGCCGCCGACCACGATCTCGGCGTGCTCGCCCCGCATTGCGACGTCGAGCACCCCGACCTGCTGGATGTCCGTGCAGGCCCGCACGCAGCGGGTGCACAGGATGCAGGTGCTCATGTCGTGCCGGATCATCGGGTCGCCGGGGCGCTCGTCCCCGGTCCGCAGCGCCAGCTCGTGCCGCTCGACGGGGCGAATGGGAACGCCGTAGCGAATGACCAGGCGCTCGAACTCGTTCAGGTGGCGCCCGTTGTCGGCGCCGGCCTCGCTCCGCGCGGCCAGCTCGTCGGCGGGATACCGCTCGAGCAGGAGGCTCAGCACGCTGCTTCGGTTCCTCGCCGCCGCCGGGGACTCGCTCTCGACGAACATCCCGTCCTCGGCGCGCGTCGCGCAGGCGGCTCGCAGCTTCGGCTCGGCCGCGGGTCCGGCGGCCGGGCCGGTTCGCTGCGGCGGCGGCCCGTCGTGGACGCTCACCAGGCAGATGCGGCACGAGCCGACGACCGGGAGTTTCGGATACCAGCAGAGCGTCGGGACATCGACGCCCAGCGTGCGTGCCGCGTCGAGAATGGTCGCGCCGCTCGGCACCGTGACGGTGCGTCCGTCGATCGTCAGCGTGGGCATGGTCTCGAGAAAAACCTACGTCGGCGTGCGCGGGAGCGCAAAACTCGACGCCCAAAAAGTATTGACCGCCCGGAATGAGCGTATATATTCGCACAACAAGACGTTACGGAGACTCACTAGTTGTCAGTTTCGCGTCGAGAATTCCTCAAGACCAGTTCCGCGGCGTTGGCGACGATTCCGGTCGTCGCGGCCCGCGGTGCCGCCGCCTTCCCCGACCGCTCGATTCCGCTTCCGCAAGCCGACGCTTCGATCCGCGAGATGGCGATGCTCGCCCTCGACACCGCGCGCAGCGCGGGTGCGAGCTACGCGGACGTGCGCGTTTCGCGGGCCCAATCGCAGTCGGTGGCCACGCGCGAGGACCGCGTCACCAACATGTCGGACAGCGATACCATGGGCTTCGGGGTCCGCGTCCTGGTGAACGGCGCGTGGGGGTTCGTGGCCAGCCGCGAGCTGACCCGGCCCGAGGTGCAGCGCGTCGCGCGCGCGGCCGCCGCGCAGGCCCGCGCCAACCGCCGCGCCATGCAGCGCCCGATCGTCCTGGCCCCGGTGGACCCGGTGCCCGACGGCCGCTGGGCCGCGCCGGTCCGGATCGATCCGTTCACCGTGCCGATCGAGGAGAAGGTCGCGCTGCTGCTGCGCGCCAACGCCGAGGCGCTCAAGGTCCAGGGCACGCGGTTCGTCACCTCGTCCATGTTCTTCCTCAAGGAAGAGCGCACGTTCGCGAACACCGACGGAACGTTCACCGTGCAGACCCTGGCGCGCTCGCTCCCGACGATGAACGTGACGGCCGTCGCGCCCGACAACTCCGACTTCCAGAGCCGCGACTCGGCCGAGATCGCCCCGATGGGCCGCGGCTGGGAGCACGTGCTCGAGGCCGACCTGGTCGCGAAGGCGCCGCAGTGGGCGCAGGAGGCGGTCCAGAAGATCTCGGCGCGCTCCGTCGAGCCGGGGCGCTACGACCTGGTGCTGGACCCGAGCAACCTGTGGCTCACGATCCACGAGTCCATCGCCCACCCGACCGAGCTCGACCGGGCGCTGGGTTACGAGGCGAACTACGCGGGCACCAGCTTCCTGGCGCCGCCGCGCTCCGTCCTCGGCACGTTCCGCTACGGCCAGGACCTGATGAACATCCAGGCCGACCGCCGGCAGGAGGGCGGCCTCGCCACCACCGGCTGGGACGACGAAGGAGTTCCCGCCGACCAGTGGTTGCTCATCGAGCGCGGGATCTTCAAGGACTACCAGACCACGCGTGAGCAGGCCGGGTGGATCGCGGACATCACCGGCAACCACCGCTCCCACGGCTGCTCGTACGCGCAGAACTGGTCGGACGTGCAGTTCCAGCGCATGCCCAACGTGTCGCTGCTGCCGGGCGAGCAGGACCTCGCCCTTGAGGATCTCTTCAACGGCATCGAGCGCGGCATATACATCAAGGGCAACGGCGCGTTCTCGATCGACCAGCAGCGCTACAACTTCCAGTTCGGCGGCCAGGCGTTCTGGGAGATCCGTAACGGCCGGCTGGGCGACATGCTGAAGGACGTCACCTACCAGGGCCGCACGCCCGAGTTCTGGAACTCGATGGACCTGATCGGCGGACCGCGCTCCTACCACCTGGGCGGCGCGTTCAACGACGGCAAAGGCCAGCCGGCCCAGTCGAACGCGGTGAGCCACGGCTGCGTGCCCGCGCGGTTCCGGAACGTCGCCGTCATCAACACCGGTCGCCAGCGGTGATCCTCACCCGCGAGGATGCCCAGGCGCTCACGCAACGCGTCCTCGGCATGAGCCACGCCGACGAGTGCCGCGTGAGCGTCGCCTCCGGCCTCCAGGCCAACACGCGCTTCGCCGACAACGGCATCACGACGAGCGGAGATTCGAACAACGACACGATGGTCGTGCGTTCGACGTTCGGCCACCGGATCGGGACGGCGAGCACCAACATCCTGACCGACGACGGCCTGCGCCGCGTCGTGGACATGAGCGAGCGGATCGCACGGCTCTCGCCCGAGGACCGCGAGTTCGTCTCCGAGCTCGGCCCCCAGGAGTACCGCGACGTGCCCGCGTTCTTCGAGCGCACCGCGAACCTCGATCCCGCCGGCCGCGCCGACGCAGCCAACGTGTGCATCGAGGCCGCGCGCCGCGCGAACTGCACGACCGCGGGCTTCCTGACGCTGGGCGCCGGCGCGAATGCCGTCGCGAATAGCAAGGGCCTGTTCGGCTACCACCGCCAGACCGCGTACGCCATGACCGAGACCGTCCGCACCACCGACGGCACGGGCTCCGGCTGGGCGGGCACGGCCGGCAACGACTGGTCGCGGGCCCGGCCCGGCGAGCTGGCCGAGACCGCGGCACGCAAGGCCCAGCAGTCGCAGAACCCGGTCGCGGTCGAGCCCGGCCGCTACACCGTGGTGCTCGAACCCACGGCGGTCGCGAACCTGCTCCAGCTGCTCAACTTCGCGATGAACGCGCGCGCGGCCGACGAAGGCCGCTCGTTCTTCTCCAAGCGCGGCGGCGGCAACCGCATCGGCGACAAGATTGTGGACGAACGCGTCACGATCGCGTCGGACCCGTGGGACCCGGAGCTGCTCGCCGCCCCGTTCGGCCCAGACGGACTGCCGAACCGGCGCATGACGTGGATCGAGAACGGGGTCGTGCGCAACCTGATCTACGACCGCTACTGGGCCTCGCAGAAGAACGTCGAGCCCACGGGCTTCCCGGCCGGTGTCAGGATGCAGGGCGGCGAGGGCTCGATCGACGACCTGGTGCGCTCGACCGAGCGCGGCATCCTGGTGACGCGGTTCTGGTACATCCGCCCGCTCGATCCCCGGACGATCCTGTACACCGGGCTCACGCGCGACGGCACGTTCCTCATCGAGAACGGCCGGATCAGCCACCCGGTGAAGAACTTCCGGTTCAACGAGAGCCCGATCGTCATGCTGAGCAACCTGGAGGCGATGGGGCGCGCGATCCGCGTCAGCGCTTCGGAGTCGAGCGACGTCGGCCCGGCCATCGTCGTGCCGCCGATCAAGACGCGCGACTTCAACTTCCAGTCCGTGAGCGACGCAGTGTAGCACCGCCCGGGCACGTCGGCCCGGCGGCATGTTTCACCCCTTCTGGAGGCCCCAAATGGCCAAGAAGAGAAAGGCCGCGAAGAAGACGGCCAAAAAGAAGAAGAAGTAAGACAGCTGCACGGGGGCCGGCGATGTTGCCGGCCCCGCGCAGTTTCAGGCCCCCGCCGGGGCCCCTATATTCGACGGCGTGATCCTCAAGGACGAGCGCGCCGGCCTGGAGCACCGGCTCGGCGAGGGCGGCGCGCGGCTCGGCCGCGACCCGGACCTCGACATCATCTTCCCCGAGCACGAAGACGTAGTCTCGGCGATTCACTGCCGCGTGATCTTCAAAGACGGCGCGTGGTGGCTCGAGGACCTCGGCAGCACCAACGGTACCTGGCTCGACGGCAAGCGCATCAGCGCGCCGGCGAAGCTCTCCACCGGCCAGCGTTTCTCCCTCGGCCAGCGCGGTCCGGTCCTCAAGGTCGTCATCCCCGGCCAGGTCGCGCGCACCATGGCCGAGCCCGCGGAGGCGCTCGCCGGCGGCCCGCTGGTGCGCCTGCGGCGCGTGAAGGGCGGCGACGACCTGGTCGGCGCGGGGACCGAGATCGTCATCGGGCGCGCCTCGGCCTGCACGATTCCGCTGCGCACCGTGGCCGACACCGTAGTGTCCAAGCGCCACGCCGTGATCACGCTCGACGAGAAGGGCGCCGCGACGATCTTCGATCTCGGCAGCCGCAACGGGACGTTCCTCAACGGCAAGCCGGTTCGCGCCCGCACGACGCTCGCGCTCGGTGATCGCGTCATGCTGGGCTGGGAAGGTCCCCTGTTCGAAGTACGCGCGCTGGGTGAAGCGACGATGGCCGAAGGCTCCGGGGCGCCCTATCGCCCGCGCGGCGGACCGCCCAAGACGCTGTCGGGCATGATGGCGGTGGCGGAGGAGCAGGCAAGGGCCGCGACCGGCATGCGCACCGGCGTGTTCGTGCGCACCCTGGCGCGTCAGCTCGCGACCGAGTCGTCGCTGGCCTTCCGCCTGGTCACGCTCTCCGTGCTGCTGGCCCTGGCGGCGACGGTGGTGATCGTCGCGCGCTCGGCGTCCGAGCGCACCGCGCGGGCCGAGGCGCAGCTGAACGCCGAGCAGGCGGTCACGACCCAGCTCCTGGCCGGCCAGCAGAAATCGCTGGACGAGATCGCCAGGCTCGAGGCGAACCTGAGGGCGGCGCGCCGCGCCGCGGTGAGCCGCGCCGTGCTGGACAGCCTCGAGCGACGGCTGCGCGAGGCCGAAGCGGCCGCGGCGCCGCCGGTCGCGGCTCCCGGCGGCGCGCCGCACGACTTCACGGATGTCGCGCGCGAGAACAGCGGCGCGGTCGGGCTGGTCATCGCGCGGTTTCCAACCGGCGACTCGGTGATGGGCAGCGGATTCGCCATCACGTCGTCGGGCGTCTTCGTGACCAACCGGCACGTCGTGCTGGACGATTCGCGAGGCAGCGCCCGCGCCGTCACCGTGATCATGGCCGAGACCAACACGGCGCTCTCGGCCGATGTCGTGGTCACCAGCACGATCCTGGCGCAGGACATAGCGATCCTGCGCATCCGCGGCTTTCACGGTCCCGTGGTGCACGCGATCGACTGGGCGGGGCACGGCGCGACCCAGGGCGCGCCAGCCGTGGTACTGGGCTTCCCGTTCGGGACCCAGCTCGCGCTGACCCCCGGCGGCTACGTCCACACCAGCCTGTTCGGCGGCTACATCTCGCAGAGCACGGGCGAGTGGATCCGCTTCAGCGGGAATACCTACGCGGGAGTTTCGGGCAGCCCGGTCTTCAACGCGCAGGGCGAGGTGATCGCGGTGCATTTCGGCGCGCCCCGCGAGGGCACGGGCCTCGGCATTTCCGTGCCGATGAGCAAGGTGCGCCGCTGGCTCCCGGTCGAGGCGAGGGCCGAGCTCGGCTTGTGAGACAGCTGAAAGTCGAAAGTTGAAAGTCGAAGGGTGGTAGACCGAGGGTCAGCGCGTCGACGCGACCTTCGCCCGGAGACCATGCAGGACTTTGGCTGCCTCAGCGGCTTGCTCGAGCGTTGTGTCGATCGGCCCGTCCGCCAAGCCCAGGTCCTTCGATAGCATCAAGAGGTACTGCTCGCTTCGAGGGAAGCCCGCAGTGAGACGATAGATGGCGAGCGCCAGCCGGTGGCTGTGCTGCCAGGCCTTGATGTCCGTGAACCGCTGCATTGCTGCACACTAAGAGAAGCGGTGCCGAGTTCCGTCATCGAAACTCGGCACCGCGTATCACTTTCAGCCTTCAGCTTTCGACTTTCAGCTAGTCTTTTTCCCACTCCGGGATATCGTTCTCGCTCGCCCAGTACCACATCATGATGCGCGGCGCGGTCTGCGCCTCGCCGCCGTCCTGCACGACGATCCCGAGGGGCTCCGTCCGAACCAGGGTTGTCGCCATCCTGGGAACCTCCGTCCTTCTCCAAGGTTGTGCCGCACGCCGGCAGATGCCGGCCCGCGATCACAAGATGCATCTCGCGTGCCCAGGGCGACGATATTCAACACATTGTAGCGATTGGTGTTACGGTGCTATGTGATGGGTGCTGCAGTGCAACTAGTGTCAGTTCGACACGGTATTCTCCGTATCCATCCGACGCGCGGGCTGCACGGCAGTGAACCCAATGTTGCGCGCCTTGCCTTTGCCGCCCGGTGCAGGCGGGCGCACGATCTGCCAGTCCGAGTAGCTCGGCAGGATCGCGTCGCTCGCGAGCCGCGCCTCGCGCGGTCCCCGGACCTGGCTCACGGGCATCACCACGTGCCGCCCGCCTGCGGGCGTGACCCGCTTGAGCCGTTCGATGAGCTCGGCGCGGTCCGAGGCGCGCAGCCCCGCGAGCGCGCTCGCCTCGATGACGCAGGCGACGAACCACGCGAACGGCTCGAAGCGCTCGAGCTGGATGACGGAGCACTCGATGAGCGCGCCGAGCTGCTCGGTGACGGCGCGGTTCTCGAGGCCGTAGATGGCGGCGATGTCGGGGTCGCACACGTGCACCGTCGCGCCGTGCGCGGCGAGATACAGCGCGCACGCGCCGTCGGCCGCGCCGATGATCATCACCGGATCCTGTTCCTCGATCAGCTCGGCGAGGGCGGCGACGGGATCGTGCGCGCCGAGCCCCCAGTGGCCCGGCTGAACCTGCGCGGCCCGCAGTGTCAGGTGCTTCTCGCGCCAGCGGCGGAAGCTCGGGAGCTTGAGCCGGCGCCGGATGATCGCATCCACCTGGTCGCGCAACACGACTTCGGTCAGCTGGAACTGCAGCGTGAAGGACAGCTCGGACATGGCCTCGTCGCCGATCGCCAGGATGTCCGAGCGTGGCAGCGAGTCCTTGTACTCTTCGATCCGCTGCTCGATGAACTGGTCGTACTCGGTGCGCAGGCTGCGCGGGGCCCGCCGCTCGCGGCGTTCTGACGTCAGCATGGCTCGATGTGAACCACGACCTGGTCGAGCCGGAGGTTGCCCTTGAGTCGCGACTCGACCGCGTCCGCGATATCGTGCGCCGCGCCCACGGACATCGTCCCGTCCACGCCGATCGTCAGCTCGGCGAACACCACGCCCGCGGCCGCGCGCGAGCGGATGGCGTAGGCGGCCCTCACGCCGCTCACTTCCTCGGCGTTGCGCCGGATCGCGTCGGGCTCGCGCGCCACCTGGTCCACGAGGCTCGGGATCGCGTCGCGGATGATCTCCCAGCCGACGCGAACCACCAGCACGACGATGATGATTGCGATCGCGGCGTCGATGTGGCGCACGCGGAACCGCATCAGCACGGCGCCCGCGAGCACGCCGGCGCTGATGAAGACGTCCACGCGCGTGTGCGCGGCGTCCGCCACCAGCAGGTCGCTGGCGAGCTGCAGGCCGCGCCGCCGCTCGTACCACGTGACGAACAGGTTGATGACGAGCGTGGTCGCCAGCGCCGCGAGGTGGACGCCGCGGATCTGCGGTGCCGCGGCGCCGTGCAGCAGCCCGGAGATCGAGGACTTGAGCAGCTCGAAGCACGTGACGGAGAGGAAGACCAGGATGAACAGCGCCCCGACGGACTCGAACTTGCCGTGCCCGTAGGGATGGTCGGCGTCGGGCGCGGCATCGGCCAGGCGCATCAGCACCATGAAGGCGATGTTGTTCAGCGCGTCGACTGACGAGTGGATGGCGTCGCCGAGGATCGACAGCGACCCCGTCTTCACCCCGATGACGACCTTCACCGCCACGACGGCGAGGTTGGCCACGAGGAGGCCGAGCAGGACGCGGCGGATGGCGGCGGCGCGGTCGGGCGGCGGGGCGGCCCGCGCTCCTGACATGGACACAAGCTAGATTCCATGCCGAACCGGAGCAATCCCCGTGCACCTCGATCTGCATCTGCATACCACGTGCTCCGACGGAGCAGCGACCCCGGAAGAGGCCGTGGCGCTGGCCCGCCGGGGCGGATTGTCGGCAATCGCCGTGACCGATCACGACACGACGGCGGGGTGCGAGCGGGCCCGGATCGCCGCTGTGCCGCTGGGCCTGGTCGTCATCGCCGGGATCGAGATTTCGTGCCTGCAGGGCGGCTCGGAGATGCACCTCCTGGGATACGGCGTCACGCCCGATCACCCGGACCTCCTGGCCGTCACGGCGCGCCTGGCGGCGTTGCGCCGCGAGCGGCTCGGCACCATTCTGGGCCGGTTGCGCGCGCTCGACGTGAAGATCAACGAGGACGACGTCACGACGCCCGAAGGCAACCGTGCGGTCGGCCGTCCCCACGTGGCCGAGGCGCTGGTGCGGCTCGGCGTCGTGCGTCATCCGCAGGAGGCCTTCAACCGGTTCCTCGGCGTGGGACAACCGGCCTACGTCCCCAGCCGCGGGCCCGACGTGGAAGGCGCGATCGCCGCCGTTCACGAGGCGGGAGGCTGCGCCGTGTGGGCGCATCCCTCGCTCCAGGACGCGCGCCGATTCGGCGCGCTCGCGCGGATCGGACTGGACGGCGTCGAGGTGCTGCGCCCGAACGTCTCGCCCACGGCATCAAGCGCGCTCGAGCACGCGGCGCGCGAGACTGGGCTCCTGTGCACCGGCGGCTCGGATTGGCACGGCGGGAACCCGCCGCTCGGAAGCTGGTACGTGACGGAGAGGCACGTGGGCGCGCTGCTGGAGCGCCTCGGCATTACCCAGGACGAACGGAGACCGATCGCATGACGGACCGACTGGCCCGGCTGGCGGGCAGCGCATGCTTCCTCGCCGCGCTGGCCGCTCCCCTCGCTGCCCAGCAACCCATCAGCCGGTCGCCGCGCGGCTTCGGGTTCATCCGCGGCGTCGTCTACGACAGCCTGCTGCACGCGCCGCTCGACAGCGCGCGCGTCTACATCAACGGCACGGCGATCGCCGCGATGACGGATGAAGGCGGCCGGTTCCGGCTCGACAGCGTGCCGGCCGGGCGGCAGATCATCGCGTTCGAGCGCGAGGATCTCGACTCGGCCGGTTTCGCCACCAACCTGCGCCGCGTCGACGTCGTCGCCAGTCGGGTCACGGTCGTGGATCTCTCGGTGCCGTCACTCGAGACGATGCATCGCGCAGCCTGTCCGGGCGGAGTGCAGCCCGGCCTGCGTGACTCCGGCGTCGTGTTCGGGAGCGTCACCGATGCGCGGTCCGCTGCGCGGCTCGCGCGAGCGCGGGTGAGCGTGAGCTGGGTTCGCGCCGGCCGCGGCCCCGACGGCCGCGTCCTGGTCACGCGCCCGAGCGTCGAATCCGCGACCGACAGCCTCGGCAACTTCTACGTCTGCGGCGTTCCGTCGGAGTACGTCGTCACGGTCGCGGCGTCGGCCGGCCTGTTCGCGACCGGCCGCACCGAGCTGCTGCTGGGCCGCCGCGGCATTGCGCGGCGCGATCTCGCGCTCAGCCTCGACAGTCTGCAACTGCCCGATTCGACGGGCCTGCGCCACGGCACGGCCGTCGTCATGGGCCGCGTCTTCGACGATCACGATGTGCCGCGTCCGTCCGCGCGCGTCTCCGTGGACGAGGCCGCCGGCGAGACCTACAGCGACACCGACGGTCGCTTCGCGCTGCCCGGCCTGCCGTCAGGCTCGCAGATGCTCATGGTGCGGATGATCGGGTACTCGGCGGTGCACGTGCCGATCCGGCTGCGCGGCAACGACACATCGCTCGTCACGATCCACCTGCGCGAAGTCACGGTGCTCGACACCCTGCGCATCACCGCCAGCTCCACCCAGGGCCAGCTCGACCTCGAGGACCTCCAGCTCAGGCAGCGCCAGGGCCTCGGCTACTTCCTCCCGGAGGAGCAGATCAAGCGGCGCCAGTCCATGCGCTCCGTCGTGCAGGGTCTGCCTTCGATGTACATCGAGGGGCTCGGCGTCTTCCAGTTCCAGCCGTACACGCTGGTGTCGGGCAAGCCCTGCTCGAGCACGGTGTTCGTGGACGGCCTTCAGACGACGACCGACGCGATCCAGAGCTACCGCCCGGACCAGCTGATCGCGGTGGAGTGGTACCCGCACGGCTCGCAGGCGCCGATGAAGTATCAGCCGGTCTCGAACGCGGAGTGCTCGGTGCTGTTGCTGTGGACGCGGTTCATTCGCTAGCTCTCAGCAGCGCCGCCTTCAGGTAGCCGGTTTCCGGCACGGTCATCAGCTCCGGGTGATCGGCGCAGGCCCCGCGGATCTCGACCAGCTGCATGCGCCGGCCGCTGTCGGCGGCGGCCTCGGCGAGCATCGCGAAGAAGTCGCCCCGGTGCACGTGGTAGGAGCACGAGGCCGTGAACAGGTGCCCGCCCGGCGCGAGCAACCGCATCGCCCGGATGTTCAGCTCCTTGTAACCGGCCAGCGCGCGGGGCAGGGAACGCTTGTCCTTCGCGAACGCCGGTGGGTCCAGCACCACCACGTCGAAGCGATCGGCTCCCGATGCGCGCTCGTGCAGCCAGTCGAACGCGTTGGCCTCCACCGGCAGCAGCAGCCCCTCCAGCGAATTCTCCGTGGCCGATTCCGCCATCGCGGCGAGCGCGTCCTTGGAGCTGTCGATCGCGACGACCTCGCCCGCGCCGTGCGCGAGCAGCTGGAGCGCGAAGCCGCCGTGGTATGCGAACGCGTCCAGGCAGCGTCCGCGGCCGAGCCCGCCGACGAGCTGGTGATTCTCGCGCTGGTCGAGGTAAGCGCCGGTCTTCTGTCCGGTCCAGGGCAACGCGTGCAGCCGCAGCTTTCCCTCGGTATACGGGGCCCGCTGCGGGACGTCGCCGAAAGCCGGCACGGTCTCCCGCGGCAGCCGTTCGCGCTCGCGCACCGGCGCGTCGTTGCGCAGCAGCAGGCCCTTCGGCGCGAGCGCGTCCTTGATGGCGTCCACGACCGCGCCGGTCACCGCCTCGAGTCCGGCCGAGAGGATCTGCGCGACGGCGATGTCGCCGTAGCGGTCGACCACGAGCGAGGGCAGGCCGTCGCCTTCGGCGTGGACGGCGCGCCATCCGGTGTCGCTCGTGCCGGCGCGCCGCTGCACGGCCGCCGCGATCGCCCTGCGCCACCACGCGCCGTCCACGCTCACGCCCTCCTCGGCGAGCCGGCGCACCCGGATCTGTGAGTGCGGCGAAAACAGCGCCGTGCCGAGTCCCTTGCCGCGCTCGTCCACCAGCCGCACCAGGCCGGCCTCGAGGCCGCTCGTATCGGCGAGGTCGGTGCGATACACCCACGGGTGGCCGGCGCGCAGCCGGCCGACACCCTTGGGCAGGACGGTGATCGTGGGATTCATGAGTAGTCGAAAGTCGAAAGTTGAAAGTCGAAAGGAAAGCTCATTCGACTTTCAGCTTTCGACTTTCAACTGCCTCCCACAGCTCGCGGGTCGCGGCCTCGGCGTCGTCCGCTCCGAGCACCGCGCCGGTCACCGCGACGCCCGCCGCTCCGGCGGCCAGCAGCTCCGGGATGTCCTTCGCGCTGATTCCGCCGATCGCGACGGCGGGCAGGCCGCCGGCGAGGAGGACGCGGCGAAACCCGTCCACCCCGATCGGGTCACCCGCATCGCTCTTGGTCGACGTGGCGCGCACCGGGCCGATGCCAAGATAGTCGGCCCCGGCGGCGGCGGATCGCCGCGCCTCGTCTTCGGTGCCGGCCGAGCCGCCGAGCAGGAAGCCCGGGGGCACGAGTCCTCGCGCCTCGGCGATGGGCAGGTCGTCCTGGCCGAGGTGACAGCCGGCGGCGCCGGTTGCGATCGCGACGTCGAGCCGGTCGTTCACGACGACCGGCACGCGCGTTTCTTTCTCGGCGAGCACCGAGCGGACGTGGTCCGACAGGGCGAGCGATCCGGAACGCTTGCCGCGGACCTGGAGCATGGTGGCGCCGCCCCTGACCGCGGCGCGCGCGAGCGCCGCGATGTCCCGTCCGCGCGCGGCGTCGAGGTCGAGGATCACGACGAGCCGCAACGCCCCCGCGAGCGGCCCGCGGCTCACGCGTGGCGTCTGGCGGCGCGGCGAATGCTGTCGCGTTGGGCCGCGGCGGCGCGGATGCTGTCGCGCCGCATGGCCTCGCGAGCGGCATCGACCCGCGCGCGCAGGATCCGCGCGACCCGGACCGAATCGCCGTGCTCGCGCGCATTGTGCGAGAACATGTGGTGGCCATCGGGCCGCGCGACGAAGTAGTAGAGGTCGTGCGCCTGCGGATCGAGTGCGGCCAGGATGGAGAGCCGCCCGGGGTTGTTGATCGGCCCGGGCGGAAGGCCCGGATGCATGTACGTGTTGTAGGGTGAGCGGACCTGGAGGTGGCGCAGCAGCACGCGATGGATCGGCCTGGGGTCCACCAGGCGCACCGCGTAGATCACGGTCGGATCGGCCCCCAGCTTCATTCGTTTCTTGATCCGGTTGTAGTAGACGCCCGCGATGGTGCGGCGCTCCGGATCGAACTCCGCCTCGCCCTCCACGATGCTCGCCAGCGTCACCACCTGGTGGCGCGACAACCCGAGCGCCGCGGCCTTCCGGTCCGCCGCCGAGTCCCAGACCGAGAGGAACTGGCGCAGCATGTGCTTGACCAGGTCGCGCGGCGTGTCGTCGAACGCGACACGGTACGTCTCGGGGAGGAGGTAGCCCTCGAGCGGCTCCTTCACGCCGGGCGGCACATTGATGCCCAGCTCGGCGCGCAGCGCCGGGTCGCGCGCGGCGGCGAGAAACGAGTCGCGCACGGCGCTCTTGGCCGAATCGTGCGCGAGGCGCAGCGCGTCCGCCGCGAGGTCCGCGATGTCCCTCACCGTGCGGCCTTCGGGGACCGTGAACAACGCGTCGTCGGTGCGGCCGGTCGCGAGCGCGCCGACGATCACCGAGAAGCGCTCGCCGAGCGGGAAGGCGTACAGCCCGGGCCGCACCCTCTTCGCGAGCCCGCGTACGCGCGCGTAGGCGCGGAACGTCCAGGCCGTCTCGATCACGCCGTGTGTTTCGAGCGACTCGGCGACCGCCGCCAGCGAGGCGCCGCGCGGGATGTAGACGTGGGCCTTGGGCGTGTCGGGACCGGGGGAGGCGCACGCAACCAGCAGCGCGCTCAGCCCGATCACGGGCGCCCATCTCATTTCCGGTCCAGCCATCCCTGGAGTATCACCACCGCGGCCATCTGGTCGATCCGCTCGCGCGAATCCTCGTCCTTGACGCCCGCGCGGCGCGCGGACCTGGTCGCGTGCGCGGTGCTCATCCGCTCGTCGGCGAAGTGGACGGGCAGGCCGGAGCGCCGCGCGATCGCCTCGCCCAGCGCGCGCGCTTCGCGCGCCGCCTCGCGCTCCTTGCCCTCGGGCGTGAGCGGCAGGCCGACCACGACCTCGGCGACTTCGTGCGCCTTGATGAGGTCCACGATCCTGCCGACCGGCGCGCGCTTGCCGGCGCGCCGCGTGAGCGTGGTGAGTGGCTGGGCGATCATCCGGAGCGGGTCGCTGACCGCGAGGCCGAAGCGCTTCTGTCCCCAGTCCACGGCGAGCACGCGCCCGGCGGGGTCCGTTCCCAGGTCGGCCTAGCCCTGCGCCATCGTGGCGTAGAATTCCTTGTTGTTCTTGGTGCGCTTGAGGCGCTCCATCAGGAACTCGATCGCCTCGACCGGCGGCATGTCGGCCAGGAACTTGCGCAGCAGGTACACGCGGTTGAGCTCGTCGGCCGGCAGCAGCAGCTCCTCTTTGCGCGTGGCGGACTTGTTCACGTCCACCGCGGGCCACGTGCGCCGCTCGGCAATGCGCCGGTCGAGCACGATTTCCGAGTTGCCGGTGCCCTTGAACTCCTCGAAGATCACCTCGTCCATGCGGCTGCCGGTCTCGATCAGCGCCGTGCCGATGATCGTCAGCGAGCCGCCGCCCTCGATGTTGCGCGCGGCGCCGAAGAACCGCTTCGGCTTGTGCAGCGCGTTGGCGTCCACGCCGCCCGACAGGATCTTGCCCGAATGGGGCACGACCACGTTGTGGGCGCGCGCCAGCCGCGTGATCGAGTCGAGCAGGATCACGACGTCCTTGCCGTGCTCCACCAGGCGCTTCGCCTTCTCGATCACCATGTCCGCCACCTGCACGTGGCGGTCGGCCGGCTCGTCGAACGTGGAGGAGATCACCTCCGCCTTCACGTTCTCCTCCATGTCCGTGACTTCCTCGGGCCGCTCGTCGATCAGCAGCACGATCAGGACGATCTCCGGATGGTTCTCGGTGATGGAGTTGGCGAGCTTCTGGAGCAGGATTGTCTTGCCGGCCTTGGGCGGCGAGCTGATCAGCGCGCGCTGCCCCTTGCCGAGCGGTGCCAGGATGTCGAGCAGGCGCATCGACAGGTCGTTGTCCTTGCGCTCGAGCCGGATGCGCTCGTCCGGATAGCGCGGCCGGAGGTTGTCGAACGCGATGCGGTGCTTGGCCTTCTCCGGCTCCTCCATGTTCACGACTTCGACCTTCAGCAGGGCGAGGTAGCGCTCGCCTTCCTTCGGCGGCCTCACCTGGCCCAGGATCGAGTCGCCCGTGCGCAGATCGAAGCGCTTGATCTGGCTCGGCGAGACGTAGATGTCGTCGGGGCCGTAGAGGTAGTTCCAGTCGGGGCTGCGCAGGAAGCCGTAGCCCTCGGGCAGGATCTCCAGCACTCCTTCGCCGCGCAGCACCGTGTCGGTGTCGAGCAGGCTCTGCTCGATGCGGAAGATCAGGTCCTGCTTCCGCATGCCGCTGTAGTTCTGGATGTTCAGCTGCTCGGCCATCGCATTGAGCTCGGCGACGGATTTCTTCTTCAGATCGGCGATATCCACGGGCGGGGGACTCCGGGTGTGGTGCGGGGGGCGGAAGGACCGAGTGCCTTCGGCCGGTGACGCGTCATGGTGGCGGAGATGAATCCCGGACAGGGGCCGGGCGGCGAATGAGCGCTGGGAATCAGCTGGTCAGGGGAACGGCCGAAGCTAGTCGTGGAGAGGGGCAAAGGTCAAGTGGGGTATTGCCTGAATCGCGTAACTCCTTATATTGCTTCAAACTCGGACGCTTTTCGGACGTTCGTCCGGGTTCGGAACCCCCACCCGCGGGGCCGCCCGCCCGATCCAGGGCAGGGCCGACCCACGGAGGAGCATCCGATGCCGCTGCCCCATGTCCGGCCGATGGCTCCGGAGCCGTCGGAACCGTTGCTGCATGATCTGCCGCCCATCAGGTTCAACGGCCAAGTCGTCGCCGTCCGTCTCGCCGTCCGCCGCGCCGAGGACGGCATCTGGCGCGCGCGGTTGCACTTCGCCCTCGAGGGCGAGGACAGCGAGCGCATCACGGCCGAGATCTTCTGCGCCACCACCGAGCAGGACCTGTGGCTCGCGGTGCGCGACTTGCGCGACCACCATCTGCGCGACCTCTTTCGGTCACTGACCTCATGAGGGAGCGCGGATGGCCGGAGACCAGATCGCCAGGCTGAGACACGACCTGGCCAATCCGCTGGCCGCTCTCCTCACCGAAACCCAGCTGCTGCTGCTCAACGAGGCGACGCTCGATCCCGACGTCCTGCGCGGGCTGCGCGAGATCGAGTCGCTCGCGCGCGCGATGCGGGACATGCTCGCCGCGAGCCGCGCCGCCGACCGACCGGGAGATCCGAAGTGAC
>JBIOIA010000013.1:0-26954 GCA_044449445.1 Gemmatimonadales bacterium
CAGCGCCGCCGAGGCCGACGACGCGGTGCGCCGCGCCCTGGCCAAAGACGGAAAGCTGGACACCGCGGACCTCGTGAAGTCCGCGCTCGCCTTCCTCGGCAAGCACTAGGCGAGAGCATGGCGCGCAGCGAAATCACCACGCCCGAGCCGCTCGGCGACGACACCAGCGCCGAAGCGTCGCTGCGGCCTTCGCGGCTCGACGAGTTCATCGGCCAGGCCAAGATCAAGGAGAATCTCCAGATCGCGATCGAAGCCGCGCGATCGCGCAACGAGCCCCTCGATCACGCGCTGTTCTTCGGGCCGCCCGGCCTCGGCAAGACGACGCTCGCGATCCTGCTCGCCAGGGAAATGGGCGTCAACCTGCGCACGTCCTCGGGCCCCGTGCTCGAGCGGCCCGGCGACCTGGTCGGCCTGCTGACCAACCTGAAGCGGGGCGACGTCCTGTTCATCGACGAGATCCACCGGATGCGCCCCACCCTCGAGGAGTTCCTCTATCCGGCGATGGAAGACTGGCGGGTGGACGTGCGCATCAGCGAGGGACCTCACGCCGAGACCGTGCCGATGCAGATCGAGCCGTTCACGCTGATCGGCGCGACCACGCGCTTCGGCCTGCTCACGCCGCCGATGCGCGCGCGCTTCGGGATGGTCGAGCGGCTGCACTTCTACCCACCCGAGGACCTCGCGCAGATCGTGTCGCGCTCGGCGAAGATCCTCGACGTGAAGACCGACCAGGCCGGCGCGCTCGAAATCGCCAGGCGCAGCCGCGGCACGCCGCGCGTCGCGAACCGGCTGCTCCGCCGCGTGCGTGACTACGCGACCGTGCGCGCGGGCGGCGCGATCGACCGCGAGACCGCGACGGCCGCCCTCGAGCGGCTCGACGTGGACGAGTTCGGGCTCGACGACATGGACAAGCGCATCATGACGGCGATCATCGAGAAGTTCGAGGGCGGCCCCGTCGGACTCAACACGATCGCCGTCGCCGTCGGCGAGGATGCCGGCACGCTCGAAGAGGTCTACGAGCCGTTTCTCATCCAGCAGGGGTTTCTCCAGCGCACGCCGCGCGGCCGGGCCGCCACGCCCACGGCCTACAAGCACTTCAAGTTTGCGCTGCCGCCGGGCGGCGCGACGCTGTTCGACCAGAAATAGGAGCGTTCCATGCACCGCCGCCATGCACTCGCACTCGCCATCGTCGCCCTCGCCGCCTGCAAGAAGCAGGAGCAGGCCGCGCGGCCCGCCGCCGACACCGCCTTCACCGTGCGCGATTCGTTCCGCACGCCGGAGTCGGTGCTCTACGACGCGGCCGCCGACATCTATCTCGTTTCCAACGTCAACGGCGCGGCCGTCGCCAAGGACAACAACGGATTCATCTCGCGCGTCTCGCCCGACGGGCACGTGCTCGCGCTGAAGTTCATCGAGGGCGGCCGGAACGGCGCGACGCTCAACGCGCCCAAGGGCATGGGGATCCACGGCGACACGCTGTTCGTCGCCGACATCGACGAGCTGCGCATGTTCAGCCGCACGAGCGGCGCGGCGCTGGGCTCGAAGGCGGTGCCGGGCGCCACGTTCCTCAACGATGTGGACGTCGCGCCGGACGGCGCCGTGTACTTCAGCGACAGCGGGCTCAAGCCCGACTTCAGCTCGAGCGGGACCGACGCCGTGTACCGGCTCGATCGCACCGGCCTGCACAAGATCGCGCACGGCACCGACCTCGCGCGGCCCAACGGCGTGCTGGCCGACAGCGCCGGCGTCACGGTCGTCGCGTTCGGCGCGAACAAGATCTACCACCTGGACCTGCAGGGGCATCGCACGAACCTGCCCGACACGCCGCACGGCCAGCTCGACGGCATCGTCCGGCTCGCCGACGGCACGCTGCTGGTCTCGAGCTGGGAGGATTCCAGCGTCGTCGGCATGAAGCCGGGTGCGACGATGTACATGATGGTCGCGCACGGGATCGAGTCGCCCGCCGACATCGGCCTCGACACCAAGCGCAACCGGCTCCTGGTGCCGTCCTTCAACGGCAACCGCATCGAGGTGCGGCCGATCGCGCCGGCGGCGAGCGGGCACGGGCAGTAGGCCGCGCCAGGACCTCCTGAAGACTTCGGACTTCGACTACGAGCTGCCGCCGGCCCTGATCGCACAGGTGCCGGCGGCAGTTCGTGATTCGAGCCGGCTGCTGGTGATCGACAGGCGGACGGGCGGACGGGCGGACGGCGTTCGCCACCTCGCGTTCAGCGACTTCCCTTCCCTCATCCAGTCCGGCGACGTCGTCGTGCTCAACGATTCGCGCGTGATCCCCGCGCGGCTCCTGCCCAGGCGCAAGGGCGGCGGCGCCGCCGAGGTGCTGCTGCTCACGCACGAGAAGGACGGCGCGTGGCGCGCGCTGGTGAAGCCGGGAGCACGCATCCGGGCCGGTGACACGCTCACGTTAGGCGGAGATGACGCCGTCGAGATCGTGGACCGGTTGGAATCGGGCGAGCGGCGCGTGCGGCTCGTCGGCCCGGGCGGCGATGAGGCCGTGCTCGCGCGGCGCGGCCACGTGCCGCTGCCGCCCTACATCGCGCGGCCCGACACGATGGAGGATCGCGAACGCTACCAGACCGTCTACGCCGACCCGTTGGGATCGGTCGCGGCCCCGACCGCCGGACTCCACTTCACCACCGCGCTGCTCGCCGCGCTCGAGGCGAAAGGCGTGAACGTCGTCCGCCTCACGCTGCACGTCGGCCTCGGCACGTTCCGCCCGGTCACCGTGGAGGATCCGGCCAGGCACCCGATGGACGCCGAGCCGTACGTCGTGTCCGAGGAAGCGGCGCGCGCCGTCGCCTCCGCCAAGGAGCGAGGCGGCAGGGTGTGGGCGGTCGGCACCACGACGACCCGCGTGCTCGAGAGCGCCGCCGCCGAGAACGGCAGCGTGCGCGCGGGCCCCGGCTCGACCTCGCTCTTCATCCGTCCCGGCTACACCTTTCGCGTCGTGGACCGGCTGCTCACGAACTTCCACTTGCCGCGCTCGACCCTGCTGATGCTCGTGTGCGCGTTCGCCGGCACCGAGCGCGCGCTCGACGCGTACCGCGAGGCGGTCCTTCGCGGCTACCGCTTCTACAGTTACGGCGACGCCATGGCGGTCCTCTAGTCGTGTTCGAGTTCGAGGTCACGGCGGAAGACGGCGCGGCGCGCGCGGGGCGCTGGCGCCTGCCGCACGGCACGGTCGAGACGCCGTGCTTCATGCCCGTGGGCACGCACGGCTCGGTGCGCACGCTCTCGCCCGCCGACCTCCAGGCCATCGGCGCGCACCTGATCCTCGGCAACACGTACCATCTCCACCTGCGGCCCGGCGAGGACGTCATCACCAACCTCGGCGGGCTGCACCGGTTCATGGGCTGGCCGAGGCCGATCCTCACCGATTCGGGGGGCTTCCAGGTCTTCTCGCTCGAAGGCCTGCGGAAGGTCGATGAGGACGGCGTCACGTTCCGCAGCCACGTGGACGGCTCCGAGCGATTCCTCAATCCCGAGCGCGCCACCGAGATCCAGTGGACGCTCGGCCCCGACGTCGCGATGGCGTTCGATCACGTGATTCCCGGTCAGAGCGGACACGGCGACGCGAAGGACGCGATGGAGCGGACGCAACGCTGGCTGGTGCGGTGCCGGGACACGCACCTCGAGCGCTCGGGCGGCTCCGACGGCTCGCTCCGGCAGACGCTGGTGCCCATCATCCAGGGCGGCATTCACACGGACCTGAGACGCGAGGCGCTGCGCGGGATCCTGGCCACCGGAGACTGGCGCGCGCTGGCCGTGGGCGGCCTGTCGGTCGGCGAGCCGAAGGACCGGATGCAGGCGGTGCTCGAGGACCTGCAAACGGTGCTGCCGCGCGGGCTGCCGCGTTATCTTATGGGTGTCGGATTCCCCGAGGACGTGGTCGCGGCGATCGCGCTCGGGATGGATTTGGCCGATTGCGTGGCGCCGACGCGGATGGGCCGCAACGGGACGGCGTTCACGGACGACGGTCCCCTCAACATCCGCAACGCCCGGTTCCGGGACGACGCCCGGCCGCTCGACGCCGATTGCGACTGCGAGGCGTGCCGCACGTTCAGCCGCGGCTACCTGCGCCACCTGTTCGCCGCCGGCGAGCTGCTCGGCCTGAGACTGCTGTCGCTGCACAACGTCCGGTACCTGATCCGGCTCGCGGGCCGCGCCCGCGAGGAGATCGGCGCCGGAACCTTCGCCGCCTGGAGCCGGGACTGGCAGCGGCGCTACACGAGCAGGGAGCGGGAGTGATGCATTCGTCGCTGTTCTCGTTTCTCGCGCCGCCGCCCGGACAGCAGGGCAGCGGAGCGATGATGATCGTCGTCATCCAGATCGGGGCGCTGCTCGCGATCTTCTGGTTCCTCCTGATTCGGCCGCAGCGCATGCAGGCGAAGCAGCACGAGGAAATGCTGAAGGGGCTGAAGCGCGGCGACGAGATCGTCACGAGCGGCGGCATCGTCGGGAAGGTCGTGCACCTCAAGGACGACCGCGTGACGATCGAGTCGGGCGAGTCGCGCGTCGTGATCGAGCGCGAGCGCGTGGCGAAGGTCCTCACCGCGCCCGCCGCGGAGCCCGCCGCGAAGTGAGCCTTCTGCCCGTCCACCTGCTGGGCTCGAGCGTGCTGCGCCAGCGCTCCCCCGAGGTCGCCGCCGTCAGCGACGGGGACCGCGCGTTCATCGCGGACCTGTTCGACACGATGCGCGCCTACAAGGGCGTCGGGCTGGCGGCCAACCAGGTGGGCGAGCTCAAGCGGATCGCCGTGGTCGAGACGGACCCGGAGCACCGCTACGCGCTGGTGAACCCGGTCATCGTGGAGCGCCACGGCTCGGTCAAGGAAGAGGAAGGCTGTCTCTCGATTCCCGACATCTACGGCGACGTGGAGCGAGCGGCGCGCGTGGTGGTCGAGGCGCTCGACGAGAACGGCGTGAAACGGCGGATCGAGGGCACCGAGCTGCTGGCGCGCGTGCTCCAGCACGAAATCGACCACCTCGACGGCATCCTGTTCCTCGACCGGGTGGGGCCGTTCAAGCGGCGCCGCCTGCTCAAGCAATGGGAGAAGTCGCGCGAAGGAAAGCCGGGTCTGGTGCGCGACGACGTCCCCGAGTCCGCGCCCGAGGACGCGGCGAGGGCGTGAGCCGATGCGCGTCCTGTTCTTCGGCACGCCCGAGTTCGCGGTCCCCTCGCTCACCGCGCTCGTCGGCGAGGGTTTCGACGTCGTCGGCGTCGTCACCCGGGCCGACAAGCCGACCGGCCGCCACCGCTCGAGCGTGACGGCTTCGCCCGTCAAGCTCGCGGCGCTCGCCGAGGAGTTGACGGTGCTTCAGCCCGAGAAGCCTGCGGCGGACGCGTTCCTCGCGCAGGCGCGCGCGCTGAAGCCGGACGTCTCGGTGGTCGTGGCCTACGGTCACATCCTCAAGCCGGACCTGCTCGCCGTGCCGCGCCTGGGTTCCGTCAACGTGCATGCCTCGCTCCTGCCGAAGCTGCGCGGCGCCGCGCCGATCGAGCGCGCGATCCTGGAAGGGTTCACCGAGACGGGCGTCACCATCATGCAGATGGACGTGGGCATGGATACGGGGCCGATCCTGCACCAGGTCGCGACGCCGATTACGCCGGACGAGACGGGCGGCGAGCTGCGCACCCGGCTCGCCGAGGTCGGCGCGCTGGCCCTGGTCGAGGCACTGACCTTGCTCGACGAGACCGGCATCACACCGAAGCCGCAGAACGAGGCCGAGGCGACGTACGCGCCCAAGCTGACGCGTGCCGAGGAGCGGATCGACTGGCTCCAGGATGCGGAGGCCGTCGCCCGGAAGATCCGCGCGTTCGATCCCGGTCCGGGCGCCTGGGCCAACTGCCGCGGCAAGTCGCTCAAGCTGTTCGACGGCCGCGCGGTCGCGGGCAGCGGCCCGAGGCCTGGCACGGCGCTCTCCGCCGGCGAGGCGCTGCGCGTGGCGTGCGGCACCGGCGCGATCGAGGCGCGCGAAGTCCAGCCGGAAGGCAAGGCGCGGATGCCGGTGCGCGCGTTCGTCAACGGCCGCGGTGTCGCGGTGGGAGACGTGCTGGCGTGAACGCCGCGCTCCCACGGCTGCACGCGATCACCGACGATCGCGTGATCGCCCGCGGCGACGTGGTCACCCGGGCGGAAACGCTCGCGCGGACGGCGGGCAGCGCGCTCGCGGTGCAGCTTCGAAGTCGCGCCCTGCCGGGCGGACCGCTGCTCGAGCTGGCGCGCGAGCTGAAGAGCCGGCTCCGGCCGTACGGCGCGTGGCTGGTTCTCAACGATCGCGCCGACGTCGCGCGGATCGCGCAGGCACAGGCGCTCGTGTCGGGTCGCGGCGGCCTCGGCGCCGCCGATGCGCGGAGGGCGGCGCCACACGCGCTGATCGGCCGCTCGGTGCACGACGGCGCGGACGTGCGCTCGGCGCTCGCGGAAGGCGCGGATTTTCTCGTCGCGGGCAGCGTGTTCGCGACGGCGTCGCATCCGGAGCGGAGCCCGGCGGGGATCGGCCTGGTGCGGGAGGCGGCACGCGGCACGGCGCCCGTGATTGCCATCGGTGGCATCACACCCGAACGCACGAATCAGGTGATCGCGGCCGGAGCGTGGGGCGTCGCGGCGATCCGCGCACTGTGGGATGCGGACGATCCCGCCGCGGCGGCGCGAGAGTTCCTGGCCGTGCTGCCCGCGGGCGACACGTTCGGCGTGGTGGTGAACGGCGAAGCGCAAAGGGTGCGAAGGGGTATCACGCTCGCGGGGCTGCTGTCGGACCTGGCGCTCGATCCGCGCGCGGTGGTGGTCGAGCACAACCGACGCATCGTCCGCAGGGACGCGCTGGCCACGACGAGCGTCGGCGAAGGCGACCGGGTCGAGCTGGTCCATTTCGTCGGCGGCGGCTGACATGGAGGAGCAGGCATGACGACAACACTCGCGGCGCCGGCCTTCGCCGATCGTCCGCTCGAGATCGGCGGACGCACGTTCCGCTCGCGCCTGATGGTCGGCACGGGCAAGTACAAGGACAACGCGACCATGGTGCGCGCCATCGACGCGTCCGGCGCCGACGTGGTCACCGTCGCGGTGCGACGGGTCTCGCTCGACCGCACGAAGGAAGAGGGCGTCCTCTATCACCTCGACACCTCGCGCGTGTTCCTGCTCGCCAACACGGCGGGCTGCTACACCGCCGAAGATGCGATGCGATACGCGCGGCTCGCGCGCGAAGCCGGGTTCAACGAGTTCATCAAGCTCGAGGTGATCGGCGACCAGCAGACGCTGCTGCCCGACACCCAGGGCCTGCTCGAGGCGACGAAGGAGCTCGTGAAGGACGGCTTCAAGGTCATGGCCTACACGAACGAGGACCTGATCACCGCCCTCAGGCTCGAGGACGCGGGCGCCGCGGCGGTGATGCCGCTCGCCTCGCCGATTGGCTCGGGCCTCGGCCTGCTCAACCCCTACCACATCCGGATCATCAAGTCGCGGCTCAAGGTGCCCGTCATCGTGGACGCGGGCGTCGGCACGGCGAGCGACGCGTGCGTGACGATGGAACAGGGCGTGGACGGCATCCTGATGAACACCGCGATCGCCCAGGCGCGGGAGCCCGTGGCGATGGCGCACGCGATGCGCCTGGCGACCGAGGCGGGACGCGCCGCGTACCTGGCCGGCCGGATGCCGAAGCGCGAGATCGCGGTGCCGTCGAGCCCCGACACCGGGATGCTGGCATAGCGCCGCGCGTCCGCTGGCTGCTGTGGCTGCTGGGCTGCATCGCCGCGATGGCGATCGCCGGCTATCTTGTGGCCGCACTGGTGCTCTTTCCCGCGCCCATGCTCCCGAGCGAACGGAAGGTCGCGCAGGTCGCCGGCCTGATGGAGGACGACGCGGTGCGCGAGCTCGATCGGGCCGGTCTCGTCGGTGCGGTGGTGAGCCGGCAACCGCACGCGCTGGTTCCCGAGGGCCAGGTAATCTGGCAGGACCCGCCGCCGGGCCTCGCCCTGCCCGGCGGCGACAGCGTGCGACTCATCGTGAGCTCCGGGCCGCCCAGGGTCGCTGTGCCCGACGTGAGGGGATACGACATGGACCTCGCGCAGCGCCTGATCGCCGCCGCCGGATTGCACGTCGAGGTCGTGGACACCGTCGCGATGAAGAGCACGCCCGCGGGCCTCGCACCTTCCGGCATGGTGGGCGCCACCACGCCGCGCTCGGGCGACAGCGTGCGCGCCGGCAGCGGCCTGACCCTCCACGTCGTGCAATAGGAACGCCCGTGACGATCCGAATCGCTCCGAGCATCCTGAGCAGCGACCTCGCGCGGCTGATGGACGACGTCGACGCCGTGCTCGCGGGTGGCGCGGACCAGATCCACGTGGACGTGATGGACGGGCACTTCGTGCCGAACCTCACGTTCGGCGCGCCGGTCGTGAAGTGCCTGCGCGAGCACACCGACGCGGTGCTCGATTGCCACCTGATGGTTGAGCACCCCGAGACGTACATCGAGCCGTTCGCTGAAGCCGGCGCCGGCATCCTCACGATCCACGCCGAGGCGACCAATCATCTCGAGCGCCACGTGAGCGCGATCCGCGCGGCCGGCATGAAGGCCGGCGTCGCGATCAATCCGGCGACGCCGCTCGGTCGCGTCGAGGAGGTCGCCGCGGAGCTGGACCTGCTGCTCGTGATGACCGTGAACCCGGGGTTCGGCGGCCAGAAGTTCTGGGAGCCGGGCGTGGACAAGGTGCGGCGCGCCCGCGCGCTGCTGGACCGGATCGGCAGCACGGCCATGCTCGAAGTGGACGGCGGCGTCGCGCGCGGGACGATCGGGCGCCTGGCCTCGGCCGGCGCCGACACGTTCGTGGCGGGCAACGGCATCTTCGCGTCGAAGGACCCGAAGGCCGAGGTCGCGGCACTGCGCGCGGCGGCGGAGAACGGAAGGGCGAAGCTCGCATGAAGAAGCAGTGGATCATCGTCGCGGCCGTGCTCGCGCTGTTGACGGCCGGCGCCGTGCTCGGCCTCAAGCTGACGCCCGATCTGTTCCCGGTCGAGGTCGGATCCAGGGCGCCGCAGTTCCATGCCGTGGACCTGGGCACCGGCGACTCCGTCACCATCGGCCGTTACAAGGGCCAGGTCGTCCTGCTCAACATCTGGGCGACGTGGTGCGAGCCGTGCCGCGTCGAGATGCCGTCCATCGAGCGGCTCTACCAGACCCTCGGCCCGCAGGGCCTCAAGGTCGCGTCCATCAGCATCGACGTCGCGGACCCCTCAGTCGTGCGGCGCTTCGCGCAGGAATACGGCCTCACGTTCCCGATTCTTCAGGACCGCACCCGCGCGATCGAGCGGATCTACCAGACGACCGGCGTTCCGGAGACGTTCGTACTGAGTCGCGACGGGATCATCGTGAAGAAGATCGCCATGGCGCACGCGTGGGATTCGCCCGTCGAGCAGGACCTGATCAAGCGCCTCCTGGCGCGGGCGCGCACCGAGTGACGCTGACCGGCGTGCTGTTCCGCAACTGGCCGCTCAAGGTCGGAGCCCTCGCGCTATCGACCATCCTGTGGGTGTACGTCGCCGCCGAGCAGCCGACGAGCAAGTTCATCGACGTGCAGGTCGAGCTGGACCTGCCGCCCGAGCTCGCTCTCGCGCGGCCGGCGCCGCAGGTGCGCGCGGCCGTCACCGGCCCGTGGCGCGAAGTCATCAAGCTCTACGACAGCCCGCTGACCGTGCACCTCGCCGTGCCCGCGAGCGCCGGTCCGCCGCACTGGCAGGCCGTGCTCGTGCCGTCCGACATCCAGGTGCCGCACGCGGCGCGCGTCACGATTCAGGACGTGGAACCGCGGGGGATCGAGCTCGACGTGGACCGCGTGGTGCGGCGCGACGTGCCGGTCGCCGTGCGCGCCACAGTGGTGCCCGAATCGGGCTTCACGCTGGCGCGGCCCGTCGCCGTGACGCCCGCCACGGTCCGTATCAGCGGCCCCCGCGGGCTCGTCGCGACGGTGGACAGCCTCCCCACGGAGACAGTCGAAATCCGGGGCGTGACCGGCCCGTTCGAGCGCGTCGTCCAGATCGACACCACGGGCCACGCGCTGCTGCGCGTGTCGCCGCGCGAGGTCACGGTCTCGGGGCGCGCACGCAAGAGCTGACGTGAAGGTCCTCGGCATCGAGACCTCCTGCGACGAGACGTCCGCGGCCGTCGTCGCGGGCGAGCCGGGCGAGGGCGCCGCCGCCCACCTCGATTCGTGCGTCATCCTGTCGCAGGACGTGCACGCCGTATACAAGGGCATCGTGCCCGAGCTGGCCTCGCGCGCGCATCTCGCCGCGGTGGGACCGGTCGTGGACCGCGCGCTCGCCGAAGCGGGACTCGCGCCACCCGACGTGGACCTGGTCGCCGTGACCGCGGGCCCCGGCCTCGCCGGCGCACTCCTGGTCGGCGTGAGCTACGCCAAGGGCTTCGCGCTCGCGACCGGCAGGCCGCTGATCGGAATCAATCATCTCGAGGGCCACCTGTTCGGCACCGCGCTCGACGATCCGGCGGCGGTGCCGCCGTTCGTCGGCCTCATCGTCTCCGGCGGGCACACGCTGCTGCTCGACGTCGAGGCATGGGGACGCTACCGGCTGCTCGGCTCGACCCGCGACGACGCGGTCGGCGAGGCGTTCGACAAGGTGGGCGCGCTGCTCGGCCTCGGCTTCCCCGGCGGGCCCGCCATCGAGCGCGAGGCGCAGCACGGCGATCCCGGGCGCTACCGGTTCCCGCGCCCCATGCTGCACGGCGGCCAACGGCCGTCCCACTCCGAGTATCTCGACATCTCGATGAGCGGACTCAAGACCGCGCTCGTGCACGCCGTGAAGTCGGCCGGGGATCTCGCGAGCGAGCGCGCGCACCTGGCCCGCGGTTTTCAGGACGCGGTGATCGACGTGCTCAGCGCGAAGGTCGTGCGCGCTGTGGAGCTGACCGGCCGGACCCGCGTCGTCCTGGGTGGCGGCGTGGCGTGCAACAAGGCGCTCGCGGCCGCGCTCAGGACCGCGCTCGCCGACGCGGGCGCGAGCCTGCACGTGCCCTCGCCGCGCCTCAGCACCGACAACGCGGCGATGATCGCGCGCGCCGCGCTGTTCCGCGCGGCCGAGGCCGGCCCCGCCGTCGATGCCGACCCCAAGCTGCCCTTCCCCGGACTCGTGCGCGCGTGACCGTCTACCCGTTCGTCGTGCACATCGGCCGGTTCAGCCTCACGGGCTACGGCCTGCTCCTGATGTGCGCGTTCCTGGTCGCCGGTTGGGTGTTCGCGCACGAGCTGGAGCGCGCGGGCCACGACACGGCGATCGCGTGGGACTCGGTGGTGTTCGCGGTGATCGGCGGGCTGATCGGCGGGAAGGTCTACTACGCGATCCTGGTGCACGACTGGTCGGCAATCACGTCACGCGGCGGCCTGGTCTTCTACGGCGGCTTCGCCGGCGGCGTCGCCGGCGTGGCGGCGTACCTGTGGTGGAAGCGCCTGCCGATCCGGGCGATGGGCGACCTCGTGGCGCCCGCCCTCGCCGCCGGCTACGCGGTCGGTCGAGTCGGCTGCTTCGTCGTGGGCGACGACTACGGCGTGCCGACGCGCGTGCCGTGGGCGGTCGCATTCCCGCAGGGCTCGCCGCCCTCGACGGCGCGGATGCTGATGCAGGAATTCCACGTCGCCGTGGCTCCGGGTACGCCGCCTGACGCGGTGCTCGCGGTGCACCCGACGCAGCTCTACGAAGTCGCGATCGCGCTGGCGGTGTTCGTGCTGCTGATGCGGCTGCGCGACCACCGGTTCGGCGCCGGCTGGCGGTTCGGCGTCTACCTCGCCCTGGCGGGCATGGCGCGGTTGTTCGTCGAGATCTTCCGCGCCAAGGATGACCGGATCCTGGGCCCGTTCACGCTGGCGCAGGGATTCTCGATGCTGATGATCGGCGTGGGGGCGTGGCTGGTGGCGGGGGCACAGAAGCTGAAAGTCGAAAGCTGAAAGTCGAAAGCTTTCGACTTTCAGCTTTCAGCTTTGGGCTAGTCAGAAGGCAGCGAAAGTCCTGCGTACCGGATAGTAGCGCGCGCCGCCGAGCGCCCCGTCGAAGTAATTCCAGTCCAGCAGGCCGTCATCCGACCGCGGCTCCAGCAGCAGGAACGCGAGCCTGCCTAACGGCTGGTCCAGCCGCACCACCACCGTCCCCGCCGGCACCGTGTCGCTTGAGCTCTCCCACGCGCCCGTGACCGTGCGCTCGCGGTGGTTCTGGAACGCCCGCTGCGCCGTCCAGGAGGAATCCACCCGGAAGCGCTCGAGGGGAACCGCCAGCGGCTGTGCGAGCCGCGTGGTCAGAATGCCGTGCGCCTCGAGTCGCTCGATCACCGTGTCGAGAAGAGCCGGCACGAAGTAGGCGCGCGGCGCACGCGCCAGCTCGCTGGCCTCGAAGGTCGTGTAGTCCGGCATGCGCGCCGTGGCGTGCATGTCCACGCGGTGCAGCATCCTCTGGCCGGTGTACGGATTGATCTCCTCGGTCGCCTGCCCCATGGCGACGTCGATGTCCCCGCCGCGATGCACCCGCGCCCGCACGGCGAGCGATTCGCCGACGATCTCGTGCCGGTCGGCTGCCGAGACGAGGCGCCGTATCGCCCCCGCGTGATCGTGCGCCCAGGCGACGTTCTCCTCGAGGAAGCGCAGCGTCGCGTGTATGCGGTCCTCGAGCGTCGCGTACGAATACGCTTCGCTCAGGATGCCCACGCGGTTGCGGATACCCCAGTAGTTCTCGCTGAAGCGCGGGCGATAGTCGAAGCTGTACCAGCCGCGATCCGCGCCGCCGCCGCCACGGTCCACCGGGCTCTCGGGGAAGTTGCCGTAGAAGAAGAAGTCCCAGCCGTCGCTGGCCTTGATCCGACGCGTCACCTCCGGCAGCCAGTCGCTCCGGAGCAGCCGCACGATCGCCGTGTCCGTCGCCGGGTGCAGCGGCTCGGCGTACGTCAGCATGTAGCCGTGCACCGAGCCGTCCGTGGTGTGCAGGTCGATCGCGATCTCGGGATCGTAGCGACGCAGCAGCAGCACCTGCGAGCGCGTCTCCGGGGCCTCGAGCTTCATGTGATCGCGGTTGAGATCGAGGCCCGCGGCGTTGGACCTCTGCCCCTCGCCGCCGATCGGGCCGAGCTGCTGCGGGCGGTTCGTCAGCGACACGCGCTCGTTGCCGTCCGCGTTGTAGATCGGCGCAACGAGCAGGACCAGCGAGTCGAGCCAGCGCGGGTGGCGGCCGGACGCGATATCGCGCAGCAGGATCTGCGCGGCCTCTTTGCCTTCGACTTCGCCCGGATGGATGTTGGCCTGGATATAGACGCGCACCTTGCCGGAGCGCCGCACGGCTTCGGGGCTCGCATCGGCCACGTCGCCGACCACCACCAGCGGAATCTCCCGCGTCTCGCCCGTGTAGCCCATCGTCGTCAGGTGCATGCGCGGCTGGCCGCGCGTGACCTCGCGCAGGAACGTCATCACGTCCTCGTAGCGCGAGGTCTCCCGGTAGTCGGTGCGCTCGGGACGCGTCAGCAGCAGCGGTCCGATCGCGCGCGGCGGCGCCGGCCGCTGGGCGGCGAGCGGCTGGGCCGCGAACGCCAGCGCGAGGATCGGAGCAACGAGAACGTCACGCATCGCGAGGTCTCCTGATCCCGAAAGTCCACACCAACGCGAACAGGATCGCGGCGAGGATCAATCCCTGCACCGCGAGGGACTCCCACGTCGGATACACCCCGAGGAATTCGTTGCGCGGGCCGTGGCTCACGAGCGAGCTCCCGACGTACCCGCCCTCCTGGAGCTCCTTCACGCCGTCGCCGGCGAACACGAACGACATGAACGCCAGCGTCGCGCCGGTCACGGCGAAGAACGGCCGCATCGGCACCTTGAGGCCGAACGCTTCGATCCCCACGTACACGCCGATCAGCACCGCGAGCCCCGCGATGAGCCCGAACGTGATCGGCGCGGCGCCGCCGGAGGTCCCCGACACGTACAGTGCCTTGTAGAAGAGGACCGTCTCGAATCCCTCGCGATACACCGCGAGGAACGCGACGCCGGCCAGCGCGAGCCCGCTGCCGCTCTCGGCCGCCTTCTGGATCTGGCCCTTCACGAACTTCGTCCACGCGACGATCTCGATCTTCGAAATCAGCCAGTACGAGGCGTAGAACAGCATCCCCGCGGCGACCAGCATGATCCCGCCTTCGAGGGCCTCGCGCTCGGCAGGCGTCGCGCGCAGCAGCAGTTCGAGCAGCGCCGCCGTGACCAGGCTCGCGGCGATCGCCGCCGCGATGCCCCAGCGCACGCTGCGCTGCTTCTCCGTCGCGCCGGCCTTGAGCAGCACCGCCATGATCGCGCCGATGACGAGGATCGCCTCGAACCCTTCGCGCAGGATCAGCAGGAACGACTCGGCGAACAGCCCCGCCGCCGAGTGGGTGCGCGCCAGCGCCGTCTCCGACTCGGCCAGGCTCGCCAGCACGTCGCCGTAGCGGCCCGCGAGCTCGGCCGGGGGCCGGCCCGCCTGGGCGGCCTCGCGCAGCGCGGCGAACCGCGTCTCCGCGCGCCTGACCACGCCCGGATCGCTCGGGCGGAGCGAGGCCTCGATCGTCTCGTACACCATGTACGCGTCGAACACGCGCTTCGCCGCGGCCTCGGTCTCCCCGTGCGAGGCCAGCTCCATCGCGCCGCCGAGCGTGCCGCGCACCGTGCCGAAGACCACCGCCAGCTGGCCGTTCCGGCCGCGTCGCGCGGCGCTGTCGGACAGCGTGAGCACGTACGCGACCAGGTCCCAGCGCTCCTCGCGCGAGAGCGCCTCACCGAAGGGCTGCATCCTGGTTCCGGGAACGCCGAAGCTGATCTTGCGATAGATGTCGAGCGGCGTGGTGCCGGCCATCAGCTTCGCGTCGCCGAGGTCGGCGGGCGGCGGAGTCAGCTGGTGGGCGCGCGCGACCGGGCCGTCGCCACGCCCCTCCATGCCGTGGCAGCGCGTGCACGTGGACCGGAACAGCAGCTCACCGTTCGCGACCGACGGCTCTCGCGCCGGCCGCTCGTCGAGCGAGGTGCCGATGGCCACCGTGAGACGCCGTTCGATGTCGGAAGCCGCGAGCGCAAGCGAGTCCGGAGGCATCTTCGCATCGAGACGCTGCGCGAGCGTCTCGATCAGGGGCGTGATCGAGGTCCGCAGACTCGTGGGCAGCTCACCGGCCGAGCGGCGCGCCTCGCCGACGAACAGTCTCGCTTCCTCCCACTCGCTGGGCGCCGTCATCGCGCCGTTCTGCCATGCGCCGCGGTACTCCTGCGCGGCGAGCTGGAGCGTGGCGACGATCCGCCGTGCCGACTCCTCGCCCGGCGCCTGTGCGAGCAGCGGAGCGGCCACCAACGGAATAAGCAGGGCGTGAGAGAGTCGGATCTTCATTCGCTCATTCGATCACGACCACGGCCGCGGCGATGCCGCCGTCGTGGCTGAGCGACACGTGACAGCGCGCCGCGCCCAGGGCATTGAACCGCGCGAGCGCGGGGCCGTGGAGCACCAGTTTCGGCCGCCCGTCGGCCAGGCGGTCCACCTCGATGCTCTGCCAGCCGATGCCCAGGTCCGCGCCGTCGGCCGAGAGCGCCTTGTAGCAGGCTTCCTTCGCGGCGAGCCGGCCGGCCAGGTGCAGCGCGCGGTGCGCGAGGTCGCCCGCGCGCTGCAGCTCGCCGGGTGTGAACAGCCGCTTCAGCGCCCGCTCGCCGTGCCGCTCGAGCAGCCCCTCGACGCGTTCGACGGGCACGACGTCGATCCCGATGCCGATCACCGCCCCGCCCTCAACGCGCCACCAGCAGCCGCCGCCGCAGGCGCGTGTTGTCGCTGAGGGTCACCACGATGTAGTACGCGCCGTTCGCGACCGGCACCCCGGTCTGATTCGTGAGGTCCCACGGCCAGCGCCCGACGTCGCTCGCGAACGTCACGAAGGTCACCGGTTGGCCGGTGATGGTATAGACGTCCACGCGCGCCACGCCGCCGGGCGTCGGCCAATGCAGGACGACCGGCGCAGCGACCACGGGGTTCTGGTTGACCGAGATCGCGGGAGCCTGCGCGGACAGGGGGACGGGCGGACTGGCGGACAGAAAGACAATCGCGCCTAACGTTGCGGCGACCCACCGTCCGCCCGTCCGCCCTACCGCCCTTCCGCCCGTCATGCGAAGATCGCCTCCATCACCGCCTCCGTGTCGGACAGGTCCGCGAATGCCGCCGCGGCGCCTGCGCCGAGCAGGTCGGCCACGGTGTAGGCCGCGGTGCCGACCCCGATGCCGCGCGCGCCGATGCCCTGACCGCATTTCATGTCGGCGGGCGTGTCGCCGATGATCACGACGTCCGCTCCGCTCACGCTGAAGCCGAGCGCCTGCGCCCGCTTCCGCGCGACCGCGGGCAGCTCGCCGCGCACGTGGCTGTCCGACCCGAACGCGCCGACCCGGAAGCGATCCGGATCGATGCCCCCCGAGCGGAGCTTGAGCCGAGCGCCGGCCACCACGTTGCCGGTCAGCAGGCCGAGGACGCAGTCCTCGCGTCGCTCCAGGGCGTCGAGCAGCTCGCAGACGCCCGGATACACTTTCGTCGTGTGCCCCGGCCGCGCGAGCTCGCCCGGGAGGTGCTCGACGTAGCGCGCCAGCACGCGTCCCGTGATCTCCTCGTCCGCCTTGATCCCCGCGCTCTCGGCCAGGCGCAGCACGATCTCGCCGTCGGTCCGGCCGTCGAAGCGAAAGGTGTCGATCGGGCCCGCCGTGTCGAGCACGTCGAGCACGTCGAGCAGCGCGCGATGGATCGCGCGCCTCCCGGCGCCGTCGGTCCACAGCAGCGTGCCGTCGATGTCGAAGCAGACCAGTCTCATGTGCGCGTCAGCCACAGGCCGGCGAAGATGCCTGCCGCGCCGCCGACCTGCCACGCCGTCGGCGTCTCGCCGAGCAGCGGCCACGCCGTCAGCATCACGACGACGGGCGTGAAGTTCGAATAGAAGGACGTGCGCGCCGGTCCCAGGCGCCGCACGCCGCGGAACCAGATGACGTACGCGAACACCAGGGCCCCCAGCGCGGACGCCGCCGTGCCCGCGAAGGCGCCGGCTGACACCGCCCGCCACGGCAGCGTCGTCAGCTCCGGCACGCCGGTCAGGATGATCGGGATCGCGCCGAGTCCCATCGTCCATGCCGTCACGGTCAGCGCGCCGTAGCGGTCGGTTGCCGGCTTGCACAGCACGATGTACGCGGTCCAGCACACGGTCGAGCCGAAGACCAGCAGGTCGCCCCTGATGGTTCCGCCGAACGACACGTCCCGCCCGCTGCCCAGGATGATGGTCGCGATGCCGGCGCACGAAACGAGCAGCCCGAGGGCGTCGCGCGCGCGCAGCCGCTCGTGCCCCCGCAGGTGGCTCAGCACCGCCGTCTGCACCGGCACCGCGGCGAGAATCAGCGCGGCGTTGCCGGCCCGCGTGTGCGCCACGCCTTCGATGAAGCAGAGCTGGTAGATCCAGTTGCCGACGAGCCCGAGCAGCGCGAACCGCACCAGATCGGCGCGCGAGGGCCACGGCGCCTTCCGCGCCCAGGCGAGCAGCGCGAGCGTCGGGCCCGCGACCCCGAACCGCAAGGCGTTGAAGGCGAGCGGCGTGATTTCCCGCATCGCCGCCTTGATGATGATGTAGTTGACGCCCCACACCAGCACCATGCCGAGCAGCAGCAGGTCGGTGCGCGTGAAGCCCGCCGGTGCCGGAGCGGCGTGTGACGTGGTTTCGGCGATGACGGCCTGGGCGCTCACCCGTGAAAAGTAGCGAGCCGGTCTGTCTCATGCAGGCGCTGACCCGCCACGCTCGTTAGATTGCATCATGCGCCGCACCAAGGTGTTGCTGCTGCTCGCCGCCATGGCCGCCTTGCCCGCTCCCGGCTCCGCCCAGGAGACGGCCACGGGGCTGCTGGCGCGCCAGCTCACGCCGATCCTGCAGGCGCGGCACTGGCGCCGCGCGACGTGGGGCGCTCTGGTGGTGAGCCTGACCCGCGGGGACACGCTGTTCAGCTGGAACGCCGACCGTCGCTTCGTGCCCGCCTCGAACGCGAAGCTGTTCACGACCGCCGCGGCGCTCCACTACCTCGGTCCCGACTACCGCTTCCCCACCGTGTTGTTCGCCGACGGCCCCGTGAGCAACGGAGAGCTGTACGGCGACCTCGTCCTCTACGGCACCGGCGATCCGACGTTCGCGCTCGACACGGCGGGCCTCGCGCCGTTCGCCGACAGCGTCGTGCGCGCCGGAATCCGCCGGGTGCGCGGCGACATCGTCGGCGACGCCTCGTTCCTCGGGGCCGAGCTGGCCGGACCGGGCTGGTCGCCCGACAATCTCGACGACGCCTACTCGGCGCCTTCCTCCGCGCTCGGCGCGGCGGAGAACCACATCCGCGTGACCGTCGAGCCAGGCCCCAGCATCGGCGCGCCAGCCACGTTCTGGCTCGACCCGCCGGGCGACTACTACCGGATCACCAACCACGTCGTCACGGCGCGGCCGCATACCCGCACGCGCATCGAGGTGCACGAGGGACGCACGCGCGGTGCCGTCGAACTCACCGGCGCCATCAACATCGCGCGCGGGAGCTGGAGCACTTTCCTCGTCGTCCGCGAGCCGGCGCTGTTCGCGGCCGGGATGCTGCGCCAGCTGCTCGAGGCCCGGAGCGTCCGGATCACGGGCGCGACCCGGGCGGAGACCGGCGAGGCCCCGGAGCGCTCACGCCAGGTGCTCGACCACGTGGGGCGCGCGCGCGACGACTTCGCCGGAGCGATCGCGGTGCGCCGCTCGGCTCCGCTGGACCAGATCGTCTCGATGATCAATCACCGCAGCCACAACCTCTCGGCCGAGCTGGCGCTGCGGAGCATCGGGCGGGTGCGGGGGAATTCGGGAACGTTCGCGAGCGGCGCGCGGCTGGTGCAGCGCTATCTCGTGCAGGACGTCGGGGTCAGCTCCGACGCCGTCCAGGTGACCGACGGCTCCGGGCTGTCGGTGCTGGACCTGGCGACTCCGCGCTCGCTGGTGCAGCTGCTCGCGCACGAGCGCGGCGACAACGCGTTCTACCGCTCGCTGCCGATGGTCGGACAGGGATTGCGGGACCGCATGGTGCGGACGGCGGCGCTGGGACGGCTGCGCGCGAAGACGGGAACGCTGGTCGGCGTGTCGGCGCTGTCGGGGTACGTCACGACCGCGGACGGAGAGGAGCTCGCCTTCTCGCTGATCGTCAACAGCACGCCGTCGGTCGCGCGCGCCCGCACGGTCCAGGACCAGATCGGCGCGCGGCTCGCCTCGTACTCACGCGAGCTGCCGCGCCAGCACGCGTCGCGAAACTAGTCGGCCAGTCCGGGAACTCCGTCCCGCCCCTTCGCCGTCCGCACGCCGCGCTCCACCGCCGCCTCCGTCGCCTCCCGCGCCATCTGCTCGACCTGGATCGGCGGCGCTTCGAGCGCGCCCGCCGAGCAGGCGAAGCACAGATCGCCGTCGAACGCCGTGCCGACGGGCACGATGCGGCGGGCGAGGGCATCGCCGGCGGCCTGCGCGACCCCGCCGAGCTGGAGCCGGCCGAGCTTCGCGTTCGTCGCGATGACGACCAGCGTGGTGTTGTGCGAGGCCGACGTGCGGTAGGGCGGCGAGAGCGCGCCCGCCGTCATGCCGCCCTTGGCGAGATACGCCGCCGACTGCGCGAACCCGCCGCCTTCCTTCCGCGCGCCCGCGATGACCGTGCCCGTCTCGTCCGTGACGTCGCCGAACGCGTTGACGATGGCGAGCGCGCCGACCACCAGGTCGCCGGCGCGCACCGACGCGGTCCCTACGCCGCCCTTCATCGCGAACTGCGCGCCGAGCACCTTCCCGACCGTCGCGCCCGTCCCCGCGCCGACGCTCCCCTCGGCGACGAACGTCTGCGCGGCGCCGCACGCCTGCATGCCCATCTCCGGGGTCGGCCGCGCGTCGAACGTGCCGCACGGCATCAGGTCGAAGATCACCGCCGCGGGGACGATGGGGATCACGCCGGGACCCACGGCGAAGCCGCGGCGGCGCGACTCGAGCCAGCGCACCACGCCGTCGGCCGCGGCGAGCCCGTACGCCGAGCCGCCGGTGAGCACGATCGCGTCCACGCGTCCGGCCAGCGCCTCGGGGCGGCACGCGTGCAGCTCACGCGTGCCGGTCGCGCGCCCTTTCACGAATACCGTGCACGGCATTCCGCCTTCGGGGCTGAGCACGACCGTGCAGCCGGTTCCGCCGCGCTCGTCGGTCGCGTGGCCGACGAGGATACCGCGGACGTCCGTGATCGACGGGAACATGCACGTACGAACGCGGCCGGCTCGGCGCACGTCAAGTTACCGGCCGCGCTTGCCGCAAGACCGCCGTCGCCGTAGGCTTCGGCCCATGGCGACCCCGACGCTCGCGAGCGTCCTGATCGTGGACGACGACGACATGGTGCGCAGCGCGATCACGCGCTACCTCCAGCGCACCGGCTACGAACCCGTCCCGGCCGCCAACGGCGAGGAGGCGCTCGAGCGGCTGAACGAGCGGCGCTTCGACGCCATGCTGTGCGACATCCGGATGCCCGGCATCAGCGGCGTCGAGCTGCTGCCGAAGGCGATCGCCAAGGACCCGGACATCGCCGTGCTGATGCTCACCGCCGTCGGCGATCCCAGCTCCGCCATCTCGTGCCTCCGGGTCGGCGCGGCCGACTACCTCGTGAAGCCGGTGGAGCTCGCGGAGCTCCAGCACGCGCTCCAGTACGCGCTGCGCAAGCGCGAGCTCGAAATCGAGCGGCGCGAGCTGGAGCAGTGGCTCGCGCGCGAGGTCGCCGAGAAAACCCGCGCGCTCGAGGAACAGGCGCGCCAGGTCGAATCGCTCTCGCTGTCCATCCTCACCGTGCTGGTGGACGTCGCGGAGCCCAAGGCCGCCGGCGAGCGCAACCATTCCATGCGCGTCTCGGGCCTCGCCGCCCACGTTGCGGCGGAGCTCGGACTATCGGCCGACGAAGTCGAGAACGTGCGGATGGCGGGACGGCTGCACGACCTGGGCCGGATCGTGGCGAAGGCGGAGCAATCAGAGGGGGCGGCGGCAGAAGCCGCGGGTCGCATTCTCGAGCCGCTGCGCCAGCACGCCGCCGTCGTGGACGCCATCCGCAGCCAGTTCGAGCGCTGGGACGGCTCCGGCGCGCCCGCGCACCGGAAGGGCGATGCCATCGCGGTCGGCGGGCGGATTCTCGCCGCGGTGAACCGCTTCGATGAGCTCACCGAAGGCGCCGAGGACGGACAGTCCGCGGCGCCGGACGTGGCGCTGAAGAAGCTGAAGGAGTTGTCGGGCACCGCGCTCGATCCCGCGGTAGTCTCCGCCCTCGAGCTGGTGGTGCGTCGCCGCGGCTAGGTCGCCGCGGTCCTCTGCGGGGGCAGGTTCTTCGGCTCGGGCTGGTTCTGCTTGGCGCGGCACGCCTTGCACAACGTGATGCCGCGGTTGTCGCAGATCTGGCAGATGAACGTTCCGCATCCGCTGCACGGATAACCCTCGGACGCGCGCTCCTCGTTGCTGCACGACCGGCACACCATCATGTCACGTTCGGACACAGTGCCTCCAGGGCTCAGGCGATGAGCATGGGCGTCTTGCGCAGCAACTCGACCGCCGCGTCCACCTCGGCGTCGCCGAACTGCGATCCACGCCCGCTTTCCAGCTGCTCGACGAGCGCGCCGGCCTCGCGCCGCTCGCGCCACGGCCGCGCTCCGCTCATCGCCGCGATGGATTGCGCGGTGCCAAGCGCGCGGGCCAGCGGCGGGATCGCTTCGCCCTTGAGCCCGCCCGGGTAACCGCCGCCGTCGAACCGCTCGTGGTGCGCAGCGACCGCCGCCACCACGGCGCGCTCGGCGCCCAGCCGCTCGATCCACCGCGCGCCGAGCGTCGGGTGCACCCGGATCAGGTGCTGACTCGCACGATCCGGCTTGCCCTCGGCGTGCTGCTCGGCGACCGGCACTGCGAGCATCCCGACGTCGTGCACCCGCGCGGCCAGCGCCAGACGCTCCGGGTCGAGCCCCAGCGGCGCGGCGAGCTGGGTGGCGATGCGCGCCGTGCGCGAGCTGTAGCCGGCGCGGTACGGATCGGCCTTCTCGAAGCTGGAGACGATCTCGCCGAGCACGACCAGCACCGCGCCGGTCGCGCGCGCGATGTTGATGCCCTGCACCGAACGCCTGAGGTCGGACAACTCCATCAGCAGCGACGCCTCGTGCGCCAGCAGCTCGACGTCCAGCGGCTTGCGCACGTACCCGTCGGCACCGCGCTCGAGCGCGTCGGATGCGCTCGTCCCGTCCCCGTCGGCCGCCATGATGATCACCGCCGGCGGCTCGGCCAGCACGCGCGCGTCTTCCAGCAGCTCGAGGCCCGAACGGCCCGGCATCTGCACGTCCGTCACGACCAGGTCGAACGCACCGGTCGCCATTTCCTCGAGCGCCTCGCCGCCGGAGTACGCCGCCTGGCACACCGCGCCGGCCTGCTCCATGCGGCGCGCGACGTGCGCCGCGACCGCGCGCTCGTCGTCCACCACGAGCACCCGCCGGCCCGCGAGCGGCGTCATCATGCCGGACAAGGTAGCCGTCACGCTTCGGCGGGCGCCAGCACGGTGAGCGCACCCGGCAGCACTTCGGCGACCAGCGGCGTGGAACCCGACAGCTCGCCGTCGGCCTGCGCCGGCAACACCGGTTCGGTCGTGATGGACACGCGACGCGCACGCAGCAGCGTCATGCCCGGCCCCGACTGGGCCCGGCCCGTCGCGAGCCGCCATGCGATGCGCGCCGCACCCGCGACACCGTCCGCGTCGAGCACCACCACGTCGAGGACGCCGTCATCGGGCCGGACCTGCGGCGCCAGCGACCGGCCCGTGGGCAGGATCTCGCCGCAATTGGCCAGCAGCACCGACACGGCCTCGCCCTCGTGCACCGCCTCGTCCGTCACGATCCGGACCTTGGCGCGCGGCATGTCCATCGCGAGGCCGATCGCCGTCGCGAGATACGCCCCCACGCCGAACGTGCGCTTGCTCGAAGAGCCGGTCCGGTGCATCACCTCGGCGTCGAACCCGCAGCCCGCGGCGACCGCGAAGTACGCGGTGCGCTCGGCCGTCTCGAGCCGGCCTAGGTCGATGCGCCGCGAGCGGCCCTCGAGAATGACGCCGGTCGCACCCGCGATCGACCAGCGGATTCCCAGGTTCTCGGCCAGCCGGTTCCCGGTACCGCCGGGCAGGATGCCCAGCGGGACGCCGGTCCCCGCGATGACCCGCGCGATCTCCATCATCGTGCCGTCGCCGCCGTGCGCCACGATCATCTCCGCGCCGTCCGCAAGCGCGGCGCTCGCCAGCTCCGATCCGCGTCGCGCCTCACCGGTCTCCGCGACCTCGACCGCCAGGCCGCCGCGCCGGAGCGCGGCGACCGCACGCGTCAGCGAGCCCGCCGCCGCGCGCGATGCCTGGGGGTTGGAGATCACGTAGGCCCGCGTCATCGAATCCCCTGCTGCCAGAAGAGGTCGAACCCGAACTGCTTGCGTGTCGAAAGGCCCGACAGTCCCGCCGCTGTCCCGCATTCCTGGATCACCGGCTCGAACGCCGCGCTCGCCGTGAAGCGCCCCGTCAGCCGGTACTCGAGCGTCGCACCCACCAGCTGCGCCGCCAGCACCTCGCACAACCCGGCATTCAGCGCCAGGAAGGTCCGCTCGCCGAGCTGCGCACCCGCTTCCAGCCGGGTGGTGCCGAGCCCCGCGGCGCTGCCCGGCCGCGGCGCGCCCGGAACGATAGTAAGGTAGTCGAGCGACAGGCCAAGCTCGCTGGCCAGGGCCTGTCCAACCCCGCCCACCAGGCTGGATCCCACCGCCTGCGCCAGCGCCGCCTCACCCTGCCCGTAGGCGCCGGTCTGACCGAGCGACGCCGGCGGCTGACCGAACATGAGGTACGAGACGATCTCGGTCTCGCTCAGCGGCGGCTGCGCGTCGCTCGACAGGCGCAGCTCGGGGAACAGCAGCGTGCCGCCGATCACCGCGCTCACCGTCAGCTGGGTGCCCTGGGCGGTACGCACCACGTGCTCGGCGGCGATGTCCAGCTCGGGGTTGAAGTCGGGCGTCCCGAAGAAGCGCACCGTGCCGCGCGTGACCCGGAAATCCCGGGAGATGGCGAGGAACGAGTTCTCCTTGCCGAGCGTCAGGCGATACGTGCCGCGCACCGCGTGCAGCGTGCCGTCGAGCCGGTAGCGCGAGAGCCCGCCCTCGAACCGGCGCTCGACGTTGAAATCGCCGGCGAGCTGCACGTTCGTCTCCGAGGAGCGCAGCCACACGTCGGTGCCCAGCGCCACGGTCAGCGCCTCGACGCGCAGCGAATCCAGGAACCGGATGTGCACCGGAGGACCCAGCTCGGCGGCGCGCGAGAGATTGGTGTCCACGAGCGCCGCGAACTCGGGATCGTCCAGGCTGACCACGCGCTTCTCCACCAGGTCCTTGAACTGGAGCGAGCCCGCGTCCACGTCGAGGCGCCCGGCGAGCGTCGCGCCGATCGCGGGTCCGCTCAACGTCAGCGCCCCGCTGCCCGTCAGGGCGCCGAACGTGCGGATGTCGAACGCGGCGAACCGCGACGCGGTGAGCGTGAGATCGAGGACCGGCTGCGTCAGCGACTCGAACGTCACCCGCCCCGCGACGTCGAGCGACCCGCCGCCGGCGCCCGCGAGCCTGGCGTGCCCGATTCGCATCACGGAGTCCTGGAGCTCGAAGCGCGCGTCGATCCCGGTGTAGCGCGCACCGAGCGCGGGCACGCGCATCACGCCGCCCGCGACGTCCACCGTGCCGCTGAGCCTCGGCTGGTCCCAGGTGCCTCCGATGCCGACGTCCACCGACAGGCGTCCCGCCATGTCGGTCACGAGGCGCGTCAGCGGATTCAGGACCGCCATGTCGAGCGAGTCCGCGCGCGCGACGATGCGCAGCTCGCCGGGGAGCTGGCGTTTCGCCACCCGCTCGAGCGCGAGGTCGATCGGCAGCGAGCCCGAGATCGCGACCAGCCGCAGGCTCTCGCGCCACAGTCCGCCCTCGAGCCCGAGCCGCCGGTTCTCGTATCGCGCCGCGATCCGGAGCAGCGGCAGGCGGTAATCGCCGAAATGTCCATCGGTCATCTCTCCGTGCACGTCGATCAGCGGGTCCTCCGCGCGCCCCTCGACCTGCAGCGCGGCGCTCACGGTGCCGCTCACGCCCGCCGTGTCCCGCTGCGCGAGCGCGTACAGGTCGGCGATCGGCACGCTGTCCGCCAGGAACGCGATCCGCGCTTCACCTCCGCGCGGCAGCACGCCAGACGCCCTGACCAGCGGGCGGCCCGGACCGGGCGTGAGCTCGAGGCTGTCCACGCGCACCGACGAGCCTGTGAGCGCGATGCCGAACGGATGCGTCAGGTGCCAGCTCCGGATCGGCAGGTCCAGATCCAGCGAGTCCACGCGGATCCGCCGCTCCACCGAATCGCCCGACACCACCAGGCTCGCCCGCAGCGCGGAGCTCACGTGGAAACCCGTCGTGACCCGCAGGGCCAGCGAGTCGAGCGCACCGCTCGCACTGATCCCGACCGGCGCGAACCGGAATCCCGCGACCTGGATGGTATCCGCGGCGAACGTCGCGACGAGCGCGTCCTGGCCGCCCTTCCGGTCGAAGCGCCCGGTCAGCGTGACGCCGCGGCCGGTCCGGTCCCCCAGCTGCACGCCGCGCGCGCTTCCCGCGAGCTCGAGCCGCCATTCGCGGGTCGTGCCCTCGATGTGGCCGCTCACCAGCGCCGCGCCGTCGAGACGCACGGCCGCCGAGTCGCCCGACCGGGTCCGCATCCAGCGCAGCAGCGGCTCGAAGTACGCCGCGGTGTCGGCGCGGACGCTGAACTCCAGTCTTCCCGGCAGACCGCCGCCGCGGCCGATGCCGCCGCTCGCCTTCGCCGATCCGCCCTCGAAGTCGAGCTGCGCCGAGTCCACTCCCAGGCGCACCGATTCCAGGCGCAATCCGAGCGTGCCTCCGGTCACCGCCACGCCCGACACGACGCCCGGCGACAGCGCGACCTGGATGGTGCCGGTCGCCGCGGACGGATCGGCCTGCGGCACGCGGAGGTCCGCTGCCCAGCGGCCCCCGAGCGCGCTGGGCGGCAGCGCGAGCACTGCCTGCTCGAGGTCGAGCGAGTCGAAGACGCCGCCTAACGTAACCGTGACGAGCGAGTCGCGTGCGCCGACCGTGCCCTGAGCCGTGAACGATCCCGCGTCTCCGTGCAGCGCGGCGTCGATCGCGAGCGCGGTGATCGGACCGTGGACGTGCGCCTGGCCCGCGAGCGCGCCGGTGAGCGGGATCGCCGGGTAGCGCCGCCTGAGCAGGACGAGCGACAGCGAATCCACGTCCACGTCGGCGTCGATGTGCACGGTGTCCCGGAGGCCAAGGTGCAGGGTGCCGCGGACCCCCGAGCCGAGGTCGCCCGTGTCCGCGTGCACCAGCGTCCCGCGGAACGAGGCGTCCTTCCACGGACCATCGAGCACGCCGGCGAGATGCAGCCGTCCCCCGATGTCGACCGGCGGCGCGAAGCGATGCACCGTCCGCAGGTCGATGTCGGCGCGCCGCACGGCGAACGCCCGGAACCCCACCCCGTCGCTTCCGCCGAGCTGCACGTGGCCGCGGCCCGACACGCGGCTCACCGGAGCCCCCGGCACCGACCCGTCGGCCCACGCCACGTCGGCCTGCACGGCGAGGTCGTGGAGCGTGCCGTCGGCCGCGACGTGCCCGCGCACCAGGCCGCGCACGCTCACCGGGTCGGCATACAGCCGGAGCAGCGCGAGGTCGAGCGGCGCCAGCACCGCGTCGAGTCCGCGCACGCTCGCGCCGCCGCGCTGGCCGAACGTCAGCTTCCCGCGCCCCGAGAACGAGCTGCGCCCGGTGCGCACCTGCGCTTCGCCGACG
>JBIOIA010000014.1:0-26235 GCA_044449445.1 Gemmatimonadales bacterium
AGCCAGACCCGCCCCGTGGCCGTGGCGCGCGCGCTGACCGATACGGTGAAGGAACAGGCGTTCCTGGATTCGCTGCACCTGCTGACGGCCGATTCGGCCCGCCGCGGGGCGCCGGCCTCGGCCCAGCCGGTGGCGCCGCCGGTCGCACCGGAGGCGGTCCGCCGCGAAGCCGCGTCGATGTTCGGGCGGCCCGAAGGCGCGGTGGCGACCGCGACCTGGGACATCGACGTCACGAGCTATGCGGCACACGACCGGGTGCAGTATTGGGTGGACTTCTTCTCGGGCCGCGCGCGCTGGCACATGGAGCGCTACCTCGAGCGGCTCGGCCGGTACGATTCGATCATCCGCGGCGAGCTGGCCGCGGCCGGCATGCCGCGCGACATGATCTACCTGGCGATGATCGAGAGCGGCTTCAACCAGAACGCGCGCTCGCGCGTCGGGGCCGTGGGACTGTGGCAGTTCATGCCCAGCACGGCGCGCCGCTACGGGCTGACGGTGGACGCGTGGGTGGACGAGCGGCGCGACCCGTTCATCGCGACGGGCGCGGCGGTCCGCTTCCTCTCGGAGCTCAACAGCCGCTTCGGGTCCTGGTATCTCGCCGCCGCGGCGTACGACGCCGGGCCGGGGAAGATCCAGAAAGGCCTGGACCGCGGCGACTACGGTGCGCTCTCGGGCAACGACGCATACTTCGCGATGTCCGAGGGGCACTTCCTGCGCCGCGAGACGCGCGACTACGTGCCCAAGCTGATCGCCGCCGCGCTGATCGCGAAGGATCCGACGCACTACGGGTTCACCGACCTCGAGCGCTGGTCGCCGCTGCGCTACGACTCGGTGGATGTGGACTACTCGGTCGGCCTCAACGTGGTGGCGCGGCTGGCCGGCGCCTCGCGCGACGACCTCGAGGAAATGAACCCGGGGTATTTCCGCGGGGTCACGCCGCCGGACCGGACGTCGTGGGTGAGGATCCCGCGCGGGACCCGTGACTCGGTGGTCGCGCGCCTCGCCGTGCTGCCGGCCAAGGACCGCGTGACGCTCGTGGCGCACATCGTCTCGCGCGGCGAGACGCTGTCGAAGATCGCGCTGCAGTACGGCGTGCGGATCGACGACATCAAGGCGGCGAACCACCTCCACAGCACCCGCCTGGCCCGCGGCCAGCGGCTGGTCATCCCGACGTCGGGCTCGCGCAGCTGGAGCCGCGCGGCCAGCCGGTACCGCGAGGACGATGTCGTGCGCGTGCGCCGCAGGCCGGCGGGCCGTGGCGCGAGGCGACCGGTTCCCGCGCGCGCGGCGCATGTCCCCGCCGGCAGCCGCCGCGTGCACGTGGTGCGGAGCGGCGAGAGCCTGTGGGCGATCGCTTCGCAGTTCCACACGACGACGTCCGCGCTGATGAGGGCCAATGGACTGAACGGCAGGAGCCGGCTGCATCCCGGCCAGACGGTCAGGATCCCCGACTAGGTCTTCGTTACCCGCCACTCCCCGGTCATGCCGCCGGACTTCTCCACCAACCGAATCTCGCCGATCTCCATGCCGTGGTCCGCGGCCTTGGCCATGTCGTAGACGGTCAGCAGCGCCACGGCGCACGCGGTCAGCGCCTCCATCTCGACGCCGGTTTTCGCCTCGACCTTCGCCTCGGTGCGCACCCGCACGCCGGGCAGCTTCGCGTCCAGGCGCGCCTCGACCGTGACGCGCTCGAGCGGCAGCGGATGACACAGCGGGATCAGCTCGGATGTCCGCTTCGCGGCGGCGATGCCGGCGAGCTCGGCGACCTTGAGCACGTCGCCCTTCGCGATCCGGTTCGCCTTGATGAGCTGGAACGCTTCCTTGCTCATCCGGATCGCCCCCTCGGCGGCGGCCTTGCGCGCGGTGACAGGCTTCGCGCCGACGTCCACCATGCGGGCGTGACCCTGCTCGTCCACGTGGCTCAGCGCGCGGGGCCGCTTCACGTGGCCTCCGAGAGACGCTTCAGCAGATCCTCGGTGATGAGCTGCGGGTTGACGTTGCCCTGGGCCAGCTTGCGCGCGCGCTCGATCTCGTGCAGCTGCGCCGCGAGCCGGGAGGCCGGCGGAGCGCCCGGCGCGGCGCCCGCCGCGGGTTCGCGCAGCCGGCGCGCGAGGTCGTCGCGCAGCAGCTCGAGCGCCGCGTCGAGCGCCCTGGTGAACTCGCCCCGGCCGCCGTACGGTTTCACGCCCAGCGCGTAACCGTGCCGCGCCGCTGGCGATTTCACCGCCGCGAGCAGTCGCTCGGCCGCGCGGCGGTCGTCCTCAGCGCCGCCGGCCATTTCGAGCGCCGAGCCGATCGAGCCGCCCGCCAGCTCGGCCCTGCGCTTCGCCTCCGGGCCGGGCAGGCCGGCGACCTCGGTCAGGTACGCCGCGATCTCGGCCGGCTTCAGCCGTCCGACGCGCAGCTGCACGAGGCGCGACTTGATCGTGGGGAGCAGCGCGGCGGGCTCGGACGTCGTCAGGATCAGCCAGGTGTCGGGCGGCGGCTCCTCGAGCACCTTGAGCATCGCATTCGCGGCCTCCGGCGAGCTGGCCTGCGGCACCAGCCGCTCGGCTTCGGCGACGATGAACACCTTCGCGCGCGCCATCGCGGGACGCATCTGCACGCGGCGGTGCAGGGCACGCACCAGCGGCAGGAACAGCGCGCTCATTCCGTCGGGCCGGGCGTACACCGGGTTCTCGCGGCGCGCCTGGATCAGCGCGCCGAGCGATTCCTCGGCCTCCTCCACCTGCTTCGACTCGTCGCCCTTGGGGCGCGGGATCGGGAAGAACCAGTGGACGTCGGGATGGCCGAGGGCGTCGGCCATCCTGCACGCCTGGCACGCGCCGCACGGCGCGCCGGGCCCCTTCTCGCACACGATGGCCGCGGCGATCCACAGGCCGAGACGCTGCTTGCCGACGCCCGGCGCCCCGGCGAGCAGCAGTGCCGTCGGCAGCTTGCCGGCGGCGAGCGCCGTGGTGACGCGCGTCTTCAGCTCTTCGTGGCCGTACAGGCGTGGGAGTGGCACGAGCGAGAAGATACGGGAGTTGCTAGAAAACGCGACCGCCGAGCGGCACGCCGCGCTCCGGCTCGAGCAACACTACGCGGCCGTGCTCGTCGGGCAGGCCGAGGACCAGGACCTCGGATGTGAAACCGGCGATGCGCCGCACGCCGAGGTTCACGGCTGCGACGACCAGCCGGCCGACCAGCTGCTCGACCGAGTACAGGTCCACCAGCTGCGCGCTGGAGGTCTTCTCACCAAGCGGGCCGAAATCAATCCACATCTTGAAGGCCGGCTTGCGGGCGGCCTCGTTCGGCTCGGCGCGCACGATGCGGCCGACACGCACATCGAGGGTGGCGAAGGCTTCCGGTCCGGTCATGCCATAGGCTAACCTTACGCCTGTGGCCCGGCCATCCCGTCGCGCCTTCATCATCACCGCTGCCGCTGCCGGCGGCGGTCTCCTCGTGACGTGGGCCTTGCTGCGCCGAGGACGCCCGGTGCGCGCCAGGGACGGCAGCTTCGTCCCCGACGGGTTCATCCGCATCGATCGTGACGGCACGGTCACGCTCACCATGCACAAGGTGGAAATGGGCCAGGGGACGTACACGTCCATGCCCATGCTCCTGGCCGAGGAGCTCGAGGTGGACCTCGCGCGCGTCACGCTCGAGCACGCGCCCGCGGACAACGAGCTGTACGCCGAGCCTTTGATCGGCGAGCAGATGACCGGCGGCTCGACGTCGGTGCGCGGCGCGTGGGAGCCGCTGCGGCGCGCCGGCGCGGCCGCGCGCACCCTGCTGGTGAGTGCGGCGGCACAGCAGTGGGGCGTCGCGCCGGCATCGTGCCGCGCGGCGAACGGTGCGGTGACGCATCCCGCGACCGGACGAACGCTGGGCTACGGCGCGCTCGCGGACGCCGCCGCGAAACTCGAGCCGCCGCGAAGCGTCCAACTCAAGGGTCCCGGGGAGTTCCGGCTCATCGGCACCCACGTCCGCCGTCTCGACGGGCCCGGCAAGGTGGACGGCAGCGCGCGGTTCGGCTGCGACGTCCGGCTTCCGGGCATGAAATACGCCGCGGTGGCCGCGTGTCCGGTGTTCGGCGGCACGCTGTCCGACGTCGGACCGAGGCTCGGCGTCACGGGCGAGGTTCCGGGCCTGAGGCAGCTCGTGCGCCTGAAGGATGCCGTCGCGGTCGTGGCGGACACGAGCTGGGCCGCGATTCGCGGCCTCGCCGCGCTCGACATCCGCTGGAACGAAGGCCCGAACGCGCAGCTCACGAGCGCCGAGGTCGTCCGGCAGCTGGAGGCGGCCTCGCACCGATCCGGCATCGTCGCGCGCAAGACCGGCGATCCGGCGCGGGTCATGGCGGGCGCGGCGCACAGGATCGAGGCCGTGTACGAGGTCCCGTTTCTCGCCCACGCCACGATGGAGCCGGTGAACTGCACGGCGCACGTCCGGCCGGACGGCTGCGACGTGTGGGTGGGCACGCAGGTGCCCGCCTTGGCGCGCGACGCGGCCGCGAAAGCGGCCGGGCTCCCGCCGGAGAAAGTGCAGGTGCACAACCACCTCCTGGGCGGCGGATTCGGCCGCAGGCTCGAGGTGGACTTCATCGCCCGGGCGGTGGCCGTCGCGAAGCAGGTCGAAGGCCCGGTGCAGGTCGTGTACACGCGGGAAGAGGACATCCAGCACGACATGTACCGTCCCTACTACTATGACCGGATCGCGGCAGGGCTCGATGGAAACGGCCTGCCGGTCGCGTGGACGCATCGGGTTGTGGGTCCTTCGATCATCGCGCGCTTCTTCCCGGTCTCGATCGGTGCGCGGGGCCGCCGCGTCGCGCGCGCCGCGATCCGGCAGATGGGCTGGGGCCGCGTGATGTACGTCGGACGCACCGGCCTGGACACCGACGCGGTCGAGGGGGCGGAGGCGCCGCCCTACGACTTGCCCAACATCCTGGTGGATTACGTGCGGCAGGAGCCGCCGGGCATTCCGACCGCGTGGTGGCGCGGCGTCGGCCCGACGGCGAACACGTTCGTGGTGGAGAGTTTCATCGACGAGCTGGCCGCGGCGGCGCACCAGGACCCGGTCGAATATCGCCGCGCGCTGCTCGCCGGTTCGCCGCGCGCGAAGGCGGTGCTGGATCTGGCCGCGGAGAAGTCCGGCTGGGGCCGGCCGCTGCCTTCGGGTCGCGCGCGCGGCGTCGCGCTGCTGCACGCGTTCGGCAGCTACATCGCGCAGGTCGCCGAGGTGTCGCTCGCGCCGGGCGGAGCGGTGAAGGTGCATCGCGTGACGTGCGCGGTGGATTGCGGGGTCGTCGTCAATCCCGACACGGTCGCGGCGCAGATGCAGGGCGGGATCATCTTCGGACTCACGGCCGCGCTGTTCGGCGAGATCACGATCGCGAACGGTCGCGTCGAGCAGACCAACTTCGGCGACTACCGGATGCTGCGCCTGTCCGAGGCTCCGGCGGTGGACGTGCATCTCGTGCAGAGCGGGGAAGCTCCCGGCGGAATCGGCGAGCCCGGCACGTCGGCCAGCATGCCGGCCCTCACCAACGCGCTGTTCGCACTGACGGGCACGAGGATCCGGCGCTTGCCGGTGAAGGACCAGCTTGGGGCGCACGCATGAGCCTCAGGACCGAGTGGCTGCGCTTCGGCTCCGGCCGCGAGCACGTCGGCTTCGCGGCCTGGCCCGAGCGCGCGGTGCTGCCGCTTCCGGCGGTGATCGTGATCCAGGAAGTGTGGGGCGTCGATGCGCACGTCGAGGACGTGACCCGCCGCTTCGCGCAGGCGGGGTACGTGGCGTTCGCGCCGGACCTCTATGCCAGGAGCGGAGCCCGGCCGGCGCCGCTCGCGCGGGAGCGGGTGGCGGAAGCGCAGGCGCTCCTGAACCAGCTTCCGGCGGGGTCGGTGAGCGCTGTGTTCAGGGACCCTCAGGCTCGCGAGGCCGCGCTCGCCGAACGGGCGCCCGCGGAGCGCGCGCGGCTCGGCGAGACCATGGGGGCGCTGTTTGCCGGGCTCGGCTCGGGCGGCATGCGGCTCGATGAGTACGTGCCGCCCCTGGCCCAGGCGTCGGACTTCCTGCGCCGGGAGTTCCAGGGGACGCGGGGCCGGAAGGTCGCGGCCGTGGGATTCTGCATGGGCGGCGGGCTGGCGGCGCTGCTCGCGTGTCACGATCCGGAGCTGTCCGCCGCGGCGATCTTCTACGGCAGCGCGCCGCCCGAGGCCCTGCTCGCGAACATCCGCTGTCCGGTTGCCGGCTTCTACGGCGAGCTGGACAAGCGCATCACCGACGCCGTGCCGGCCTTCGCGGCGGCGATGCAGCGGGCCGGGAAGACGTTCGAGCCTCACGTGTACGAGGGCGCGCAGCACGCGTTCTTCAACGACGCGCGACCCAGCTACGATGTGCGCGCGGCCCGCGACGGCTTCGCGAGGGTCCTCGATCTGTTCCGCCGGACCCTGGCGTGACGGCCCGGGTCCCGCCCGCCGTGGCGACCCAGGGCCTCGCGCGCCGCTTCGACGATCTCCTCGCCGTGGATCACCTCGATCTCACGATCGCCCACGGAGTGTTCTTCGGGCTCCTGGGCTCCAACGGGGCCGGCAAGACCACGACCATTCGGATGCTGACGACGCTGCTTCCGCCGAGCGCGGGCACGGCCAGCGTCGCTGGCTTCGACATCGTGCGCGAGCCGCGTGAGGTGCGCCGGCGCATCGGGTACGTGCCGCAGATGGTGTCCGCGGACTCGGGCCTGACGGGCCGCGAGAACCTGATGCTCTCGGCGAGGCTCTACGCGATCCCGCGAGCGGAGCGCACGGAGCGCATCGAGCAGGCCCTCGCGTTCATGGGCCTGACCGAGGCGGCGGACGCCGTCGTGCGCACCTATTCGGGCGGAATGATCCGGCGACTGGAAATCGCGCAGTGCATGCTGCACCGGCCCGCCGTGCTGTTCCTCGACGAGCCGACGGTCGGACTCGATCCCCGGGCCCGGCACGCCGTCTGGGACCGGCTGCGCGAGCTGCGCACGCAGCTGGGGACCAGCGTGCTCCTGACCACGCACGACATGGAAGAAGCGGACGCGCTCTGCGACGAGGTGGCGATCATGCAGCTCGGCCGCATCGTCGTCTCGGGGACCCCGAAGGATCTCAAGGCGGGCGCCGGCGCCGGAGCCACGATGGACGATGTCTTCGTGCGTCACACCGGCGGTGTCGTCGACGAGGGAGGGACGTATCGTGAAGTCGCTCGAACCCGCAACACGGCCCGACGTCTGGAGTAGCGGACTCGCCACCATCGTCGAGTTCGTTCAACAGGTGCTGGCCATCGCGGATGGAGAGTTGCGCAAGCTCCGCCGCGATCCGACCGAGGTCTTCACGCGCTCGGTGCAGCCGATCCTCTGGCTGCTGGTGTTCGGGCAGGTGTTCGGACGATCGCGCGCGATCCCGACCGGTGCGCTGAGCTACCTCGACTTCATGGCGCCCGGCGTGCTCGCGCAGAGCGTCCTGTTCACGGCCATCTTCTTCGGGATCGCCGTCATCTGGGAGCGGGACCTCGGCATCATCCACAAGATGCTGGTGAGTCCCGCCTACCGCGGCGCGCTGGTGGCGGGCAAGGCCGCGTCGGCGGGCGCCCGGGGACTCACGCAGACGGTGATCATCTACATCGTCACGCTGTTGATGGGAATCCACGTCCGGCTCGAGGTCCTTCCGGTGCTCGGCGTGCTCGGCGCGGTCGTGCTCGGGTCCGCGGTGTTCTCGACGTTCTCCCTCGTCATCGCCTGCATCGTCAAGACGCGGGAGCGGTTCATGGGCATCGGCCAGGTCCTCACGATGCCGCTGTTCTTCGCGAGCAACGCGATCTACCCGCTCGACATGATGCCGGGCTGGCTCCGGGTCGTCGCGCGCGGCAATCCGCTGACCTACCTGGTGGACGCGCTTCGGGCCCTCATGGTCCAGGGCGGCCAGAGCGCGTTCGGCCTGGCCACGGACGCGGGGGTTCAGGTCGCCGCGTTCGTGGTCCTGGTCGTGATCGCGGCCCGGCTCTATCCCTCAGTGGCCACGTGAGTCTCGGCGGACCGGAAGACGGAAGCCCCGACCGGCTTGCGCCGATCGGGGCCCCAATGGCTCCCGAGGAGGGACTCGAACCCCCGACCCGCCGGTTAACAGCCGGCTGCTCTACCGACTGAGCTACTCGGGAAGAACCGAATGGTAGAAGCGCTGATGCGGCGAGTCAACGCCGCGCGCGGCTACTTCTGCGCTACGTAGATCACCAGCGCGAGGTTCGCGAGCGAAAGCAGCAGCGACGCGGTGGCGAGTGTGATGGGCTTGCGCGGCACGAGGATCTGGTCGCCCGAGCGGATGCCGAGCTCGCGCAGCGTCGCGCGCGCCACCGCCTGGCTGGCCAGCGCCACATGGTACTCCTGCCCGCCGCGCAGCAGCCGGATCTGGCTCTCGCGCGCATCGTGCGTCGGCCCGCCGGCCTCCGCGAGCACGTCGTACACGGTCATCGTCGGGTCCACGCTGTAGAGCCCGGGTCTCATGATCTCGCCCAGCACGGCCACGCGGTACTTCGGCGTGACGGTGACCAGGCTCTGCGTGTAGAGCTGGCCGATCTCGCGCCGGATGCGCGCGCGCAGATCGGCGATGGACATACCCTGGACCGAGAACTCGCCGACGACCGGGAGCGTGACGTTCAGGTTCTCGTTGACCGGGAATTCGCCCGACAGCTCCTCGTGCCCGAACACCTGGACCTTCACGATGTCGCCGGGCCTGAGCGCGAGCGCCGAGCTGTCGGCGCCCGCCGGGGCGAGCGCCTGGGTCGCCATGCCGCCGCCGCAGGCACCGACGACGGCGAGGGCCGCGAGGGCGCAGCTGGCGAGGAGAAACCGGGCCGGACGCATGCCCGAAGCTAATGGCCGGCGGCGGCAGGCGAAAGCGCCTCCAGCAGGTACTTCCCGGTCACGCTGGCCTCGTGCGCGGCGACCTGTTCCGGCGTGCCCGCGACGACCACCTTGCCGCCCTCGGCGCCCGCCCCGGGACCCAGGTCGATGATCCAGTCCGCCTTCTTCATCACGTCGAGGTGGTGCTCGATCACGAGCACCGTGTTGCCCTGGTCCACGAGCCGGTCGAGGACCGCGAGCAGGACGCGCACGTCGTCCACGTGCAGGCCCGTCGTGGGCTCGTCGAGGATGTAGAGCTTGCGGCCCTTCTTCCGGCCCGCGGCCGCCAGCTCCCTGGCGATCTTGAGACGCTGGGCCTCGCCGCCCGACAGCGTGGTCGCGCTCTGGCCGAGGCGCAGGTAGCCAAGCCCGACCTCCGAGAGATGCCACAGCGCGCGGCCGAGCCGCTCCTGGTGGCGGAAGCGGCGCATCGCCTCCTCGACCGTGAACTGGAGCACATCCGCGATCGAGTAGCCGCGAACCTTCACGTCGAGCACCTCGCGCTTGAACCGCGTGCCGCCGCACGCCTCGCACGGCACGAACACGTCGGCGAGGAAAACCATCTCCACCTGCACGTGCCCGGCGCCCTCGCACACCTCGCAGCGGCCGCCCGCGACGTTGAACGAGAACGTCGCGGCGCTGTAGCGGCGCGCGCGCGACGTCGGGTGCGCGGCGAACAGCTCGCGCACTTCGTCGAACGCCTTCACGTAGGTGACGGGATTGGAGCGCGGCGTGCGGCCGATGGGCGACTGGTCCACCAGCACCGCGCCGTCGAGCGCGTCGAGCCCGGTGATCCGCTTCACCGTGCCCACGACCTCGCCCAGGTGCTCCTTCGCGCTGTGCCTGCCCTCGAAGTGGCGCTCGAGCTGGCGGTGCAGCACGTCGGCGACGAGCGTGCTCTTGCCGGAGCCGGACACGCCGGTCACGACGGTGAGTGTCGCGAGCGGAATCGCCACCGTGAGGTCCGAGAGGTTGTGCGCGCTCGCGCCCTCGAGCGTGAGCCAGCGCGGTCCGGCGCGGCGCCGCACCGACGGCACGGCGATCGAGCGCTCGCCCGAGAGGTAGCGGCCGGTGAGCGAGCTCGAGCGCAGCATCTTCTCGTACGTGCCCTCGAACACGAGGCGGCCGCCGTGCTCGCCGGAGCCGGGACCGAGCTCCACCAGCCAATCGGCCGCGCGCATCGCCGCGATATCGTGCTCCACGGCGAGCACGGTGTTGCCCTGGTCGGCGAGGCGGCGCAGCAGCGCCAGCAGCCGGTCGGTGTCCCGGGGGTGCAGGCCGATGGTCGGCTCGTCGAGCACGTACAGCGTGTCGGTGAGTTTCCCGCCGAGCGCGTTGGCGAGCGAGATGCGCTGTGCCTCGCCGCCCGACAGCGTGCGGGTCTGCCGGTCGAGCGTGAGGTAACCGAGCCCCACGTCGCACAGCACGCCCAGCCGCTGCACCAGCTCGCGCAGCACCGTCTCGGACACGGCGCGCTCGAACTCCGAAAGACGGAGCGCGTCCACGCAGGCGCGCAGCTCCTCGGCCGTCAGCGCCGCCGCCTCGCCGATCGTGCGCCCCGCTACGGTGACGGCGAGCGCCTCGGGGCGGAGGCGCCGCCCCAGGCACGCGGGGCACTGGATCGCCATCTGGTACTGCCGCAGAAACACGCGGATGTACTGCTTGTAGCGCTTGCGCTCGAGCCGCTTCAGGAACGGCAGGATGCCGAGGAAGCTGCCCTTCCTGCCCGTGAGCAGGAAGCGCCGCTGGTCGGCGCCGAGTTTCTTCCACGGCACGTCGATCGGAATGCCGGCCGCCGCGCACGCGTTCCTGAGCGTCTTGCGGCGTCCCTCGTAGCGCGGCTTGGTCCAGGGGTCGATGGCGCCCTGGGCGACGGTGCGGCCAGGATCCGGGATCATCAGGCGCTCGTCGTACTCGAGGACGGCGCCGAACCCGTTGCATCCGGGACAGGCGCCGCGCGGATGGTTGAACGAAAACAGCGCCGGCGTGATGGTCGGCGCGCCGTGCCCGCACTTGAGGCAGCGGGGCGAGCTGCTGAATCGCCGCTCGGCTCCGTCCGCCGAGATCAGGGCCGCGATACCGTCACCCTCGGCGAACGCTGTCGCGACCGAGTCGGCGAGGCGGTCCGCGTTCCCGGCGAGGGTGATGCGGTCCACCACGACCAGGACGCTCGAGCGCGCGAGGTCGGCTTTCTTCGGCAGCTCGTCGAGCCGCTTCACGGCGCCGCCGAGGATGACGCGGACGAACCCCATCGCGGTCAGGTTCTCCACGATCTGCTCGTGCTTCGCCTTCACGGCCGGGGGCATCGGGAAGGCGATCGTCGTCACGGCGTCCGCCGGTCCGCCCGTCCGCCCTTCCGCCAGCAGCGCGTCCACAACCTGCTGCACGGTGTCGGCGCGCACCTCGCCGCCGCACTCGACGCAGTGCACGTGCCCGATCCGCGCCCACAGCAGCCTGAGGTAGTCGTAGATCTCGGTCGCGGTGCCGACGATCGAGCGGCTCGAGGTGGTCGGGTTCTTCTGTTCGATCGCCACCGCGGGCGCGATGCCGCTGACGCTGTCCATCGCGGGGCGGGGCATGCGCTCGAGGAACTGCTTGGCGTAGGTGGACAGCGATTCGATGTAGCGCCGCTGGCCCTCGGCGTAGATCGTGTCGAAGGCGAGCGAGGACTTCCCCGAGCCGGACGGGCCGGTCAGGACGATGAAGCGCCGGTGCGGCAGGGCGAGGGTGAAGCCCTTGAGGTTGTGTTGCCGGGCCCCCCGGACGACGAGCTGTCGGTCCACAACCCCCAAAGATAGACGCGCAGTCGCGCTGACGCGCTGACGTGGCGAGCGGGCGCGAGCCGGGCTAGGTTCCCACCCCAATGGCCGCCATCCTGACCCCGCGCACGCTGAAGCGCGGGCTCCAGCTGTTCTTTCTCGTCTCCATCCTCGGCGTCGCGGCGGTGTTCCTGAGGACCGGCGCGTGGACTGCGACGCTGGATGCCTTCGCGCAGGTGCGTCCCGGCTGGATGATCGTGGCCCTGGTGCTCGCCTCCTCCGACTGGCTCGGCGGCGGGCTCCGGATCTGGCTGCTGACGCGCCACGTGCACCGCGGCACGCCGTTCTGGGGCATGGTCATGGCGGGCGGCCTCACGGCCTGGGCCGCGTACCTCACCCCGGCGCAGACCGGCGGCGGGCCGACGATGATCCTGACGATGAAACGCTTCGGCGTGCCGCTGCCCGAGGCGATGACGTCCACCGCTATGAGCTTCCTCACGACCATCATCTTCTTCGCGATCGCGGGCCCGCTCGCGATCTTCCTGGGCGCGGGCACGTCGCTCGCGGGCCACGGTATCGGCGTGGTGTCGCTGTACGGCGTGTTCAAGGTGAGCGCGACGATGTTCGCGGTGATCGGCGTCGTGCTGATCCTGGCGCTGGGCTTTCCGGCGGTGACCGCGCGGCTGTTCCACCGGCTGGTGGATTGGCTCGACCGGCGCGGCAACGAGAAGGTCGCGCGCCGAGTGGACCTGATGCGCGCCGGCATCGACCGGATGCACGACTGCACGATATTGTACTTCCGCACCTGGAGCGGGCTCGCGCAGCTCGTCATCGGCGTGCTGACCAGCGGCCTCGCCCACGCGAACCGGCTGATCGCGGGCTACGTGGCGATGCGCGCGCTCGGCGTGCACGCGAATTTCTTCGACGTCCTCATCATCCAGGTCATCGTGTCGTTCCTGCTCTACTTCGCGCCGACGCCCGGCGGCGCCGGCGCCGCCGAGGCGCTCTCGGCCGCCGTCATGCACGTGTACATCCCCAACTCGCTGCTGCCCGCGTACACGATCATCTGGCGCTTCACCATGAGCTACGCCACGGTGATCTTCGGCACGTTCGTCTTCTACAAGCTCCTGGGCGGCCGGCTCGAGGACGCGGCCCTTGCCCGGGAGGCGGCCCCCGCCAGTCCCGCGTGAGCGCCCCGCTGCACGAAGAAGAGTCCCTCGGCCGTCCCTACGACGCCGCGATCGTCCGCCGGCTGCTGCGGTATCTGCGGCCGTACCGCGGCTCGGTCGTCCTCGCGCTCCTGCTGATGGCGGTCGCCGCGCTGGTCCAGCTCGTCGGGCCGACCCTGACCCAGATCGCGATCGACCGCGCGATCCCCGCGAAGGACCTCGGGCTGGCGCGAACGCTGGCCCTGCTGTTCGCCGGCTCGCTCGTGATCCAGTTCGTCGTCGAGTACGCCCAGGCGCTGCTCACCGCGAGGATCGGGCAGCAGGCGATGCTCGACCTGAGGATGGAGCTGTTCACCAAGCTCCAGCGGCTCGACGTGACCACCTACGACCGCAACCCCGTCGGGCGCCTCATGACGCGCGTGACCAGCGACGTCGAGGCCCTGAACGATCTGTTCACGACCGGCGTCGTCGCGCTCCTGGGCGACTTTCTCACGCTCGGCGCGATCATGGTGTGGATGCTCTGGATGGATTGGCGGCTGGCCCTCGCGACGCTCGTCATCCTGCCCGGCATCGCCGCGCTCGCGCAGAAGTTCCGCATGCGGATGCGAGAGGCGTACCGCGACATCAGGGTGCGGCTCGCGCGCATCAACTCGTTCCTCCAGGAGCACCTCTCGGGGATGCGCGTCATCCAGCTGTTCGGCCGCGAGGCCTGGACGGCCGAGCGGCATGGCGAGGTGAACCGCGCGCACCTCCATGCGCAGCTCGTGTCCATCAGCGTGTTCGCGTGGCTGTTCCCGGTGCTCGAGGTGCTTATCGCGATCGCGCTGGCGAGCGTGCTGGTGTTCGGCGGGCACCGGGTGCTCATGGGCTCGCTCACGGTCGGCGTGCTGGCCGCATTCTTCCAGCTCGCCCGTCGCTTCTTCCAGCCGATGCAGGACCTGGCCGACAAGCTCAACGCCGTGCAGGCCGCGGTCGCCAGCTCGGAGCGGGTGTTCCGGCTGCTGGATGAGCCCGAGTCCATCACGGATCCCGTGCGTCCGGTGCGTCTGGTGCGCCCGGCGCGTGGCGACGTCGTGTTCGACGACGTGTGGTTCCGCTACCCGACGCGGGAGGCCCGCGGCGCGGACGAGGGCTGGGTACTGCGTGGCGTGTCGTTCGAGGCGTTCGCCGGGCAGACCGTCGCGCTGGTGGGGCACACCGGCGCCGGCAAGACGACCATCCTGAGCCTGCTGCTGCGCTATTACGACGTCGAGAAGGGCAGGATCACGATCGACGGCGTGGACCTCCGCGCTCTCGGCCAGTCCGAGCTGCGCGAGCTGATCGGTTTCGTGCAGCAGGACATCTTCCTGTTCACGGGCGACGTGCGCTCGAACATCGCCCTGGCGCGGCCGATGAGCGAGGAGGCGGTGCGCGCCGCGGCCCGGCGCGTGGGCGCCGACCGGTTCATCGCGCGGCTGCCCGAGGGCTACGCGCACCGGCTCGGCGAGCGGGGCCAGAGCCTCTCGGTGGGTGAACGGCAGCTGCTCTCGTTCACCCGCGCGCTGGCTGCCGAGCCGACCGTGCTCGTTCTGGACGAGGCCACGAGCTCCGTGGACGCCGAGGCGGAGGCCGCGATCCAGGAGGCGACCGCCGAGCTGATGCGCGGGCGCACCTGCATCGTCGTGGCCCACCGGCTCTCAACGGTCCAGCACGCGGACCAGATTCTGGTGCTGCATCACGGGGTCCTGCGCGAGCGTGGAACGCACCGGGACCTGCTGGCCCGGGGCGGCCTGTACGAGAAGCTTTACCACCTCCAGCTGGGGGCCAAGCTCACGGCCCTGCCGTGACTTAGCGCGTCCTTGCACCCGGTTTGCGGGCCAGATAGGTTTTGACGTTCCCCAGATGTTCCTCAGGATTGAGGCGCGCCGATGGCGTTCATAGAGTACGGCGGGACTCGGCACCAGATCCCGGCGGGTGAGATGCTCATCGGCAATGGCGCCGATTGTCACCTGCGGCTCGAGGGGCCTGCGGTCGCTCCCCGGCACGCCGTACTCACGACTGCGCCCGATAACTCAGTGTCCATCCGCAAGTTGGCCGAGAAGGGCGTGGAGGTGAACGGCGTCGCGATGGGCCCGCTGCCGCAGCCGCTGCTGCACGGCGACAAGGTGACGATCGGCGGCGTGGATCTCCTGTACGTCGACGAGCATAAGAGCGGCAGCACCCAGTACGTCTCGGCCCAGAAACTGCAGGAGCTGGTCGGCGCGGCGAAGCCCAAGGCCGGCGGCGCCGCGGGGAAGCCCACGGCGGCGACCGGCGGCCGGATCGTCTCGCTCACCGACGGTCGCGAGTACCAGGTCGTCGGCACGTCGCTGAAGTTCGGTCGCGACGCTTCCGCCGACGTGGTCGTCGCGGGCACGCAAGTCTCGCGGCGTCATGCCGAGATCGTGCAGTCGCCGCGCGGCTACATCCTGGTGGACAACAGCACCAACGGCACGTGGGTCAACGGCGAGCGGGTTCAGAATCAGCGGCTGCTGGCGCGCGCCGACGTGATCCGGATCGGCGAAGAGGAGTTCCGGTTCTACGCCGATGCCGCTCCCGCGGCGTCAGCGCCGCCGGCGACCGCCACGCCGGTGATGCCGCCACCGCCCGCACCGCCCGCGCCGCCGCCGCCCGCGCCGCCCGCGGCCGCGGCCCCGGCACCACCGCCGCCTGCCGCCAAGCCACCGGCCGCTGCCGCCAAACTCGTATCAACGGGCTATTTCCAGACCCCGCCCAAACCCGTGCCTGCGGTGCCGCCGCCAGCGGCCTCAATCCCGCTGCCGCCTGCCCCTGCCGCCTCAAGCGCGCCTGCACCTGCCAAACCCGCGGGGCCTCAGGCCCTGGCGAAATTCCTGGTGCGCACCGGCAACCTCAAGGGCCAGCGGCTGTACGTGAAGGTCCCGATCGTGAACATCGGGCGCGCCGACTACAACGACCTCGTCATCCCCGACGATTCGGTCTCGAGCCAGCACGCGAAGCTGACGCGCCGCGAGGGCGTGTGGATCCTGACCGACCTGGGCTCGACCAACGGCACGCTGGTGGACGGCGAGAAGGTCTCGGGTGACATGCCGATCGCGCCCGGGGCGTTCGTGCGCTTCGGCGACGTGCAGCTGGTGTTCGAGCCGACCGACGATGACGCCGGCATGGGCAAGGCCCAGGGCACGCGCGCCATGTCGGCCGTCAAGCTCGACGACCTCAAGCCGCCGACTGGGCGTTAGGCGGTTGCGCTTGCACGTCGTCTGCGCCGCAAAGACCGACGTCGGACTCATCAGGTCCGGCAACGAAGACAATTACCTCATGATTCCCGAGCGGGGCGTGTTCGTCGTCGCGGACGGCATGGGCGGCCACGCGGCGGGCGAGGTTGCGAGCGAGATGGCGGTCCAGCTCATCTCGCGCGACCTGGGTTCGCTCAAGGGGCTCAGCGTGGACGACGCCGCCACCCGCATGACGCAGGCGATCAAGACGGCCAACGCCGCGATCTTCGAGCGCACGATCGCCGAGAGCGACAAGCGCGGCATGGGCACCACGACCACGGCGCTCGTGCTCCACGGCGCGAACCGCTACCTGATCGGGCAGGTCGGCGACAGCCGCGCCTACATGCTCCGCGACAACCGCTTCCACCAGCTGACCAAGGACCACTCGTACGTCCAGGAGCAGGTGGACCTGGGCTACCTCACGCCGGAGCAGGCGCGCACCCACCCGTACGCGAACGTCATCACCCGCTGCGTGGGCGCGAGCGCGGACGTCATGCCCGACATCTTCTCGGGAACGTGCCGGCCGGGCGACGTCTTCCTGCTGGCGAGCGACGGGCTCACCGGCATGGTTGAGGACGACGCGCTGGCCGGCATCCTCCAGGCGCAGGGCAATCCCGAGAAGTGGGTGGACAAGCTGGTGTCGGAGGCGAACCGGCGCGGCGGCCTGGACAACATCACGTGCATCATCGTGCACGTGGACGAGATCGATACGGTGGCGACGGAAGTGACGACGACCGGCGAGGCGCCGGCGATTCACTGACCCGCGCGGCTCAGCCGGAGAGGACGGTGGCCAGCTGCTCGGCTGTGACGTGCACCGGCCGCCGCGTGAAGACCCGCAGCCGGCACGCTGATTCGGCGAGGCTCGCGGCGAAGGGTGGCAGGTCCATGCGACCGGGCCACCCTTTCTGCGTCAGGCGGTCCACGGAGCCGTCCCGCCTAACGACTGGTAAATCCAAGCCGAGCATCGCGTCCTTGTGGGGCAGGTCGATCAGCAGCTCCGCGGGACCGAGGCCGACTTCGCGGGCGAGCGCGTTCTCGGCCTTCGCGAGCCTGGCCGGGTCGCCGCGCAGCCAGGCCGGCACCTTCGTGTTCAGCTCCGAGGGCAACAGCTCGAGCGCGCGCTTGTAGAGCCGGCGCTGCCGCAGTCCTCCAGCCAGTCCGGTGCGATCGTCCCGCAGCAGATCGTGCATGAGGCCGTCGTCGGTCGCCTCGGGGAGCGTCGCCTGCTCGAGCACGCGGTCGAACAGCGCCTCGTACACCAGCCGCTTGAACATCGCCGTGGCGCTGCGCACCGCGTGGTGCCAGTAGACGTTGCGGTACATCTGATACTTCGCGAACAGCAGCGATTCGAGCGCCGCGATGCCCTTCTCGGCGATGCCGATGGTGCGGCGGCCGTCCAGCTCGGTCACGGTCAGCGTGGTGAGCAGCCGGTCCACGTCCACGCCGTAGGGCACGCCGCACATCAGCGCGTCGCGCTTCAGGTAGTCGATCTTGTCGAGGTCGATCGAACCCGAGATCAGGCCGGCGAGCGGGTGCTCGCTCGTGCCGCCGATGAGCGCGCCGATGGTGCGCGCGGGATCGTCCAGCCCCGCGGAGCGCAGCACGCCTTTGAGCGGCTCCTGCGCGAGAAGGGTGGCGGCGATGGTCTCGTGCGAGGTCAGTCCGGATTCCTCGAGCGCGTGACTGAATGGGTAGTGGCCGACGTCGTGGAGCAGCGCGCCGATGCGGATGAGCAGGGCATCCTGCTCGGTGAGCCCGGCGAGAGCGCCGCGGCCCAAGAGTCCGGCGAGCGCGCGGCGCGCGAGCCCGTACGCGCCTAACGCATGCTCGAAGCGGGAATGCGTGGCGCCCGGATAGACGAGGAAGGCGTGGCCGAGCTGGCGGACGTAGCGCAGCCGCTGAAAGGCGGGCGTGTCCACCACGGCCGCGGCCGCGGGCTCCAGCACGATGTTCTGCCACAGGAGGTCGCGCACGACGACGTCCTGGGCGCCGTCCTCCCGTCGGGTCACGCGGCTACGCGATCGGGCCGGCGGCCGCGACGGCCGGCGGCACGCCTGCGGCGTACTTCTCGAAGTTCTTCCTGAACAGGTCGGCGAGCCGCTTCGCCTGCTTGTCGTAGGCGGCGGGATCGGCCCACGTCGCGCGCGGCTGGAGCACGCGGTCCGGCACGTCCTTGACGCGCGCCGGAACCCTTAGCCCGAACACCGGGTCGCTCGTGCACTTGACCCGGTCGAGCCTGCCCGCGAGCGCGGCGCGCAGCATCGCGCGCGTGTACGCGAGGTCCATGCGCGAGCCGGTGCCGTACGGCCCGCCGGTCCAGCCGGTGTTCACCAGCCACACCGTCACCTTGTGCTGCGCGATCTTCCTGCCGAGCATCTCGGCGTAGAGCGCCGGCGGGCGCGGCAGGAACGGCGCGCCGAAGCAGGTCGAAAACGTCTCCTTCGGTTCGGTGACGCCGCGCTCGGTGCCGGCGACCTTCGCCGTGTAGCCGGAGAGGAAGTGGTACATCGCCTGCTCGCCGGTGAGCTTCGCGATCGGCGGCAGCACGCCGAACGCGTCGGCGGTGAGGAACACGACGCTGGAGGGATGTCCGGAGGCGCCGCTCGGCACGTGGTTCGAGATGTAGTCGATCGGATAACAGGCCCGCGTGTTCTCCGTGATCTCCTGGCTGTCGAGGTCGAGTATGCGGGTCACCGGATCCACCACGACGTTCTCGAGCACCGTGCCGAAGCGGTGGGTCGTCGCGTAGATCTCGGGCTCGCCCTTGGGCGAGAGCCGGATCACCTTGGCGTAGCAGCCGCCCTCGAAGTTGAAGACGCCGCTGTCGCTCCAGCCGTGCTCGTCGTCGCCGATCAGCCCGCGCTCGGGGTCCGCCGAGAGCGTCGTCTTGCCCGTGCCCGAGAGCCCGAAGAAGATCGCGGTGTCGCCGTCCGGCCCGACGTTGGCCGAGCAGTGCATCGGCAGCACGCCGCGCTCGGGCAGCAGGTAATTCATGATCGTGAAGATGGACTTCTTGAGCTCGCCCGCGTAGCGCGTACCGCCGATCAGGATCAGCTTCTTCGCGAAGCTGATGATGATGAACGTGCCCGACTTCGTGCCGTGGCGCGCCGGATCGGCCTGGAACTCCGGCGCGTGCAGCACCGTGAAGCCGGGCTCGAAGCCGGCCAGCTCGGCCGGGTGCGGGCGCACGAACATGTTGTTGACGAACAACGCGCTCCAGGCCCGCGGCGTGATGAACCTGACGGCGAGGCGCAGGGCAGGGTCCGCACCGGCGAACAGGTCGCGGACGAACAGGTCCTGCGATTCGAGGTGCCGCAGCACGTCGGTGTGCAGCAGCTCGAAGCGCGCCGGCTCGAAAGGCTGGTTGACGTTGCCCCACCACACGGTCTTCTCGGAGCCGGGTTCCTTCACGACGAACTTGTCGCCCGGGGAGCGGCCGGTGTGGGGCGTGGTGAGGACGCACAGCGCCCCGCCGGCCGCCACGGTGCCCTCGCCGCGGCGCACGGCCTCCTCGTAGAGCCCCGCCGGAGCGAGATTCCAGAACGCGGTTCCCGAATGGCGCAGGCCGTGGCGTTCGAGTGTCGTCGTGGGGGCGGCAGTGGTCATTCAGGGCCGGGTTGAGGGTCCGCTGGCGAGTCGGATAAGCTAACCGCCGCGGCCCGGCGCGGGAGGGCGGCCCCCCAAGGGCCGGATCGGCCGCGTTGCCGAACACGTTGCTCCCGTTTACGTTGCGTCACGATGGACCGACCCGGATTCATGATTCGTCGTCGTGCCCGGCGGATGCTCGCCACGGCGATGCTGCTGCACTACGCGGCGGCGACGTGGATCCTCCCGGGTGCCCACGCGCTGTTCGTGGACAGCCGTCCCGAGGGGACGGTGCACGTCGAGTCCGAGGGCAACCACAACTGCCCGCCGATCCATGATCACCTCAATTGCACGATCTTCAGCGACGCGCGGCTGCTTGCCGCGCCGCCGCGGGCCGTTCGTCTTCCGGACAGCGACCGCGTCATCGCGGCGCGCCGTCCGTTGCAGCTCGAGGGCCGGCCGCTCCCCGCGGCCACCAGCTCCCTCGGCTCGCGCGCTCCACCTCTCGTCTGACCTCCTGATCGTTCGCGCCTGAGCGCACCCGTTGGGGGTGCGTCTCATGCGCGCTATTGCCGCCCTCGGGCGGCAACGCACGGCGTTGAGCCGCGCGCTCCACGACATTGAGGGAAGACGAACCATGCGAAGCAATACTCTCGGCCGCGTGCTCGGTACGCTGGCCTTCATGATGATCGCGACAATGCCGCTCCACGCGGGTTCACCGCCCGCAGTCCCCGACCCCACGGGGGACCTGGACGGCTTCGTCACCGACAGCGCGACCGGCTCCCCGCTCGCCGGCGCCGAAGTGCTGCTGACGAAGAACGGCCAGATCGTGGCGCGCACGTTCAGCGACCGGGTCGGCCACTTTCACATCCACAACCTCTCGGCGCAGAACTACCAGGTCGAGGCGCGCCTGATAGGGTTCCATCCGGTGATACGGCCGCTGGACATGACGGCGGGCCACGATGTGTCCGTGGCGTTCCGGCTCGCGCCTGCCCGGATCGAGCTGTCCGCGATCTCGGTGGCGTCCACGCCTGTCGTGGTGGACACGCGCACCGGCGACCAGGTCTTCAGGCAGGACGACTTTCAGGGCAGCCCGACGCTGACCACCTCGCAGATCATCCAGCAGGCGATCGCCGGGGCGGTGCGCGCGCCGACTGGCGAGGTCCACATTCGCGGCCAGCACGCCGAGTACTCGTACTACATCGACGGCATTCCGGTGCCGCCCGGCATCTCGGGCAGCCTCAACGAGCTGTTCGACCCGTCGATCGTCAACCAGATCAACTTCCAGACCGGCGCGTGGGACGCCGAGTACGGCGGCCGTAACGCGGCCATCGTCAACGTGACGACCAAGGTGCCCTCCGGAGGGTTCCACTCCACGGTATCCGGCTACGGCGGCAACTTCTCCAGCAACGGCGAGACCTTCACGGCCAGCGACAACATCGGCAAGGCCGGGCTGTTCTTCGCGCTGACGCGGACCGCGACCGACATGCGGCGCGAGCCGGTCGTCGCGGACACCAACGCGTCGGGCCAGATCACCGGGATCCGCAACTACGCGAACAACGCCGAGGACCTCTACGGGTTCGCGAAGCTCCAGTATTCCGCGAGCGCCCACGACGTGCTCAACATCGACGCCAACTGGTCTCGGAGCGCCTACGCCACGCCGTTCGACTCGGCAGCGGGCGTGATCGACGACCACCAGCGCGACATCAATGCGTTCCTCAACGCGGGCTGGACCCACCGTACGGCCACCGGCTCGGAGCTGTTCGCGGCGGCCTTCTACCGCCACGGCAGCCTGCACTACGCGCCGGGCCCGAACGACGCCCCGAGCTTCACGTTCGCGCCGGACACCACGCCCTACAACATCAGCGAACAGCGTAGCTTCGACATCGTCGGCGCCAAGGTGGACTACCTGCTGCGCGTGCGTGAGGAGCTGTCGTTCAAGTTCGGCGCGCTGGTTTCGACGGTGAGCGGCAACGAGAACTTCCAGTCGTTCGATTCCACCGGCGCCGCCGGGCCGGCGTCGCTGTCGAAGCTCAACGGCAACGACATCGGTCTCTATGCTCAGGCCCAGATCGCGCCGACCGAGAAGTGGGAGCTGCGCGCCGGGCTGCGGTACGACAATCACCGCTACCCGCTGTCGGCGACGCAGGACACCAACGTGAGCCAGCTGAGCCCGCGCATCCGGCTCTCCTGGTTCCCCTCGCCGGCGACCTCGGTGTGGGCCTACTACGGCCGGCAGTTCATGCCGACCAACACCGAGGACCTGCGCTCCATCACCAGCTCCGGGACGGGCACCAACGTCAGCACGCCGACCCTTCCCGAGCGCGACGACTTCTTCGAGGCCGGGCTCACGCACCGCTTCTCGGGCGGCGTCGTGACGAAGTTCGCGGCGTACCATAAGAGCAGCTCCCCGGGTATCGACGATACGCAGGTCCCGGGCACCGCGATCTCCACCGACGTGAACATCAACAAGGTGAGTGTGACGGGTCTCGAGGGAGTCCTCGAAGTACGGCCGCGTGGTCCGCTCAGTGGCTTCCTCAACTTGGCGCTTAACCACGCGTGGGGCCAAGGCCCGGTGACGGGCGGCTTCTTCACGGTCACGCCGCCGTCGCAGCCCTTCGACCTCGATCACGACCAGCGCCTCTCGGCCGTGCTCGGGCTCAGCTACGCGCAGCGTGGCCTGCTGCTGACCGCGACCGGCATCTACGGCTCCGGTCTGACCAACGGCGTCGGCCCGAACACGCCCGGTCGGCCGGCCTACGACTCGACGGCCCCGGCGACCGGTCCGCTCAATACTGGCCTCTTCGACTTCAACAAGGAATTCAAGGTGGACCCGAGCTTCATCGTGAACCTGAGCGCGGGCTACACCATTGTCTCCGGCGGCACGGTGTTCCGGCCGCAGCTGTTCGTGGACAACGTGTTTGATCTCAAGTACACGCTGAAGGGCGCGTTCTTCAGCGGCACGCAGCTCGGCAAGCCGAGGACGTTCCAGCTGCGCATGAGCGTCGGCATCTAGCTGAGTCGGCTGGGTGAGTTTCTAGTTCGGCGGCAGCAGCGACCGCGACGGCGTGACCATCGCGCCGAGTCCCCGGAACAGTCGCTGCTGCGCGTCCTTCAGGTCCAGAATCGCCTGGGTCTGATCCGGTGTGAGGGGCACGTTGTCCAGTCGCGCCACGTTGAGGCTGGTGACGCCGTTGGTGACCGCGGCGAAATCGGCGCCGTCCACGCTCACCGTCAACCCGGTGGACGGGATGAGGCAGTACGTTTGAATGTGCCCCCGCACGCGCACGGCATCCGCCCCGTGCACGAATGTGAAGTCCAGCGTGTCGTTGTAGTCGAACGGGTCGAAGGAGGTTCGGGCCGCGAACATGCGCACCTGCACGTCGTCGATCGAGTCAATGGCCGTGGCAGCGATCCACTGCGTGGAGCCGACGACGGCCGTCGAGTCGTGAAGCACGAACGCGTGCGCGCCGTCGGTCAGGGTGCCCGAGAGCGTGGCGGTGTCCGCGGCCTGCGTGCCCGTCAGCGTGACGAGGTAGTCCGCCACGCTCGAGGGGCCGCTCCGGATCTGGGCGTGGATGCTGTCCGGCGTGCCGCCCAGCTCGCCCAGGTCGAGCCAGCCCGTGGACGCGAGCGGCGTGATGACCCGTGCGAGCGTGTCCACCGAGTACAGCATGTACCGGATACCGTTGACCGGCCCGCTGGTGTCCGCGGTTTCCTGGTACGCGCCCGACACGACGTCGTACACGAAGACGCGGCGGCGCAGCGTGTCGGGGATCAGGGCGGTCACGGCCGGCGAGGGACCATCGCGGACGGCCGGCGACGCGGGTGATGCGCCGCATGCGGGCGCCGGGTTGGAGGCAACGGGCGAGCCGGCAGCGCGCATCAGTCCGGCGAGGGCCTGCAGGCTCTGCATCGCCGGCGTGGCCAGCGTGCCGTCCATGATGTGGAGCCCGGCGGAGACTGTGGCAGCGTCGGCGAGCGGGCCAGCGGCCGGCGGCGTGACGGGATCAGCGCAGGCGACCGTCAGCATGCAGCTCGTCAGCACCGCGAGCCGGTGCCCGGGTGGTCGTCCCGCCGCTCGCCGCTTCATCGGTGAAACCTCACGGCGGCTCCGGCGCGCCGCAAGCATGCGGCGCTTCAACGCGCAACATGTCCTGGCGGTAGTGGCGCTCACATGCGCAGCATTCCCCGCGAGCGCGCAGGTGCGTTTCGGCGCGCAGGCGACGGCGCTGGTGACGCATGCCGACCCGGTGCCGGGCGATTCGTCCCTCACGGAGCCGCGCCTGGTGGCCCCGCTGCTGTTCGCGAGCGCGGCGGCGGCGGGCGGGCGGCTACAGCTCCACGCGATGATCGACGGGGAGGGCTGGACGATGCGCAGCGGCCAGCTCTCGCCCGGCGCCTGGGGCGAGGGGTTCTTCGACCGCCGTCACCCGCACACGTGGGCACACGAGCTGATCGCCTCGTGGACCGCGCCGGCGCCGGTGTCCGGAATGCAGTGGTCGCTGAGCGCGGGGAAGGGCTTCGCCCCCTACGGCAGCGACGACCCGATGAACCGTCCGGCGCTGCTGTATCCCGTGAACCATCACTGGGCGCAGGTGATCGAGCGCGCGGTCCTGATCGCCGGTGTGCGCCGCGGCAAGCTGACGATCGAGGGCGGCTTGTTCAACGGCGACGAGCCGGAGCGGTTCAGCGAGTGGCCCAAGTGGAGCCGGTTCGGCGACTCGTGGTCCGCGCGCGCCCTCTTCCATCCGGACCGGACGCTCGAGTTTCAGGCTTCGTTCGCGCACGTGAAGTCCCCGGAAGATCGCGCCGGGGCCGGCCCGCTGAACGAGAAGGTCAGCGTTTCGGCGCGGCTCGAGCGGCCGCTCGGGCCCGGAACGCTGTACGGCCTCGCCGAGTGGACGTCGAACTCCGAGAGCAACGGGTTCTTCGTATTCCACTCGTGGCTGGTCGAGACGGAGTTCCGGCACGGCGGACACCGGCACTACCTGCGCGTGGAGCGCGCCGATCGGCCGGAGGACGAGCGCAGCTTCGGCGACCCGTATCGCTCACCGCGGCCTCCGACAGACAACTCATTGATCGGGATCTCTCGCTGGACGACGACGACCGCCGGGTCCGGCTTCAGCCTGCCGCAGCCGGTGCGTCCCGTGCACCCGGAGCTGATCGTCGAGATCGCGTGGGCCCACGTGACCGCCGCCGAGGGGGTGTTCGATCCCGCGTCGTTCTACGGACGGAACGATTTGTGGATGGCGAGCGTAGGACTGAGGGTGAGCGCGGGCATGGCGATGCACCGAATGGGACGCTACGGCGTCACGGCCGATCGCGGCGTCGCGGATTCCATGGGAGGCATGCCGGGGATGCGCGATCAGTGAGCGTGACCGGGTGAGCTGGCGAATCCCGCGACTGCCGTGGGCGCTGGTCGCGCTCGCGGCCGCGTGCAGCGGCTCGGACGGCGCGGGCAGCACGGCGCCGCCGCCGCCGACCGGCGTGGCCCTCGTCGCCGAGGTCCCGGTGCCGGCGAATTACGGCCAGCACGACCAGCTCGTCCGCGCGGGCCTCGCGTTCCTCTGCTCCTGGAACACCGGGCTCCAGATCTACGACGTCGGCGACGGGCGTGCGGGCGGCTCTCCGCAGAACCCCAGGTTCATCTCGCGCGTCGTCACGACGGGCGGCGAAGTGCACAACGCGTGGTGGTACTGGGCGCCGGATGGCTCGAAGCGCTACGTGTTCGTGGGGCAGGAGGGTCCCGGGAGCATCGGCAGCAGCTCGAGCGGCGACATCCACGTCGTGGACGTCTCCAACATGGCCGCGCCGGTCGAGGTTGCGCAGTACCACATGGCGGGCGCGGGCACGCACAACTTCTGGGTGGACGAGGCGAGCCAGGTGCTGTACGCGGCCTACTACAACGGCGGCGTCGTCGCGCTGGATGTCTCGGGCACATTGAGCGGAGATCTGGCGAGCCGCCAGATCGCCGTCGTGCAGCCCGGCGGAGCCGGCAACACGTACGTGTGGGGCGTGGCGCTTTCCGGCGGCTCACTGTACGCGACCGACATGGTGAGCGGCGTCTGGCAGCTGGCGCCCGCGAGCGGCGCGCTCCAGGTGCGCGGCGGCGGAAACAACGTGTCCGAGCGCTACTCCTCGGACCTGTCGGTGGTCGGCGGCTACGCGTACACCGGGACCTGGGGCACACGCGCGGGCCACACGGGGAACGTCCTGAAGATCTGGAAGCTGGACGCCGCCGGTGCGCCGGCGCTCCTCGATTCGATCGTCACGCCCGGCTTCACGACCGTGAGCGACGTCAAGGTCAGCGCGGACGGTCGCATGCTCGTGTTCGGCGCGGAGTACGGGCCCAAGGCCGGCCTGTACTTCTACAGTCTCGTCACCGACCCCGGGCACCCGGCCTTCCTGGCCTACTACCCGGTGACGACGAACGGACAGAACGGCATTCACACGGCGCGGTTCGGCGACATCGGCGGCAGGCGCTACGTGTTCGCCGCGAAGGACCCCAACGGGGCCGGGGGAACCGATTCGATCGCGCC
>JBIOIA010000015.1:0-25406 GCA_044449445.1 Gemmatimonadales bacterium
ATCTTGAGGGCCGCCTGCGCGGTACGCTTGCCGGTGCGGGTTTGCAGCATCCACAGGCGTCCGCGCTCGACGGTGAACTCGATGTCCTGCATGTCGCGGTAGCGGTCTTCGAGCTTTTTGCGCACGTCGAGCAGCTCGCCGAACACTTTCGGCATCACCTCTTCCATCGCCGGCAGCTTGGAGCTGCTCGCCGCTTTGGCCGCGATCGTCAGATGCTGCGGGGTGCGGATCCCGGCGACGACGTCCTCGCCCTGCGCGTTCATCAGGAACTCGCCGAAGAACTCGTGGGCGCCGGTCGACGGGTCGCGCGTGAACGCGACCCCCGTGCCGCAGTCCTCGCCCATGTTGCCGAACACCATCGCCACCACGTTGACCGCGGTGCCGAGCGTCTCGGGAATGTGGTTCAGCAGCCGGTACTGCACGGCACGCTCGCCGAGCCACGAGCGCCACACCGCCTCGATCGCGCCCCACAGCTGGCGCTGCGGATCATCCGGGAAGTCCTCACCGGTCAGCCGATGGATCGCTTCCTTGAACTCGCCGACGAGCGTCTTCAGGTCTTCGGCCGGCAGCTCGATGTCGCGCGCGACCTTCCGCCGCTTCTTGTGCTCTTCGAGCAGCGGCTCGAACGGGCTGCGCGGCCCCTTCAGGCCCATCACCACGTTGCCGTACATCTGGACGAAGCGTCGGTACGCGTCGTAGGCGAATGTGGGGTTGCCGGTGTCTGCGGCGAGCGCCTCGGCGACCGCGTCGTTCAGGCCGAGGTTGAGCACTGAATCCATCATGCCCGGCATCGACAACTTCGCGCCGGACCGGACCGAGACCAGGAGCGGCCGCGGCGGCTGCCCGAGCTTGCGCCCCATCAGCTCCTCGACCCGCTCGAGGTTGAGCGCGACTTCTTCCTTCAAGCCGCGTGGGTGGCGCTTGGTCTTGATGTACTCGATGCACAGCTGGGCGCTGAGCGTGAAACCGGGGGGGACGGGGACGCCCAGGTTCGTCATTTCGGCGAGCCCGGCGCCCTTGCCGCCCAGGACGTCCTTCATGGCGGCCGAGCCGTCCGCGTGGCCGCCGCCGAAGAAGTAGACGTGCCGTGGCATCTGGATTACCTCGTTCGGGCGAGCTCCGCCTCGAGCCGTAGTTTCGCGGGGTCGGGGGGAATCGGCGTGGGATACTGGTTGGAAAAGCAGGCGTGACAGAATCGGCCGGTGTCTCCAACGCTGGCCTGGAGCATCCCCTCGAGCGAGAGGTAGCCCAGCGTCTCGACGTCGAGGAACCGGCGGATCTCCTCGGTCGAGTGCGACGCCGCGATCAGTTCCTCGCGGGTGGGGGTGTCGATGCCGTAGTAGCACGGCCCGACGGTCGGCGGGGAGGACACGCGGAAGTGCACCTCGGTCGCGCCCGCCCCTCGGATCATGCTGACCAGGCCGCGGCTCGTGGTGCCGCGCACGATCGAGTCGTCCACCACGACGACCTTCCTGCCGCTGACGATCTCGCGCACCGCGTTGTACTTGATCCGCACCTTGGTGTCGCGCCCGGCCTGGATCGGATGGATGAAGGTGCGCCCGACGTAGTGATTGCGGATCAGCGCGTTTTCCAGCCGGATGCCGCTCTCCTCGCTGAAGCCGAGCGCGGCGGCGTTCGAGCTGTCCGGAACCGAGAAGACGCAGTCGGCGCCCGGAGCGGGGTGCTCCCGCGCGAGCTGGCGTCCCAGGCTGCGGCGGAACTGGCCGACGCTCTCGCCGAAGATCACGGAATCCGGCCGCGAGAAGTACACCAACTCGAACACGCAGCGCTTGAGCGGCTTCGCCGCGAGCGGCGCGAGGTAGTCCACGCGGGAGCCCTCGATGCGCACCACGCTCCCGGGCTCGATCTCGCACACGAACCGCGCGCCCACGATGTCGAGCGCGCAGCTCTCCGAGGCGACGACCGGTGAATCGCCCACCTTCCCGAGCAGCAACGGGCGGAAGCCGCGCGGGTCCACCACGGCGTACATCACGCGCCCGATGGTCACGAGCAGCGAGTAAGCGCCCTCGAGCTTCGACAGCGCCTCGCGCAGCTGGTCGTCCGGGGTGTCGCGCTCGGAGCGCGCGACCAGGTGGACGATCGCCTCGGTGTCCATCGTGGACTGGAACAGGCTGCCGCGCGCGACCAGGCCCCTCCGGAGCTCGTCGGCGTTGGTCAGGTTGCCGTTGTGCGCGACGGCCAGCGTGCCGTGGCGGTAGCGCACCAGGATCGGCTGGGTGTTGTCGAGGATGGACGAGCCGGCGGTGCTGTAGCGCGTGTGACCGATCGCCGACGTCCCCTCGAGCGAGCGGATGACGTCCTCGCTGAAGACGTCGGAGACGAGACCCATGCCGCGGTGCGCGCGCGCGATGCCCGCATCGTCCACCGACACGATGCCGGCCGACTCCTGGCCGCGGTGCTGGAGGCTGTACAGCCCGAGGTAGACGAGCCGCGCCGCGTCGGGATGGTTGGAGATGCCGACGATGCCGCACATCGTTAGGCTCCCGCCGCCTGCCGGATCGCGGCGGCCATGCGCCGCGGGATCGCCTGCTCCCAGATCTCGAGCAGCCGAGGGATGGGCCGCTCCACCGTGATGCCGCCCGCGGTGAGGCGCGCCGTGCCGTCCACGGCGCCCGTGCTGCCGATCGCCGCGGCCGGCACCTTGCCGGCCCGGGCGAGCGCGAGCAACGGCTCGACATTCGGCTTGGCGACGCTGACCACGCAGCGCGCCTGGGCCTCGCCGAACATCGCCTCCTCGAACCGGAGGGTTGGAGCGGCCTTCGTGAGGTCGGCCGTGAAGCCGAGCGCGGCCTCGCCCGTGAATGCGGCCTCGCACAATGCGACGGCGAGCCCGCCGTCCGACACGTCGTGCGCGGAGCGGAGCAGGCGGGCCTTGGCGGCCGACACGAGCAGGTCCACGAGGTCCTTCTCGGCGGCGAGATCGACGCGCGGCGGCGCGCCGAACGTCTCGCCCATGCGCGCGCTCTGGTACTGCGAGCCGCCCAGCTCGCTCGTGCAGGTGCCGAGCAGCACGATGATGTCGCCGGAGGCCGCGAACGCGGACGGGACGCGGTTCGCGACGTCGTCCAGCACGCCCACCATCCCGATCATCGGCGTCGGGAGGACCGGGCCCATCGGGCTTTCATTGTAGAAGGAGACGTTGCCGCCCGTGATCGGCGTATTCAGGGCCCGGCACGCGTCCGCCATGCCCCGGCACGCCTCCTTGAACTGGAAGAAGATCTCGGGCTTGTCCGGGTTCCCGAAGTTGAGGCAGTTGGTGACGGCCAGCGGCCGGGCGCCGGTGACGGCGATGTTGCGCGCGGCCTCCGCGACGGCGGCCTTGCCGCCCTCGTACGGATCGAGCCAGACGTAGCGTCCCGGGCATCCGCTGGTGACGGCCAGGCCGAGCGATGTGCCGCGGATCCGGAGCAGCGCTGCATCGCCGCCGGGACCGAGCACCGTATTGGCGAGCACGCTCTGGTCGTACTGCTGGGTGACCCAGCGCTTGGAGGCGATCACCGGCAGGTCGAGCAGGGCCTCCAGCGCCTGGCCCGCATCACGCTCGGCCGGGATCGTCACGGCCCGCGTGCGGCGCGCTTTCGCCTCGTCGCTCTCCTTCGCGATCGCGTCGTGCATCGGCACGCCCTCGACCAGCGGCTGGCCCGGAATCTCCGCGACACAGTCCTTGCCCCACATCACACGATAGAGGCCGTCGTCCGTGACGCGCCCGATCACCGCGGCCTCGAGCTCCCACTTCCGCGCGACGGCCATGACGGCCTGCTCGCGCCCCTTCTTCGCGACGACCAGCATCCGCTCCTGCGACTCGGAGAGCAGCACCTCGTAGGGCGTCATGCCCTCCTCGCGGCCCGGCACCTGGGCGGCTTAGAACTCGACGCCGACGCCGCCGCGCGCGGCCATCTCCGCCGAGCTCGACGTGAGGCCCGCGGCACCCATGTCCTGGATCGCGACGATGTCCCCCGAGGCGATCAGCTCGAGCGACGCCTCGACCAGCAGCTTCTCGGTGAACGGATCGCCGACCTGGACCTGCGGCCGCTTCGCCTCGCTCTTCTCCGACAGCTCCTCGGAAGCGAATGAAGCGCCGTGGATGCCGTCGCGCCCGGTGCGGGCGCCTACGCACACGATCGGATTGCCCGGGCCCGCGGCCACGGCGCGGATCAGCTCATCCTCGCGCAGCAATCCCACGCACATGGCATTGACCAGGCAGTTGCCCTCGTACGCCGACTCGAACGCGACGTCGCCCGCGACCGTCGGCACGCCGACGCAATTGCCGTAGTCGCCGATACCCTTCACGACGCCGCCGAACAGATAGCGTTGCCGGGGCCGCTCGAGGGAGCCGAAGCGCAGCGAGTCGAGCAGCGCGATCGGCCGCGCGCCCATGGTGAAGATGTCGCGCAGGATCCCGCCGACGCCGGTTGCCGCGCCCTGGTACGGCTCGACCGCGGAGGGATGGTTGTGCGATTCCATCTTGAAGGCCACCGCCCAGCCCTGGCCGATGCGAACGACGCCGGCGTTCTCGCCGGGGCCCTGCAGGACCTGCGGGCCCTGCGTGGGGAGCGTCTTGAGGATCGGCTTGCTGTGCTTGTACGAGCAGTGCTCGCTCCACAGCGCCGAGAAGATGCCGAGTTCGCAGAAGGTGGGCTGCCGTCCCAGGATCTCATTGATCGCGTTCATCTCGCGCGCGCTCAGGCCGTGCTGGCGCACCAGCTCGGGACTGATCGCGGGATCGCCGGGGCGGGGCCGCGCCGTCATCTGCCGATCACGGCGAGATGTGGACGCCGGTGACGGCGGGCCTCGTGGTGTCGGCAGCCCCGGGGTTCAGCGTGGGTCCGGGCACCCGGCCCGGCGGCGAGCTGCTCTGGCCGGTGTAGACGTGCCCCGCGCCGCGCGCGATCACATCCATGACCTGGCCATTCTGGAGGAACACAGTGTCCCACCAGCCGACGTGCCGCTCGTCACTGTTGCCGTAATACAGGAACTTCCACTGGCCGCTGGTCCGTGTGGCGACCGGCTCTCCCCAGCGGTTGCGGACGTCCATCTCGCTCATCCCGGGAGAGATCGCGGTCGAGTTCTGGGCCGCGGGCGCGGGCTGGGGCGTGGCGGTGCTGTCCTGCGCCGCGGCGCGGCCGGGCAGCGCAGCGAGCGCCGCCAGGGCGAGCGGAGTGAGAATCGTGAACCGCATGGTCCGACCCTCCTTCCTTAGGAAAGGGCCGCCGCGGTGGCGGCGAAGCCGAACATCGCCAGGCCGTCGCGCGAGCCGAGCATCGCCTCGACCGCGCGCTCCGGGTGCGGCATCATGCCGACGACGTTGCCTTCCTCGTTGGCGATCCCCGCGATGTCGCGCAGCGCGCCGTTGGGGCTCCCACCAACGTAGCGGAAGATCACGCGCCGCTCGCGCTCCAAAAGGTCCAGCGTCGCCTCGTCGGCGAAGTACCTGCCGTCGCCGTGCGCGACGGGCATCCGCAGGTCCTGGCCGACGCGGTAGCGGCCGGTGAACGGAGTCGCGTCGCTCTCGACCCGCACCGTCACCGTGCGGCACACGAACGCGAGGCGCTCGTTGCGCACCAGCTGGCCGGGCAGGAGGTGGGCCTCGCACAGGATCTGGAAGCCGTTGCAGATCCCGAGCACCGGTCCGCCCGCGTGTGCATGGGCGCTCACCGCCTGCATCACCGGAGAGAACCGCGCGATCGCACCGGGCCTCAGGTAGTCGCCGTAGGAGAAGCCGCCGGGCAGGATCACGACGTCCGCGCCGCCGAGGTCCTTGGAGCGGTGCCAGACGAAGTACGCCTCGTGCCCCGCGAGGGCCGACGCGTTCAGGGCGTCGGCGTCGCAGTTGGAGCCCGGGAACCGGACGACGGCTATCCTCACGGCGCGCCCTCCACGGCGTCGATGGTGAAGTCCTCGGTCACCGGATTCGCCACCAGCTTCTCGCACATCGCCCGCAGGCGCTCGCGAACCTCGGCCTCGGAGGACGCTTCCATCGCGATCTCGAACGTGCGGCCGACCCGCACGTTTCCCACCCCCGAGAAGCCAAGCTCGCCCAGGGCGTGCTCGACGGCGTGCCCCTGGGGGTCGAGCAGGCCCGAGCGGGGCATGACGCGCACCCGGCCCACGAACTTCTTCACGGAGTGCCTCCGCGCCGCCGCCGCCTGACCCGGAAGGGGAGCAGGCGCGGCATCAGCTCGTCGTCCACCGGGCGGCCGGCGTCCTCGTCCTCCTCCGCCTCGTCGGAGAGCGGCTCGCGCTCGGGCCGCCGCTCGAGCAGGCCGAGCAGCACCGCGCGCAGGACGCCGGCCACCACGTAGACGGCCAGGGCGGGGAACACGACGTACGCCGGCACGTAGAGGACCGCGGCCACGGCCACCAGGATCGCCGCCATCGTGATCAACCCCTTCGCGCTCTTGATGCCGGGCCGGGGCGCCGTCGGGTAGGGCACGTGGCTCACCATGAGGAGCGAGCAGCCGACCATCATCACGGCGAGGGCCAGCGGCGTGCCGAGCACCGGGGCCAGGTGCTGCGCGAAGAACGGTGTCTGCGAGAACGGGTAGTAGCTCGCGATCAGGATGCCGGCGGCGGGCGAGGGCAGGCCGAAGAACTGCGACTTCGCATGGCCCGCCTGCTCGACGTTGAAGCGCGCGAGGCGCAGCACGACGGCCAGGATGAACAGGAAGCTCAAGAGCCACGCCCACTCACCGAGGCGGAACGTGTGGAAGTAGACGAGCAGCGCCGGAGCGACTCCGAACGTGATCGCGTCCACCAGCGAATCGAGCTCGGCGCCGAAGGCGGTGCCGGTGCGCGTCATCCGCGCGGCGCTGCCGTCCAGCCCGTCGAGCACGCCGCCCGCGAGGACGAACCACGAGGCGTGGGCGAAATTGCCGCGGGTCGCCTCGACGATCGCGAAAATGCCGAAGAACAGGTTGCCGGTGGTGAACGCGCCGGGAAGGATGACGATGGCGCGTCGCATGCCGGTGCGGCTGCGGGGTGGGTTCATGCGGGCAGTTCCGCCAGGACGGTGAGCCCGGCGCTGACGTGATCGCCGAGGGCCACCTTCACGCTGGCGCCCGGCAGCAGGAAGAGGTCCACGCGGGAGCCGAAACGGATCATGCCCATCCGCTCGCCCTGCTTCGCCATGTCGCCGGGGCTCCCGTCGGTGACGATACGGCGGGCGATGGCGCCGGCGATCTGCCGCACCAGCACGCTGCCGCGCCCGCTCTTGATGCCGACCGAGGCCTGCTCGTTGACGAGCGAGGCCTTGTCGGAGTGCGCGACCGTGAATTCGCCGGGATTGTAGTGGACGATCTCGATTTCCCCGGACACCGGGTAGCGGTTCACGTGGACGTTCAGCACGTTCATGAATATCGAAACGCGCGTCGCCTTCTCATGAAGATACATAGGCTCATCCACCTGGGCGATGGAGATCACGCGGCCATCGGCCGGCGCGATCACCAGTCCCGCGCCCCGCGGCCCCTCCCGCACCGGGTCGCGGAAGAACGCCACGACCCAGGCGGTCAGCACGGCGCCGATCACCACGAGCGCCAGGCTCCAGCCCGGCCACGCGTACCAGATCACCAGCAGGGCGGCCTCGAGCGCGAGGCCGATGCGCACGAACGGCCAGCCTTCGGGGGCGAGTCGCATCAGCGTACCTCGAGCGTGCGGCCGGTGAGCCGGCGGTAGATGTCGCGGTAACGTTCGCTGGTCGAGCGGACCACTTCGGTCGGCAACGCCGGGGGCGGCGCCTCGCCGTTCCACGTGTCCGCGCGCTTCAAAGCGTCCAGGTAGTCGCGCACCGGCTGCTTGTCGAAGCTCGGCTGGGCGGCGCCCGGCGTGTAGCGGTCGGCCGGCCAGAAGCGCGAGCTGTCGGGCGTCAGCACCTCGTCGATCAGCAACAGCCGGCCCCCGGCGTCCATGCCGAATTCGAACTTGGTGTCCGCGATGATGATCCCGCGCCCTTTCGCGAACGCCTGCGCCTCGGTGTAGAGCGAGAGCGAGCGGTCCTTCAGCTGGCCCGCGAGGTCCGTGCCGAGCGCCTTCTGGACGGCGGCGAACGTCACGTTCTCGTCGTGGCCTGTGTCGGCCTTGGTCGCGGGGCTGAAGATCGGCGGCGCGAAGCGGTCCGATTCCTTCAGGCCCGCCGCGAGCTTCTCGCCCGCGAGCGTCCCGGTCTGCCGATACTCTTTCCACGCCGAGCCCGACAGGTAGCCGCGCACCACGCACTCGAAGAGCACCGGCTCGGTCCTCACGCACAGCATCGCCCGGCCCGCGAGCTGCGCCTTGAATGGCGCGAGCGCGGGGACCGCCTTCGCGATCGCGTCGGCGTCCGACGCGAGGCAATGGTGCGGCGAGGCGGCCTTGAGCGCCCCGAACCAGAACGCGCTGATCTGGGTGAGCACGGCTCCCTTGTCCGGCACCGGCTCGTTCAGGACGACGTCGAACGCGCTGATGCGGTCGCTCGCCACCATCAGCAGGCGGCGCTCGTCCACGGAGTACACCTCGCGCACCTTGCCGCGGCGCAGCAGGGGCAGGGGGAGCGTCGTTTCCTTGACGACGGCGGTCATACCCGCACCTCCGCGGGGGGCGGCTCGGGCAGCCGCGCGATCAGGGGATCGGCGACCTCGCGCAGGAACTCGTCCACCTGCTCCGGCGCGCGGCCGACGTAGTGCAGGGGATCGAGGTCGCGCGCCACCTCGGCGAGCTTCGCCCCCTTGAACGCCGGATCGGCGGCGAGGCGCTGGATGAGATCGTTGGCCGCGCCGTCCTCGGCGACGGCTCGCGCCACGTCCATGCTGTGGCGGCGGATCACCTCGTGCAGCGCCTGGCGGTCGCCGCCCGCCTGCACACCCAGCATCAGGCACCGTTCGGTGGCCATGAATGGAAGCTCGCCCATCGCGTGCCGCCGCACCACGTTCTCGCGCACCTCCAGCCCACGCGCCACGTCGGCGGCGAGCACGAGGATCGCGTCCACGGCCAGGAAGGCCTCGGGCAGCACGATGCGCCGGTTCGCCGAGTCGTCGAGCGTGCGCTCGAGCCACTGCTGCGCGGCCGTCTCGTTGGTGTCGGCGGGCAGGTGCATCACATAGCGCGCGAGCGAGACGATGCGCTCGCTTCGCATCGGGTTGCGCTTGTAGGCCATCGCCGAGCTGCCGATCTGCTCGCTGCCGAAGGGCTCGAGCACCTCGCCCAGGTGCTGAAGCAGCCGGAGGTCGCCGGCCATCTTGGAAGCCGACTGCGCGATCCCGGCCAGCAGCGCGAGGATCTGCGCGTCCGTCTTGCGGGGATAGGTCTGGCCGCTCACCGGCACGACGTGCGGGAACCCGAGCTTCTTGCCGACCAGCAGGTCGAGGCGACGTACCTTCTCGTGGTCGTGCCCGAGCAGGTCGAGGAAGCTGGCCTGCGTGCCCGTCGTTCCCTTGCAGCCCAGGAGCTGAAGCCGATCCAGCCGGAAGTCGAGCTCCGCGGCGTCGTTGACGAAGTCCTGCATCCACAGCGTCGCGCGCTTGCCGACCGTCGTGAGCTGGGCCGGCTGGAAATGGGTGTACCCGAGCGTCGGCAGCGCCCGGTGGCGCGCGGCGAACGCGCGCAGCGCCCGCAGCACCGCTCCGATCCGCGCGCGCACCAGCTTCAGTCCCTCGCGGGCCAGGACGAGGTCCGCGTTGTCGGTGACGAATGCGGACGTCGCGCCCAGGTGGATGAAGGCGCGTGCCGCCGGCGCCTTCTCGCCGAAGGCGTGCACGTGGGCCATGACGTCGTGCCGGAAGCGCGCCTCGAACTGGGCCGCCCGCTCGAAGTCGATGTCGTCCACCGCGCTGCGCATCTCGGCGATCGCCGCCTCGGGGATGTCCACGCCCAGCTCGCGCTCGGCCTCGGCGAGGGCGACCCAGATCCGCCGCCACCAACCGATGCGCCGCTGCTCGCCGAACAGCTCGCGCATCGCCGGGGAGGCGTAGCGCGTGCCGAGCGGGGAGGCGTACTCGCTGCGGTCGCTCATGGCGTGCCCCACGCCTGGCCGGCCATCACCTGGTTGCCGCGCACGAACCACAGCGTCAGGGTCGTGCGGCCGGAGAGGTACTGCACGATGCGGCTCACCTCCTCGGCCTGCGAGATGACGTAGTTGTTGATCCGCACGATCACGTCGCCGGCCTGGATGCCGAACGCGTTCTGCCACGTGGGTCCGGCCGTGACCACCAGCGCGCCGCGGCCCGCGGCGAGCTGCCGCTCGACCTGGATCGCCGGGGTCACGGTGATCAGAGAGAGGTCGCGCAGGTTCACACGCTCGGCGCTCGCCGAAGGCGGGTCCACCGCGGCCATGGTCACGGTCTCCTGGCCGCCCTCGCGCCTGACGGTCAGCGTCAGGTTGTCGCCCGAAGCCAGATCGAGCTGCGCCTTCTCCCACGACAGGAAGTTGCGCACCGGTTGCCCGTCGATCCGCTCGATCATGTCGTCGGGCTTGAGGCCCGCGCGCTCGCCGGGACCGCCCGGCGCCAGGCGCCTGACCAGCAGCCCGCTCTGATGGCGCCACGAGCTGCTCTGCGCCTGCGGCTCCTTGATGTCCACTCCGACCCAGCCGCGCCTGACGTGTCCGAATTCCGCCAGGTCGCGCGCCACGCGCATCGCGCGCTCGATCGGGATCGCGAAGCCCAGCCCGACGAACCCGCCCGATTGCGTGAGGATGAACGCGTTGACGCCCACGACCTCGCCGTCCGCGTTGATGAGCGGGCCGCCCGAGTTGCCCGGGTTGATCGCCGCGTCGGTCTGGATCATGTCTACGTACAGTCCGGCCTGGTTGTCGGAGGGCAGGATGTCCCGGTTCAGCGCGCTCACGACGCCTGCCGTCACGGTCGGCTCGGTGTTGCCGAGCAGGAAGCCATAGGGGTTGCCGATCGCGACCAGCCAGTCGCCGATCTGGAGCGCGCGGCTGCGGCCGATCGGCGCGACCGGCAGGCCCGACGTGTCGATCTTCACCACGGCGATGTCGGTGCGGTCGTCTTCGCCGAGGAGCCGGGCCTGGAAGTCGCGGCCGTCCCTGAGCGTGACGATCAGCGACTCGGCGCCGGCCGTGACGTGCTGGTTCGTGATCACGAGCCCGTCGCTGCTCACCAGGAACCCGGTGCCGAGGCCCTCGACACGCTGCTCATATCCGCGCGGGACGAGCATCTGCTCGAAGACGTCGCGCGGGACCGTGCGCTGCCGGCGCACCACGTTGACGCTCACCACGCTGGGCGCCACCCGCGCCGCGGCGCGGCCGATCACCGTGCGACGCTCGCCGCCGATGGGATCGGTGCGCTGCGCCCTCAATGGTGCCGGGAGCGCCAGGACGAGCATGGCCAGGGCGCGGGCCCTCATGCGTAGCACTCCGAGGGATAACGCACGCTGACGAGAAACAGTCCTTCGGCCGGCGCCGGTTTCGAGGCCGCCTGGTTGTCGTGCGAGGAGAGCAGGGCCTGCAGGTCCGATACCGGGCGGCGGTGCCGCGCGATCTCGACCATCGTGCCCACGAGAAAGCGCACCATCCGGTGCAGGTAGCGGTCGGCGGAGATCCAGAACTCCCATCCGGCGCCATCCGGCCTCGGGAGCCAGAGCGCCTCGCGCACGTCGCAGCGGTAGTGCGCCTTCACCTGGCCGACGGCCGAGAGCGCGCGGAAGTCGTGCACGCCGAGGACCAGACCGGCGGCCTGTTCGGCCCTCAGGGCGTCGAAGGGCGGGCTCATCGCCCACTCCCAGCGCAGCCGGAACGGAGTATGAGCGCCCGGGTCGAGTCCGATGCGATAGCAATAGGTGCGTTCCGTCGCGTCGCGGCGCGGGTTGAAGCCCGGCCGCATGCGGCACGCGTCCGTGACATGGATGTCCGAGGGAAGCAACGCATTCAACGCGCGCACCAGGTCGGTTGCGCGCCACTTCGCGGGCACTGCGGCGGCGGCCGCCTGACCCAGCGCGTGAACCCCGGCGTCGGTCCGTCCGGCACCCGTTACGGGCGTCCTTTGGCCGACCAGGTGCTGGAGCGCGCTCTCGAGGTCCGCCTGCACGGTGCGGTCCGCCTTCTGGCGCTGCCACCCGGCGAACGCCCCGCCGTCATACTGCAGAATCAGGAGCATCGGCGGTGCCGCCGTCACGCGCCGAAACGTAGCGATCCGCGGGGGCCTTTTCAAGCGCGCAAGTCGTTGCGGCATTTGACAAAGCGCGTTTGGCGCGACTATCCTGCGAGCCCTACTCCTCCATGACCGCCACCGACCCCGTCTCGCGCGCGATCCAGGCACTCGCGGACCGCCGCCACCTCACGTCGGACGAGGCGGAGGCGGCGTTCGCGCACATGATGCGCGGCGAGGCCACACCGGTCCAGATGTCCGCCCTGCTGATGGGTCTCAGGAGCAGGGGCGAGTCGGCATCGGAGGTGGTGGGCGCGGTGCGCGCCCTCCGCAAGGCGATGCTGCGACTCTCCGCGCCCGACGGGAAGCCCCTGGTCGACACCTGCGGCACCGGTGGCGGGACCGTCACCACATTCAACATTTCGACCGCCGCCGCGTTCGTCGCCGCGGGCGCCGGCGCGCGAGTGGCCAAGCACGGCAACCGATCCTTCACGTCGCAGTCCGGCAGCGCTGACGTGCTCGAGGCGCTCGGCGTCGTCATCCCCCTGGATGCCGCCGCGGCGGGCGCGTTGCTCGAGCGGTGCGACATGACGTTCCTGTTCGCGCCCCTGTTCCACCCCGCCATGCGGCACGTCGGTCCGATCCGCCGCGAGCTCGGCATCGGAACGATCATGAACATCCTGGGTCCGCTGGCGAATCCCGCAGGCGTCACGCGCCAGGTCGTCGGTGTGGCCGACCCGGCGCGCGCGCAGCTCATCGCCGAGGCGCTGCCGGACCTTGGCTGCGAGTGGGCGCTCGTGGTCTACGCGCGCGTGGGCATGGACGAGATCGCGCCGTCGGGCGAGACGGACGTCTGGGAGGTCAAGTCGGGGAAGGTCACGCAGTGGACGCTCGAGCCGAAGAAACTGGGGCTCGAGGGAGGCTCGACGCGCTCGTTGGCCGGCGGCACGCCGGCCGAGAACGCGGCGATGGTACGGGATATCCTGGCCGGGAAGGACAAGGGCGCGCGCCGGACGGCGGTGCTGCTCAACGCCGCGGCGGCGCTGCTGGTGGCCGGACTGGCCGGAGACTGGCCTGCCGCGCTGAAGCGCGCAGCCGACGCGATCGACTCGGGCGCGGCGCAGGGCGTGCTGGACAAGCTGAAAGCTGAAAGCCGAAAGCTGAACGTTCAGCTTTGAGCTTTCAACTTTCGACTAGTATTTCCGGAGCACTCCCACCACGACGCCCTGGACCTGCACGTCGTCGGCCGGCACGATGATCGGCTCCATGGTTTCATTGGCGGGCTGCAGCCGCACGCGGCCGTCCTTCTCGCGGTAGAGCCGCTTCACGGTCGCATGGGTGCCGCCGATCAGGGCCACGACGGTCTCACCGTTGCGGGCACTCTGCCGGCCGTGTACCACGATGAAGTCGCCGTCCCGGATCTGCTCGTCGATCATGGACTGGCCGCGCACCTTGAGGACGAAGCTCTTGCCCGCGGCCGGCAGCATCGCTTCGGGGACCGCGATCGTGTCGGGCGACTCGAGCGCTTCGATGGGCTGGCCCGCCGCGACCAGGCCGAGCAACGGTAGTTCGACGACGCCGGGCTGCCGCGCCCGGCTGACGACCTCGATGCCGCGGCTCTCGTTGTAAGAGCGGCGGATCACGCCCTTTCGCTCCAGATTGCTCAGGTGCTCGTGTACCGTCGCCAGCGAGGCGTAGCCCATCGTCTCCGCGATCTCCTCAAAGCTCGGAGCGTAGCCGTGGTCGTTGATGTAGCCGGCCAGGTAGTCGAGGATCTCGCGCTGCTTCTTGGTCAGGGGCATGTGCCTTCCTGGGTTGCGTCACCGGTCCGGGTGACCGAACATACGCCGAAGCAACGGTAACCGAATGAAAGCCGAAGCGCAAGCATCCGGAGTCCTGGGGGCCATCCTCGCGGAGACGGCGTCCCGATTGAAGGGCCGCTCCGGCGAGCTGGCGCTGTGGCAGCGGCGCGCCGCCCGGGCAAGGACTCCGCCGCGGTTCGCCGAACGACTGGCCGGGGCCGATGTTTCAGTGATCGCGGAGGTGAAGCGCCGTTCGCCGTCGGCCGGCGCGATCCGCGAGGGCGCGGACGCCGTGGCGCTGGCGACGAGTTACGCGGATGCCGGCGCGCGCGCGGTGTCGGTGCTGACCGAGGAAGGGCGCTTCGGCGGCTCGCTCGAGGATCTCGAGAACGTGGCACGTGAAGTCCCGCTGCCGGTGCTGCGCAAGGACTTCATCATCGATCCGCTCCAGGTGTATGAGGCGCGTGCGGTCGGGGCGTCGGCGATCCTGCTGATCGTGCGGGCGTTGAGCGCCGAACGGCTCGAAGAGCTCGCGCGCCTCGCGAGCGACGTCGGGCTCGATGCGCTGGTCGAGGTGCACGGACGACACGAGCTGGCCCGCGCCCTCGCGGTGCTTCCGCCCGCCGTGGGCGTGAACGCGCGGGATCTGGAGACGCTGGCGATGGATGCGGTGCAGGCCGAGAAGCTCCTGCCGGCAGTGCCGGCGGGGACGGTGGCGGTGGCCGAAAGCGGGCTCGCCACGCGCTCCGACGTCGAGCGCGCGGCGCGTGCCGGCGCGGATGCGGTGCTCGTTGGCGCGGCGGCCGCCGGTGCGGCCGATCCCGGGGCGGTGATCCGGTCGATGGTCGGCGTGCCGCGTCTGGGCAGGCCGGGAAAGGGGGCGAACTGACCGTGGCCGGGAAGGGCCGGTTCGGCGCGTACGGCGGACGCTACGTGCCCGAGACGCTCGTGCATGCGCTCGAGGAGCTGTCGGCCGCGTGGGACCGCTACTCGGTGGACGAGGCGTTCAAGGCCGAGTTCTCGCAGCTGCTCGAGGACTATGCGGGCCGGCCGACGCCGCTGTCGGAAGCACCGCGGTTCTCGGAGGCGGTCGGCGGCAGGGTCCTGCTCAAGCGCGAGGACCTGTGCCACACCGGCGCGCACAAGATCAACAACGCGCTGGGTCAGGCGCTGGTGGCGCTGCGCATGGGCAAGCGCCGTATCATCGCCGAAACGGGGGCCGGCCAGCACGGGGTCGCGACGGCCACGGTGTGCGCCAGGTTCGGGCTCTCGTGCACCGTCTACATGGGCGAGGAGGACATGCGCCGCCAGGCCCTGAACGTGTTCCGGATGCGGCTCTTGGGGGCGGAAGTGGTGCCGGTCGGAAGCGGGACACGGACCCTCAAGGACGCCACCAACGAGGCCATCCGCGACTGGGTCACCAACGTCGTAAGTACGTACTATATTATCGGTTCGGTGGTCGGACCGGACCCGTACCCGCGGCTGGTGCGGGACCTCCAGTCGGTGATCGGCCGCGAAACGCGCGCGCAGTGCATGGAGCGTCTGGGCAGGCTCCCCGACGCGGTCGTCGCGTGCGTCGGCGGCGGCTCGAACGCAATCGGGATCTTCCATGCGTTCCTGGACGAGCGCGACGTGGAGCTCGTCGGCGTCGAGGCGGCGGGTGAGGGACTCGAGAGCGGGCGGCACGCGGCCTCGCTGTCGCGCGGACGGCCGGGCGTCCTGCACGGCGCGCTCAGCTACCTGCTCCAGGACGCGGACGGACAGGTGCTCGAGGCGCATTCGATCTCGGCGGGCCTGGATTACCCGGGCGTGGGCCCGGAGCATGCGGCGCTCAAGGACAGCGGTCGGGCGCGCTACGTCTCGGTCACCGATGCCGAGGCGCTCGCCGCGTTCGAGCGGCTGGCGCGGCTGGAGGGGATCATCCCGGCGCTGGAGACGGCCCACGCGGTCGCATGGGTGTTCTCGCAGGCGGGCGGCTGGGCGCGGGGACGGACGGTGGTCGTCAATCTGAGCGGCCGCGGCGACAAGGACGTCGCCACAGTGGCGGCGCGCGGGGGAGCTACGGCGTGACCGACAGCGCGGGCCCGGAAGCCAGCCAGGAGACGCTGATCCCGCCTGGCCAGGTCGAGGATCTGATGAACGTCCTCGGCAAGGCGCTGCGCGCGCACCAGTTGTACCTGCCTAACAATCCCGTCTATCAGAAGTCGATCGAAAATCTCAAGGAGTCGCTGCGCAAGGTCCTCGCGGCGGTCGACGAGCTGGTGCTCGACATCACCGAGCACGACATGCGCTGGCAGGGCAATGTGATCTACAGCCAGCCGAGCCGTTCGGAGTCCTTCTCGTGGGTGTTCTTCAAGGACGGCGTGCGGCAGCTGTCGCTCAAGGCCGGTGTCGAGGACGAGGAGATTCACGCGCTGGTGGACGTCATCCATCGGGCGCGCCAGCTCCAGGCCGAGGACAACGACGACCTGCTGACGCTGCTGTGGGAGAAGGACTTCCAGTTCGTGCACTACCAGTTCCAGGAGATGGTGACGGAGGGCGGCTTCGCGGCGCTCCCGGGCGCCGAGGACGTGCACGCACCGACCACGCCACCGGCGATCGTCCGCAGCGGCGTCGCTCAGGAGGTCGGTGAGGAGCAGGAGGAGGAAGAAGGCGAAGGCGAGCCCGGCGAGGCGACAGGAGAAGCTGCGCCGACGAAGCGGCCGGGCATCGTCAGCGCGTCGGACTTCGACACCACGCTGTATTTCCTCGACGAGCGCGAGATCGAGTTCCTGCGCAAGGAAGTCGCGGACGAGTACTCGCAGGACATCCGGCGCAACGTGCTCGCGATGCTGTTCGACGTCATGGAGCTCCAGCCGTTCGCGACGGTCCGCACCGAGCTGCTGTCCATTCTCGAGAGCTTCCTGCCATACCTCCTGGGCGCGTCCGACTTCGGCGCGGTCGCCTACGTGCTGCGCGAGAGCAAGGCGGTACTGCAGCGCGCGCGTGAGCTGATGCCCGAGCACAAGCAGGCGCTCGAGAAGCTGCCGGCGCGGCTCTCGGAGGAAGCGGCCCTGTCGCAGCTCCTCCAGTCGCTCGACGAAGCGGCGGTGCACACCGCGCCCGAAGAGCTGATCGAGCTGTTCGGCGAGCTGCGGCCCGAGGCGCTGCCGACGCTGTTCGCATGGCTGCCGAAGCTAACCAACGAGCGGGTGCGCGCGATGGTGGAGGCATCGGTGCAGCGGCTCGCCTCGCTCAACGCGGCCACGGTCGTCACCGCGCTCAAGGCGACCAATCCTGAGGCCGTGATCGCCGCGATCCGCGTCGCGGCGCGCCTCAAGCTCGCCGCGGCGGTGCAGGCCCTGGCCGCCTGCCTGGACCATCAGCAGGCCGCGGTGCGCGTGGCGGCGGTGCAGGCGCTCGCGGACATCGCGAGTCCCTCGTCGATCCAGGCGCTCGAGAAGGCGCTGGACGACGCGGACCGCGAGGTGCGCCTCGCCTCGGTGCGGGTGGTCGGCCAGCACAAGTCGCGCTCGGCGCTGCCCAAGATCACGACGGTGGTCACCGGCAAGTCGGTGCGCCAGGCCGACCTCACCGAGAAGATGGCGTTCTTCGAGGCCTACGGCGTCCTGGTGGGCGAGTCCGGCGTGGAGCTGCTCGACGGGATCCTCAACAGCGGGGGATTCCTGAAGCGCAAGGAGAACCCCGAGACGCGGGCGTGCGCGGCGATGGCGCTGGGGCGCATCGGCTCGCAAGCCGCTCGCGATGCGCTGAGCAAGGCCACGCAGGACAAGGAGCCGCTGGTGAAGAGCGCGGTGCTGCGCGCGATCCGCGGCGAGCGCGCGAGTTCGATGTTCCGGGCCGGCGAGTTACCGAGCGCATGACGACCCCCCGCCAGTCCTCGGTCGGCTCGCTCCAGACCTCCGACGCGTACCTGCGTGTCGCGGGGCGGGAATTCCTCGGCTCGCTCTACACGGCGATGCGCTCGCTCAAGCTCTACCCGCTCGAGAACCCGGTCGTGCAGGCGGCGCTCGACGAGCTGGTTTCCACCGGCGAGTCGATCGTCCAGAAGGAACAGGAGGTCGAGGTCCGGGTCACCGGCGAGTTCATCTTCGTGAACTCGACGCGGCTCCGGCTCGACCTCGACAACTACGCGTCGTTCTCGCACGTGCTGTCGGTGCTCAAGGGCGTGGGCATCGGACTGGTGCGCGCCGAGCCGGGAGTGGACCGGCGCCAGTGGACCAGCTTCCTGTCGCTGCTGCTGGCCTCCGCGGCGCGCGACTCGACGACCAACCGGTTCATGGAACTGTCGGGCCGGATGCACGAAGCCAACATCACGAACATCCACATCGACCCGCCGATCGAGGCCGAGGGCGCGCTCGAGGACGACGCCGCCTCGAAGGAGCAGTCGAAGCGCACCTACCAGCGCTCGGTCGCGGTGACGAAGGAAGTGATCAACTCGGTGCGCATGGGCCGCACCGCGAACGTGAAGAAGGTGAAGCGCGCGGTGCAGGCGATCGTGGACCAGGTGCTCTCGGACGAGACGTCGCTGGTCGGCCTGACGACGCTGCGCGACTACGACGACTACACGTTCACGCACTCGGTGAACGTGTGCATCTTCTCGGTCGCGCTCGGCAAGAAGCTGGGGCTCTCGAAGCTCCAGCTCTACGACCTCGGCATGGCGGCGCTGTTCCACGACGTCGGCAAGAGCCGCGTGCCGCTCGAGGTGCTCAACAAGGAGGGCTCGCTCGACGAGGAGGAGTGGCGCATCATGCAGGCCCACCCCTGGCTCGGCGTGCTCACGCTGTTCGGCCTGCGCGGTTACGGCGAGATCCCGTATCGCTCGATGATCGGCACCTACGAGCACCACATGAAGATCGACCTCACCGGCTACCCGAAGTCCCTGCGGCCGCGAAAGCTGTCGATCTTCTCGAAGGTCATCGCGGTGGCCGACGGCTTCGACGCCGCGACGAGCCGCCGCACCTACCAGACCATCCCGCTCCAGCCCGACCAGGTGCTGAAGGAGATGTGGGAGAACCCGCGCCGCGGCTACGAGCCGATCCTGGTGAAGGCGTTCATCAACCTGATCGGCGTCTACCCCGCCGGGACGATGGTCATCCTGGACACCTACGAGCTGGCGCTCGTGCAGGCGGCCAACACGAACGTCGAGTTCGTGCACCGGCCGGTGGTGCGCATCATCTCGGATCCTTCGGGCGCGCTCATCCACCCCGGATTCACGGCCGATCTCGCCGAGAAGACCGCCGACGGCGCCTTCACGCGCTCGATCATCAAGGTCACCAACCCCGACAAGTACGGGGTGCGGGTCTCCGACTACTTTGTCTGACCTGCGGCTCGCCGAGCGCTGGGCATCCGTCCGCGCGAGGGGCCGCCCAGCACTGATTCCCTACATCACCGCGGGGTTCCCGGACGCTGCTGCGACGCTCGCGATGCTGAGGGGCGCGGAGCGCGCGGGGGCGGACGTCGTCGAGCTCGGCGTGCCGTGGAGCGACCCGGTCGCCGACGGTCCGGTGATCCAGGCCAGCACCCACGCGGCGCTGGCGGGCGGCACAACGCTGAAGGGCGTGCTCGGCCTGCTGGCCGAATCGCGCTGCGGCGTGCCGGTGATCGTGTTCTCCTATCTCAATCCGATCCTCGCGATGGGTGCCGCGCGCTTCGCGGCTGCGGCGAAGGACGCGGGCGCCGCCGGCGTGCTCGTGACCGACCTGCCGGCCGGCGCCGATCCCGCGCTCGAGGCCGGGCTCAGAAGCTCGGGCCTTCCACTCGTGCGGCTCGTCGCGCCGACCAGCACCCCGGAGCGGATCCTTGCCATTGCGGAGGCGAGCGAGGGCTTCGTGTACCTCGTCGCGCGCACCGGCGTCACCGGCGCGCGCACCGAGCTGGGCGAGGAGCTGAGACGGCAGGTGGCGGCCGTGCGCGCGGCGACGAAGCTGCCGGTGGCCGTGGGGTTCGGCATCAGCTCAGCGGACCAGGCGGCCGAGGTCGGCGCGCTGGCCGACGGCGTGGTGGTCGGAAGCGCGCTGGTCGAGCGGATGCGGACCCTTGGGAGCGAGGCGGCGCTCGCGTGGCTCGCGGAGCTGCGCGCGGCCCTCGATGGGGCGCGGAGGACGGCGTGACGCGCCTGCCGCGCGTGGACGCGGTCGTCAACGCGTTTCCCTGGGCGATCATGGTCGCCGGCGGCTCCGTGCTCGCGGGGGCGGTGACGAGCCAGCCGCCGCGCGCCGGGGCCTGGCCCGCGATCCTGGTGATGGGCTGGGTCGTGACCGTCCTGCGGCGCTTCCCGGTCCCGCTCTCCAAGTACTCGTACCTCTCGTTCGTCGGCTTCGTCGGCCTGGCCGGCGGCCTGCTGTTCGGCCCGGTGGTCGCCATGCTCGCGCTCGCGTCCGGCATCGTGGCGGGCGACTGGGCGTGGCAGCGCAAGCTGCTGCGATCGGCGGCGATCAACGCGGCGCGCGAGGTACTCGCCCTCGCGGCGGCGTTCGGGGTTTACGCGTATGCGCTGCGGGTCCTCGATCTCACGGGCGAGAGCATGGGCATCGACCACGTGCCCGCGATCTCCTTCTTCGTGCTCGGCTACTTCGTGGTCTCGCGCCTGCTGTTCTACTTCACGCTCGCGGTGCGCGCCAAGCTCACGCGCGAAGAGCGCTCGCTCGTGCTGCGCTACGAGGTCGTCGGCTACGCCGTGATGGTGCTCGGCGCCGGTGCCGTGGTGCTGGCGGCGGCCGTGCTCGAGGCGCGCAGCTGGCCGTTCGTGGCCGCGCTGCTGGGCTTCGCCGGCTGGATGACGAAGCGCCTGCTCGAGGAGGCGATCGCGGCCGAGGAGCGCACGCGCGTGCTGGCGGTGGACATGGCGGTCACCGCGGATCTCGCGCTCGGCGACGCGCTCGCGAAGATCGGCCGGCTCGCCAACCGCCTCGTCGAGTGGAACGACCTGCGCGTGTACCGGCGCACCGACGGCGGCACGCGCGCCGAACGGGTGTGGCGCAGCGGCGGCTCCGCCCCGGACGCCGAGCCGCCCGAGGACGTCGGGCGCCTGCGCGAGCAGGTGCTCGCGAGCAGCCGTCCCGCATTGGTAAAGGACGCGCGACGCGACGCGCGCATCGGGACGCCGCGCGCGGAGGCGCAGAGCATCCTGATCCTGCCGCTGCGCTTCGGCGAGCAGACGATCGGCACGCTCGAGCTGGAGCACGGCAAGCGCAACATCTACGGGCCGCTCGCGCAGTCGCTGGCGCAGACGCTGGCCACCCAGATCGCCGCGGCGATGCACATCGCGAACCTGCGCGAGCCGCTGCTCGCGCTGGTGCAGCGCATCGGCGACGAGGTGCGCGCGGTCGCCAAGACGGTGGAACAGCTCCGCGTGGGCGGCGCCGAGTCGGCGCGGCAGGCCGCGGCGATCGAGGGCACCGCGACCGCGCAGGAGCGCGCGGTGCAGGAGAATCTCGCCGAGGCCGAGGGCATCACGAGCGCGGCGCGGCGCGTGGCGGCGGATGGACGCGAGGCGGCCTCGCGCAGCAGCGAGGCGAGCGACACGGCGACCGGCAACCGCGCGACGATCGGCGGCGCGGTGCAGCGCCTGGTCGAGTTCAAGGGGTTCGTCGGCGAGTCCTCCGAGCAGGTGCGCTCGCTGATGACCGTGACGCGGCGCATCACCGACTTCATCGGGCTGATCTCCGACATCGCCGACCAGACCAACCTGCTGGCACTCAACGCGGCGATCGAGGCCGCGCGGGCGGGGAAGGAGGGCCGCGGGTTCGCCGTGGTCGCCGACGAGGTGCGGCGGCTCGCGGACCAGAGCGGCGAGGCGGCGCGCGAGGTCGGCGCGCTGGTCGGCGCGATCCAGAAGCAGATGATCCAGGTCGCGACGACGATGACGAAGGGCGAGCAGGTGGTCGGCGGCGTCGAGGAGCTCTCGGCCGAGGCGTTGCGCGCGCTCGAGGCGATCGTGGTCTCGACCGCCGAAGCCGAGCAGCACGCGCGCCGCATCGCCGCGACCGCGGGGACGCAGGACGAGGCGCTGGCGCGCCTGGCCGGCCGGGTGCGGGAGGAATCCGAGATCGCGGTGAACAACCGCGCCTCGGCCGCGCGGCTCAGGGGCCGGACCGACGATCAGGCCCGCGCCCTGGCCGAGCTGGAACGGGCCGCCCAGGAGCTGACCGCCGTCTCGGTCCGCCTCGGCGAAGTGGCGCGGCGCTTCGCGAGCGCGTAGCCTTCCGCCGTGAGCACCGACGCCATCACGCTGCGCGGCATGCGCTTCCATACCCTCGTGGGGCTGCTCCCGCACGAGGAGAAGTTTCCGCAGCCGCTCGAGCTGGACGTCACCGCGTTCCTCGACCTCTCGCGCGTGGGCGCGAGCGACTCGCCCCGGATGCTGCTCGACTACCGCACGCTCTACCAGGTCGTGTCCGATGCGGTGGGCACGAGCCATCACAAGCTGCTCGAGGCCCTGTGCGAGCGGGTGGCGGGCGCGGCCCTGGCGCTGGAGGGCGTCGCGCGGGTGCGCGTCGCCGCCCGCAAGCCGCACGCGCCGGTGCCCGGCCCGCTCGAGTCGGTCGAGGTGGTCGTCGAGCGCGCGCGCGATGGGCACTGAGCGCGTGGCGATCGCGCTGGGCTCGAACCTCGGCGACCGCGCAACGGCGCTGGACAGCGCGCGCGCGGCGATTGCCGCGCTGCCGTTGACCGCGCTCGTCGCCGCCTCGCCGGTCGAGGAGACGGACGCGATCGGCCCCGTGCGTCAGGGTCCGTTCCTCAACCAGATGCTGCTCGTGGACACTTCGCTCGCCCCGCGGGCGCTGCTCGAGGCGCTGCTCTCGATCGAGCGCGATTGCGGACGCGAGCGCCGCGAGCGCTGGGGTCCGCGCACGCTCGACTGCGACATCGTGCTGTTCGGCTCACGCTCGGTGAGCGAGCGCGACCTCACCATCCCCCATCCCGAGCTCAAGAACCGCGACTTCTGGCGGCGCGAGCTCAAGGCCCTCGATGTCCAGCTCCCCGTCGGCTGACCCCAAGGCCGTCACGACGGCCGCGCTGCTCGCCGCCAAGCGCGAGCGGCGCAAGATCGTCGCCGTGACCGCGTACGACGCGCTGTTCGGCCGGCTCGTGGACGAGGCGGGCGTGGACATCGTGCTGGTCGGCGATTCGCTGAACCAGGTCATCGCGGGCCAGCCCTCCACGCTCTCGGCGACGCTCGACCAGATGATCTACCACGGCCGCATGGTGCGGCGCGGCGTCGCGCGCGCGCTGCTCGTGGTGGACATGCCGTTCCTGAGCTACCAGGTCAGCGTCGAGGACGCGCTCCGCAATTGCGGGCGCGTCATGAAGGAGACGGGCGCGCAGGCGGTGAAGATCGAGGGCGGCGCGGCGATGACGCCCACGGTGCGCGCGCTCGTGGACATCGGCATCCCGGTGATGGGGCACATCGGGCTGACGCCGCAATCGGTGCACGCCCTGGGCGGCTACCGGGTGCAGGGGAAGAGCGACGAGGCGGCGAAACGGCTCGAGGCCGACGCCGCGGCGCTCGAGGAAGCGGGCTGCTTTGCGGTCGTGCTGGAGCTCGTGCCCGCCGCGCTCGCCGCGCGCATCTCGAAGTCGCTGACCGTCCCGACGATCGGCATCGGAGCCGGCATCGACTGCGATGGCCAGGTGCTGGTGCTGCCCGACCTGCTCGGTCTGAACGACCACTTCGCGCCGAAGTTCCTCAAGCGCTACGCCCAGCTCGCCGACGAAGTACGCCGCGCGGTGGGCGCCTTCGCCGGCGAGGTGCGGCAGGGGAAGTACCCGGACGCCGACCATTCGTTCTAGCAGGCCGGCGATGCGCGAGCTCACGACGACCTCTGACATGCGCGGCGCGGCCGCCGAGGCCGCGCGCGCCGGCAAGCGCATCGCGCTGGTACCCACCATGGGTTACCTGCACGAGGGCCACCTCGCGCTGGTGCGCGAAGCGCGGCGCCGCGGCGACCTCGTCGTGCTCAGCGTGTTCGTCAATCCGCTGCAGTTCGCGCCGGGTGAAGACTTCGAGAGCTATCCGCGCGACCCGGCGCGCGACCGCGCGCTGGCGCAGTCGGCGGGCGTGGACGTCCTGTGGTCGCCGGTCGCCGAAGAGATGTACGGCGAGCCGCCCCAGGTGACGCTCGCGCCCGGTCCCGTCGGCGCCATCCTCGAGGGCGCGGTGCGGCCCTCGCATTTCGCCGGCGTGCTCACGGTCGTCTGCAAGCTGTTCGCCATCGCGCAGCCCGGGGTCGCGGTGTTCGGCCGCAAGGACGCGCAGCAGGCCGCGCTGGTGCGCTTCATGGTCCGGGATCTCAGCCTGCCGGTCGAGATCGTCGTCGCGCCGACCGTGCGTGACGCCGACGGCCTCGCCCTGAGCTCGCGCAACGTGTACCTCGACGCCGCAATGCGGGCGCGCTCTCTCGTGCTGCCGCGAGCCCTGGCCGCCGGCGCCCTGGCGTTTCGAGGCGGCGAACGGCGCGCGGGCCAGGTCGTCGCGGCGGCCTATCGCGTGCTCGCACCCGCGGAGTCCGCGGGCGACATCAAGACCGAGTACATCAACATCGTGGACGCCGAGTCGTTCCTGCCGAGTCATGCGGCGGAAGCCGCGAGCTACCTCGTCGCCGCGATCCGGGTGGGCACGAAGCGGCTGATCGACAACGTCGTGCTCGGCGACGGCCTCGACGCGGACCCCCGGGTGAGCGCAGATGCCCGCGCAGGCAGTTGATCTTCCGTCCTGGGCGGTCGTAAAGCCCGAGCGGGCGGAGCACATCGCGCGAGTCGCGGCGCTGCTGGAGTCGTGGGCGCAGGCGGCCGGGCGGAGCGCGCAGGAGCGCTCGCGCTGGCATCGCGCGGCCCTGCTGCACGACGCGGTGCGCGACGCCGATCCGGCCACGTTGCGCGAGCACGTCGGCGAGGAGGTGCGCCTGCCGCCGGCGCTGTGGCACGGGCCGGCCGCCGCGGCGCTCGCGGCACGGCACGGCGAACATGACGAGGGCGTGCTCGCGGCGGTGCGCTGGCACACGCTGGGCTGGCGGGGGTGGGACGAGGTTGGGAAGGCGCTCTACCTGGCCGACTACCTCGAGCCGGGACGCTCGCACGATGCGGACCGATCGGCCCTCGCGGGCCGGGTGCCGAGCCAGTTCGACGCAGTATTGCGCGAGGTCGCGGCGCGCCGCCTGGGCTGGCTGCTCGGGACGGGCAAGCCGATTGCGAGGCAGACATGGGACTTCTGGAACGGATTGGTCGCGGACGACTCGTCGTCCTGGTGATTCTCGGCGTCGCGTTCGCGGGCGCCGTGTTCGCGACGTGGTACCGCGTCTCGCACGCCTCGCTCGCCGCGGGTGACCGCCCGATTCCAGGCGAGACGGACCGCCTTGAGGTCGAGGTCCTGAACACGACCGGCGCGGTCGGGCAGGCGCGCGCCGCGACGCGCCGGCTGCGGGATGCCGGCCTCGACGTCGTCTATTTCGGGGGTGATGCGGGTCCGGCGCTCGACAGCACCCAGATCCTGGTGCGGCGGGGG
>JBIOIA010000016.1:0-24539 GCA_044449445.1 Gemmatimonadales bacterium
CGCGCGGATCCAGGGGAAGGTGAAGGTGCCGGCGACGGCGACGCCGAAGCGGCCAATGACCATCGCCGAGAAGATCTTCGCGCGGCATTGGGTGGTGGACGCTTCCGCGGGCAAGGCCGGCGTCCCGGCCGTGAAGCCCGGCGATGAAGGCTTCTTCCTCACCGACATCCGCTTCAGCCACGAGTACGTGACGCCGATGTCGGCGATCTTCTTCGAGCAGCTGGTCGGACCGGACGAGCCGCTCAAGGACCCGGGATCCATCTTCTTCTTCCGGGACCACCTGACCTTCCTCGACCAGGCGATGCGCCCCGAGCACGTCGAGATGGGTCTGCTCGACGTCGCGGCCGAGCTCGAGAAGAAGCAGCGCGAGTTCGCGCAGAAGAAGGGCGTCAAGCTCTACGGACAGCTCGAGAACCGGCTCAACCTCCACGGCGCGCTCGCCGCGGCCGGCTCGGAGGCGATCTGTCACTCGAAGATCCTCGAGTCGCACGCCCTGCCCGGCCAGATCATCATCGGCTCCGATTCGCACACGCCGCACGCGGGCGCGGTCGGCTGCATCGCGTTCGGCGTCGGCACCACCGCGATCTTCAACAGCTGGATCACCATGGACACGCGCGTCAAGGTGCCGCAGTCCTTCAAGGTGATTGTCCGCGGCCGGAAGCCGGACAACGTGACGGCCAAGGACTTCATGCTCCAGATCCTGCGCCATCCGTACGTCAAGAACGGCGACGCGATCGGCCAGATCGTCGAGTACGCTGGCGAGGCGGTCGAGGCGCTGAGCGTGGATGAGCGCGCGACGATGACGAACATGGCCGCTGAGGTCGGAGCGTTCACCGGCATCATCGCGCCCGACGCGAAGACGGTGGAGTACCTGGTCCGGCAGCGCGGCATGCCGCGCGCCGAGGCGGAGCGGCTGTGCGAGGGGCTGTTCTCGGATCCGGACGCCGGATACGTCAAGGTGATCGAGGTCGACGCCGCGGAGCTCAAGCCGATGATTGCGCTGCCCGGCGATCCCGGCAACGGCCTGTTCATCGACGAGCTCGGCAAGACGGTGAAGGTGGACATCGCGTACGCCGGCTCCTGCACCGCCGGCAAGCGCGAGGACATGGATATGTATGCCCGCGTCTTCAGTGGCGGGCTCGAACGCGGCCGGAAGGTGGCTGCGGGCGTCCAGTGCTGGATCCAGTGCGGCTCGCAGGACGTGTTCCGGTACTGCCAGGAGAAGGGCTACGACCGGATCTTCCGCGACGTCGGCGCGACGTTCATCGAGCCAAGCTGCGGCGCGTGCATCAACGCGGGGCCCGGCGTGTCGCGCAAGCCGACCGACGTGACGATCTCGGCGATCAACCGCAACTTCCCGGGCCGCTCGGGTCCGGGCCAGCTGTACCTCGCCTCCCCCTACACGGTGGCCGCTTCGGCGCTCGCGGGCGTGATCACCGCGTGGGAACCGGAGCGCTCAGCGGCCCTTGCCGGGGTCTAGCGCCGCTCTTTCGCCGCTCGGCAATTCATCGTAATTTGACGATAATGACTCCGACCGGCCTGGACGTCGGGCTGCGCCTCGCGCGCTACTGCAAGGCGCTCGGCCACCCGGTGCGCGTGACGATCGTGCGGTTCCTGGAGACGCAGCGGCGCGGCGCGACGTGCGGAGAGATCGTGCGCCGCCTGCCGCTCGCGCAGTCCACCGTGTCCGAGCACCTGCGCGTGCTCGAAGCCGCCGGCCTCGTCGAATCCCAGGCGGCGCGGCCCAAGGTGATCTACCGGGTCAACTCGGCCGCAGTGGACGCGTTCCGGCGGGAGGCCGCGGCGCTTTAGCGGTTCTGCGCCGACGTCTTGATGGCGTTGAACACCAGCGGGTAGGTGGCCTGGCTCTGGCCGCGGTACTGCGGCCGGAAGCCGAACAGGATCACCCGGCCGCGCCCCCGTTTCACCTCGACAACGGCGGCTTTGCCCGCGACCAGGTTTGCTCCGAGTACCCAGCCTGACAGCAGCACGTCGGAGGGATTCTCGGGATAGCGGCCGATGACGCGCACCCGGGTCGGGTCGCGCACGTCGAAGGCTCCACCGCCTTCGAACCAGGCAATGGACTCTTCGTCCATGCCTTGCGTCAGCGGGCTCTGAAGATCCAGCCGCATCCGGAAGATGCTGCCCGGCGCGTAGAACTCGCGCGGCGGCAGTCCCACGAGCACATCGGTAACCGGCAGCTCCAGCGCGCCGATCGCGAAGTCGCTCGCGTTGTTGAACGCGATCAGCGTACCGCCGTTGTCCACGAAATCGCGCAGCGCCTGCATGCCCGGCGGGCCGAGCCCACCGGCGAGTCGCGCGGGATAGCGGCGCGCCGGAAGGCCTTCCATCAGCTCGCGCACGGACTGATCGGGCAGGATGATCGCGTCGTAGTGCTCGCTGAGCCCGGCTGCCCGGACGATCGAGTCGGTGAGACTCTCGTACGGAATGCCCCACGTGTCGAAAATCCAGCGCGTCCAGCCCTCGTCCATCGAGGGCTGCCATGACTTGTAGAGCCCCAGGCGGACCACGGCGTGCGCGCGGTCGGCCGAGAGACCGGGAACGCGCGGGACGGGCGGGTTCACCGTCACCGGTGCCGAGAGCCCGACGCCGAGCGACTCGGCGACCGCCAGCACCCGGACGCCGAGCAGCAATGGAAGCGTGTGCGCGGTGACGTCATAAGGCCGCTTCGGCGGGCCGCCCGGATACTCGCGCAGGTCCGGATAGTTCTGCCGCTCGAACACCGCCTTCGCGAACGCGGCGAACGGCTGGCGCAGCACCACGACGTACGTGCCGGGGCTGTAGCGGACGCCGCCCAGTGTGACGGGCTGGAGGATCTGCCGCACTTCGACCTGGGCGTGATGCATGATGTCGAGCAGCGTGCCCAGCGCGATGGGGTCCTGGCCGTTGGTCGGGATCACGAAGCCCCAGGGCCAGCCGTCCCATCCTCGCGAGGCGCGCTGGAGGACCAGGAACGAGGAGCGGCGCCACTGCTCGGCGCTGCGGGCCACCTGCCCCAGCATCGCCATCGCGGCCGCGGTCTGATAGCGCACGATGTCGGCGAGCGTCCACCGTCCGCCCGGCCACTTCTCGACGAAGCTCCACGAGGTCGTGCGCGGATCCACGCCGAGCCCGGGGCGCAGACTGTCGCCGTTCAGCGTGACGGACGTGGCGAGCGACGCGCTCGCGGTCTCCTGGAGGATGCGGACCGCGCCGTGGTAGTGCTGGAAGGCGCGTCCCGGCGTCCACGCGTCGTACGTCGAGTTAACCGAGATCCCCGGGAAGCCGTCCGTCGTCAGCCGGCGCGCGATGTCGAGGCCGAGCGCGTTGACACCCTGCACGATGATCGGATCCACGTTCGGTTCCACCGGGTCCATGTACGGAGGAAGGAAGAGCCGAGCACCGTTCTGGCCCTGCTGGTGGATGTCCATCGTGACTTGCGGGTGCCACACGCCGTACAGGCTGTCCACCACGAGTTGCGTCTCGACCTGCGAGAACGCGTACCAGTCGCGGTTGTCGTCGTGGCCGACGTAGTGGTGGTAGAGCTCGGGCGGCCCGCTGCCCTCGGCCGGCGTGCCGAGCGTTTGTTGGTACCAGCGCGCGACGATCGTGACGCCGTCCGGGTTCATCGAGGGCACGAGCACGACGACCGTGCGGTCGAGGATCATCCGCTCCTCGGCGCTCGGCGCTGAGGCGAGGCGCCAGGCGATGTCGAGCGGGCTCAGGTTGGCGCCGACCTCGGTCGAATGCACACCTGCCGTGATGAGCACGAACGTGGGCGTCTGCTCGAGCAGACGGGCGGCGGCCGCCGAATCGGTCAGCATACGGGGGTCGGCGAGCCGCGCCTGCGCCGTGCGCAGCGCGCTCAGCCGGGCGAGGTTCGCCGGGCTCGAGATGTAGGCGACGATGAACGGCGCGCCGTTGGTCGTCTTGCCCAGCTCCCGTACCTGGACGCGGTTGCTCGAGGCGGCCAGGGCGCGGAAATAGCGGACGATGGTGTCCCACTCGACCAGACGCCGTTCGGTGCCCGGCGTGAAGCCCAGGACCGATGCAGGGCTTGGAGGCTCGGCGCCTGCGTGGCGGGCCCGGGACGAACGCTGGGCCGCTCGTGCGCGCGCGGCCTGGCGGGAGCGCTGCGCGTGGGCAGGCGTGGCACAGAGGACGGTGGTGAGAACAGCGAGGGCGAAGGCGGCGCAGAACGATCGGCGCATGGTTCTAACCCGGCGGCGGAGGTCGAAAACACCGAACCCCATCCCGATGGTCCGGGATGGGGTTCGAATGTTGATCAGGTTCCAGTCTGCGCGCCAGTTCAGCTGGTGCGCTTCAGCTCCACGCGCAGGTTCTGCGCCCGTCCAACGGCCGTGGTGTTCGCGGCCCTTGGGTTGCTCGAGCCGTACCCGTGCGCCGTCAACGCGCTGGCCGGTACACCCTTGCCGGTGAGGTACGCCACCACCGCCTGCGCCCGCTGGTCGGTCATCCGCTGGATGTTCGCGGCGACTCCGCGGTTGTGCCAGTACGCGCCGACTTCGAACTTCGCCGTCGGCGTGGTGTGCAACGTGGCCTGGATCGACACCGCGATGGCGTCGAGCGAGGTCTGGGCAGGCGCGAGACGCGTCGCCGCGGGGCCCGCATTGGCCATGAACCGCACACCGCTCAATACCAGTGTCCGGCCGCTCGCCGGGAGTGAAGCCAGCGGACAGCCGACGGCGTCCACCGGCGTGTTGGGCGGGGTGTTCGGGCAGCGATCACGCGAGTCCGGCACGCCGTCGTGGTCGGAATCGGCCTCGATCGGGCAGCCGTTCGCATCGACCCTCGTGCCGGGAGCCGTGTTCGGGCAGCGGTCGAGGTAGTCCGGCACGCCGTCACCGTCGCTGTCCATCGGGCAACCAGCCTGCGGGTGTCCAATGGGGTAAACCGGCCGGGCGTTGGCCGGGGTGTTCGGACACTTATCCAGGTAGTCCGGCACGCCATCGCCATCGCTGTCGAGCGGGCAGCCGTTGGCATCCACGCGCACGCCGTGCGGAGTGTTCGGGCAGCGATCGAGGTTGTCCGGCACGCCGTCGCCGTCGCTGTCCACCGGGCAGCCGGCCTGCGGATGTCCAATAGGATAGACGGGCGTGCCGCGTGGCGTGTTCGGGCACTTGTCCAGGTTGTCCGGCACGCCGTCGCCGTCGCTGTCACGCGGGCAGCCGTACTGGTCCACCGGCGTGTTGGGCGGCGTGTTCGGGCAGCGGTCGATGCCGTCGTACACGCCGTCGTGATCGCTGTCGCGCGGGCAGCCATTGGCATCGACGATCGCGCCGTGGGGCGTGTTGGGGCAGCGGTCCCTGGAGTCGGGCACGCCGTCGCCGTCGCTGTCCTTCTCGGGGCCGGAGGCCGGGAAGAACGAGAGGCCGATGAGGCCGGCGCCGTTGAACGCCGCGCTGCTCAGCTCGGAGTAGTGATCGTAGGCCATGCGGCCTTCGATCCGGAGCGCGGTGCCCTCGCTCAGGAACTTGCGAACGCCGAGGCCGGCGTAGACGCCGTAGGTCGACGTGGCCCGCGCCGAGTTGGCGCCTGAGAGCCGATCAATGCCGACACCAATCGGAACGAAGATGCTGAAGTCCCGATTGATGGCGGACGTCCAGGTGATGTCGGCCGAGGGCCGGATCGTCGTGAGACTGTTGCTGCCGCTCCCGAAGCCGACGCCCACGCCGATGCCGATGTGGTCATTGATGTGCTTGGCGATCGACGCCTGGCCGCCCATCAGGAACTGCGGCGGGCTCGCGACAAACAGGCCGCCCAGCGCCTTGTCAACGGAGAACATCCCGCCCTGGATCGAGATCTCCCATGACTGGGACCGATCGGGGCCCATCGCCATCGCCGGATGCGCGGCCGGCGTGGCTGCGGGCGGCGGACTGGCTGGGCGCGCCGCGGGCTGCTGCGCCGGACGCGCGGCTGGCTGCTGAGCCGGCGTCGCGGCCGGCCGCGGCTGATTCGCCGGCGGCGTAGTCGGCCGCTGCTGAGCCATCGCCAGCGTCGGTACCAGGGCTGCCACCGCGCTCAGGCTCAGAAATCGGTTACGCATGTGTTCTCCCTCGAGAAGTTGACTCAGCGTAATCATCGTTCCGCCCGGAAGGCTTGCGCAAGCCCGAAGCAGGGCTGCTGCGAGGTCAGCGCTGGGAACTCAGAAGCCCCGTTCCGCTGCTTTGGAACGGGGCTTCCGAGTTCAAGCGTTACGGTCGAAACGCCCTAGCTGGCGCGCTTCAGCTCGATGCGCCGGTTCTGTGCCCGGCCGGCCGCGGTGGTGTTCGGGGCCTTGGTGTTGCTCGAGCCGTACCCATGCGCAGTGATGGCACTGGCGGGCACGCCGTGGGACGTCAGGAACGCGACGACGGCCGCGGCCTGCTGGTCGGTACGGCGCTGGATTGCCGCCGGCACGCCACGGTTGTCGCTGTAGGCGCCGACTTCGAACCTCGCACCCGCAGCGGCCTTGATTGCATCGGCAATGCCTTCCAGTACCGCGTTCGAGGCCGGCGCGAGACGCGCCGTGGTGCCAACGAACGCCACACCGCGCAGCACCATGCTCTGGCCGATACTCGGCAACGGGGCCAGTGCAGGCGCGCCTCTCGGCGGCTGCGTAACGGTGAGTACGGCGGACCCGGTCCTTCCATCTGCGGACGCCGTGATGTGTGCTGTTCCAGCCGACACGCCCGTTGCCAGGCCGGTCGGGCTCACGGTAGCGACGGCAGGTGCATCGCTCGACCACATAACTGCCTTGCCCATGATCGGCCTGCTACCGGCGTCAGACGCTTGCGCCTCGAACTGCGCGGTTGCACCGACCATGGCCGAGTGGGTCGCCGGCGTTACGGCAACGCTCGCCGTCGCCTGCGCCACTGTCAGTGTCGCTGTCGCGGTGCGTCCGCTGGCTGTTGCGGTGATCCGCGCCATGCCATTGCCGACCGCGGTCGCCATGCCCGACGGACTCACGGTCGCCACATTCGGAGCGCTCGAGCTCCACGTGATGGCAGCGTTGGCAATCGCGTTGTTGTTGGCATCCTTGGCCGCTGCCGTGAACTGCTGCGTCAGCCCGAGGGCCGCGAGGGTTCCGGTGGCCGGAGCGACGGTAAGGCTCGCCGCGGACCGGGACACTGTGACGCTCGTAGTGCCGCCGACGCCTTCGCTGGTTGCGGTGACAACTGCGCCACCGTCGCTCACCGCGGTCACGAGTCCTGTGGCGGACACCCTGACCGACGCGTTGTTGCTGCTCCAGGTGATGACCCTGCCGGCGAGAGCGTTGCCGCTGGCATCACGAGCGGCTGCGGTCAACTGCTGAGTCTGACCCAGTGCCGCGAGCATGACCGTACGCGGATTCACGACAACGCTGGCCACGGTCTTGCGGCCCGAGGGGAAGAACGAGAGGCCGATCAGGCCGGCGCCGTTGAACGTCGAGCCGATAGCGGACTCGGAGAAGTTGTCGTACGACATGCGGCCTTCGACCCGGAGCGCGGTGCCTTCGTTGAGGAACTTGCGGATACCCAGGCCGGCATAAACGCCGTAGGTCGAGGTCGCCCGCGCCGAGTTGGCACCCGAGAGCCGATCCAAACCAACACCAACCGGGATGAAGATGCTGAAGTCCTTGTTGATGTCGGACGTCCAGGTGATGTCCGCGGTGGGGCGGATCGTCGTGAGGCTGTTGCTGCCGCTTCCGAAGCCGACGCCCACGCCGATACCGATGTGGTTGTTGATATGCTTGGCGAGCGACGCCTGGCCGCCGACCAGGAACTGGCTCGGGCTCGCCGTCTGGCCGATGATGCCCCCGAGGTTCTTGTCGACGGAGAACATCCCGGCCTGGACCGAGATCTCCCACGCCTCCGAGCGAGCGCTGCTCGTCATCGCGGGGCGCGCCGCCGGCGCGGGCGGCGGCGTGGCCGGGCGCGCGGCGGGCTGCTGCGCAGGACGCGCGGCAGGCTGCTGAGCCGGCGTCGCGGCCGGCCGCGGCTGATTCGCCGGCGGCGTCGTCGGCCGCTGCTGAGCGATCGCCAGCGTCGGCAACAGTGCCGCCACAGCGCTCAGAGACAGAAATCGGTTACGCATGTGTTCTCCCTCGAGAGGTTGAATCCGTACGCAAGCACTCGTGCCGAAGCACGCTTTCAATTGCCAAGCAAAACGATGCGCAGTGAGGCCAGCGGCGCACGGTACGGACGCTAATGATGTTCCTTCGGCTGGAAGTGCGCAAGCGCTCGAAACCCAAGCGCCCATGCCGCTTTTGCCTCTCGCCGAGTGGCATTCCGCCGAGGCGCTCCAATTCTGGCCTGTCCACCGCTAAATCGCAACCCCGCAAGAACATCGGCGTGACCCGGGTCACTCCCGGACGAACCGGGCCGCCTGGGCCAACTGGGAGGCGCTGGAGGAGAGCTGGACGGCGCTCGTGGACAGGTTCTCGATGGCCTGAAGCTGCTCAGCCGCGGCGGCGGCGACCACCTGGGACTCGGAGGCGGAGGCCTTGGCGGCCTGGCGGAGCTCCTGGAGCATCCGCTGCATCTCCTCTGCCTGCAAGGTGTTACGCCGAGGGAACTCGATCATCCTCCCCGAAAGGCCGGCGGCGGTCTCGCTCGCCTGGACGATCCGGCCAAGCTCGGCGATCCAGGAGGCGGCGGCGCCGGCGATCTCGGCGAGCTCCCGGCGCATGCGGTCCAGGAGCTGGGCCGCGTGGTCGATGGCGCGGCGGGTTTCGGCCGTGGTCTTGGCCGCCTGTGCCGCTTCGCGGGCGCTCTGCTCGGCCAGCCTGCGCACCTCATCGGCTACGACGGCGAACCCCGACCCGTGAATGCCCGCGCGCGCCGCCTCGATCGTCGCGTTCAGCGCGAGCATGTTGGTCTGGGCCGAGATCGCGCCGATCGTCTCGGCGAACTGCCCCACCTGGTCGGCCGCCTCGCGCAGTCGCCCCACCTCCGCAGCGCCCTGCGCGACGGTCTCGCCGATGCGCTCGAGCGCACTGGCCGTCGTCGCTGTCGCCGATCGCACCGCCTGCGCCGTCTTCTCGAGGTCCTTGGTCGCGCGATGCATCTGCTCGCCCGCCGCCGCGGCGTCGTGCGCGCTCGCGCGGAGGTCGAACATCGCCCGCTCGGCGGTGTCCACCAGGTTCGCCGCGCTCACCGCTCCCGCCTCGGCGCGCTGCGTCGCGGCTGTGACTTCTTCGGAGCTCGCGTGGATCTGCTGGCTGGTGGCCGTGAGGTGCTCGACGTACTGCGCGGTCTGCTCCGAGGATTCCACGAGCGGCGCGACGAGCGCGTTGAGGCGCAGCGCGAGCGCGAGGTGCGGCGCGAGCGTATCGAGGAGAACCGCGTCGACGTCGCGATACATGCCGGCGTTGCGGTGGCGTATGCTCCATGCCCCGACGATGCGATCGCCCTGGTAGAGCGGAATCAGGATCTCGGAGAACCTCTGTCCGGCGCCGATTTCCGCGCCGCGGCCAAACCGCCGCGCGCCGGCCACCACCGGGGCGCGGAGCCGCAGCGCCTCTCCCGTCAGGCCGTGATCGGCGTTGGTGCGCGCGCCGATCCGCGCATCCTTCCCGGTTGCGGCGACAAGCTCCATCTCGTGCCGTGTCTCGTCGTAACGCTGAAATCCCATCTCGTCCCACGGGACCAGTCCGCGCGTCAGGTCCTGGATCGTTTCGAAATTCCGGTCCAGGCTGATGTCCGCGGCGATGGCGCGGCCGAGCCGCTGGATCAGCAGCAGCTCGTCGGCGTGCACGCCGCGCCGCGCAACCCAGTGCGCGAGCGCCGTGAAGACGAGCAGCAGAGCGGCGACCCCGGCGTGCCATCCGGCGCCGGCGGTCACGGCGGTCGCGAGCACCCACGCCAGGGCGAGCGCCGCGCTGAGCGCGTATACCACGAGCTCCCAGACCAGCGTCAGTCGTGCGTCCACCCAGGCCAGCGCGCGCGGCGAGGCGGCAAGGTCGAGATAGAACGTGGCGTTGACGAGGAGCGGCAGCGCGACGATCAGAAACAGCAGCGGGCCCGCGTTGGCGGGAGCGAACGCCGCCATGTCGAACGCGCCGCCCATCGCGCGCTCGTACGCCCAGCCGACAATCGCCGATCCGGTGGCCAGGTGGCCGGCGTTGACCAGCGCGGCGCGCAGGCGCAGCCGCCGCAGCGCCACGTCGCCCAGTGGCATGCCGAGCACCGCGACCAGCGTGGCCCAGGCCCAGCCATGGCGCAGCACGGCGATCAGCACGACGCCGAGGACGAACGACGCGAAGCCCCGCCCGGGCAACGGCAGCCCGAACTCTCGCGTGGCGGCCGCAGCCGCCACCATGAGGATGAACTCGAGGATCGGGAACGGCTCCGGGAGACTAGCGCTCCAGATCGTCGCGGCAACGGCGATCACGGCGCCGGCAATTACAGCGACGCGAATGATCGCTTGCCGGCCGATCTCCTCCTCAACTTCGCTGCTTGCCAATCTCTTGCGCCTCATGGGCTTCAAGGAACTGACTGACTAGTCAGTCTACTCAGTTGCCCCGCCTGCTCGTCCGCTTTCGCCGTAGTGGCGGCGTGCGAGGTTAAGGCGCGAGCTTCGGCGCGTCAAGCAACCGACTGTCGCGCTGTCCGGGTATCCTGTTAGAGTGTGACTTCCACGAGACGTTGAGGCGAACCCATGAAGGTGACGATTGAATACTGCGGGATGTGAAACTACGAGTCCAGGGCCGTCGGTCTGGCGGCCGAGATTCGAGCCAGGCACAAGGACGCGGCGATTACGATGGTGGAGTCTTCGGGTGGCGTGTTCGAGGTGACGGTGGATGGACAGAAGGTGTTTTCGAAGCGGGCGCTGGGAAGGCACGCCTCGCCGGGTGAAATCCTGCGGCTGATCGGCTGATGCGGATCGCGCTGTCGACGGGCGGCGGTGACGCGCCGGGCCTGAACGCGGTCATCCGCGGCGCCGTGCTCGCGGCCCTGCATCGCGGCTGGGCCGCGTACGGGATCCGGCGCGGCTTCCATGGCCTGCTGGCCAACGAAGGGGTCGTCTCGCTCGACGCGGCCGCGGTGCGCGGCATCACCCACCTGGGTGGCACGATCCTCGGCACGACCAACCGCGGCGACCCGTTCTGCTGGCCGGTGCAGCAAGCCGACGGCACGATCACCGAGGTGGACCGCTCCGACGAGCTGCTCGCCGCCTTCGCGGCGCACGGTTTCGACGCGCTGGTTACGATCGGCGGCGACGGCAGCTTGCGCATCGCCCAGCGGCTGTACGCCAAGGGACTGAAGGTCGTCGGCGTGCCCAAGACGATCGACAACGACGTCTCCGGGACGGCGATGACGTTCGGCCACGACACAGCGGTGTCCACCGCGACGGACGCGCTCGACAAGCTGCATTCGACCGCCGAGAGCCACGAGCGGGTCATGGTGGTCGAGGTCATGGGGCGCTACGCGGGCTGGATCGCGCTGAATGCCGGCGTGGCCGGCAGCGCCGACGTGATTCTGATTCCCGAGATTCCCTTCGACATCGAAAGCGTCTGCGCGAAGATCCGGGACCGCGAAAAGCGCGGCCGGCGCTTCAGTCTGGTCGTGGTGGCGGAAGGTGCGATGCCGAAGGGCGGTCATCGCGTGCTCAAGGGCGCGGCCACCAAAGGCGGCGGCATGGAGCGGCTGGGCGGCATCGCGCAGCAGGTCGCCGACGATATCACCGCGCACACGGGAAAGGAATCGCGGACGCTGACGCTGGGCCATTTGCAGCGCGGCGGCTCGCCGACGACGTTCGACCGCCTGCTCTCGCTGCGCTTCGGCGCCGCAGCCATCCGGTGCGTCGCGGCCGGCCAGTTCGGCGTCATGGTCGCGTTGCAGCCGCCGTCGATCGGAGCGATTCCCCTGACCGAGGCGTTGGCACGGCCCAAGCTCGTTCCTCTCGATTCCGACACGGTCCTGACGGCTCGCGACATCGGCATCTGCCTGGGCGACTAGCGGCATGCATCCCGCCCGGGACCATTACCTCCCACCCGATCGTAGCGCCTTCGAGCGGGCGCGGCCGGAAACCGGACGCGTCATCGTCATCGCGCCCACGCGCGCGGCGTGCGAGACCATCGAGCTGGCCATGGGGCTCGACCTGCCGACCGTGCTGTGGAGCGAGCACGGCGAGGAGCTCGAGGACCTCGCGGCGGGCGGCGGCGGTTTCGGAATCGTCGCGGGCACGGGCACCGGCAAGACGCTCTCGGTGCGCCGGATCGCCGGCATCATTCTGCGCGCGCCGCTCAGGGTCGGCGTCGTCAACCGCGAACGCGAGGCGACGCCCGAGACACCGACCTGGAACGTCGTCATCGTCACGACCGGCATCGCGCGACGGTGGTTCCAGGCGGGCCTCATCACTTCGCGCGACACCGTGGTCGCGGACGAAATTCACCAGACTTCCGCCGAGCTCGAGCTGTGTCTCGCGCTCGGCAAGCGCGCGAGCTGCCGGTTCATCTGGCTGTCGGCCACCGTAGACCCCTCGTTCTACGCGCGCTACCTGGAATCCAGAGCCGTCATCGAGAGCAGCGTGTTCGATCCGGCGAAGGCGGCCAAGGTCCGCGTGCTGCCGTTGGAGGTCGAGCAGTTCCTCGACGCACGGTTCCTGCGCCACGTCGTCAAGGAGCGGCGCGGCGTCGCGGTGTTCGTGCCGACGAGGGCGGAGGTCGAGGCGCTGGCGACCGGCGTGGGCGAGCGCTGGCCGGCGCTGACGACCGCCTTCTACCATGGCGGCGAGCCGATCCGCGTCATCCGGCCGTTCCTGGAAGGCAGCGCGCCCAAGCCGTACCTGCTCGCCATGACCGCGGCCGGCCAGTCGGCGCTCAATATCCAGGGACTCGACACGGTCGTGATGCTGGACGCGCGCTATCAGACGGTCATCCAGCGCGGCCGCAACGTGCTGACCCGCATGCCGCTCGGCGCGAACGAAATCCTCCAGATGGCGGGGCGCGTGCACGGGCGCGTCGCGGGCGGCGAGGTCGTGATCCTGAGCGATCGCGACATCGCCTTTGAGCGACTGCGGCCGATGCCGCCGGAGTTCCAGCTCGCCGGCGACACCGAGCGCGTGGCGCTCACGTGCGCGGCGCTGGGCGTGGACGCGCGCGACCTGGAGCTGCCGGTGCCGCTCGATCGCGGCGCCTACGCGGCGGCGCTGCGGCGTCTCGAGGAGCGCGGCATCGTGAAGGACGGAAGGCTCACGCCCTACGGAGCCGAGGTCGAGGAGCTGCCGGTGGATCGCCCGTGGGCCGAGCTGCTGCTGCACTCGGATCCGGACCTCGTGCCGGTCATCGCGGTCGTGGCGGCGGTGGATTCGCTGCACCGGATGACGCGTCAGGAGCGCTCGCTGCGCGGGTTGCTGCTCGCCGGCTCCGATCACCTGAGCGTCTACAACATCTACGCCGAGGCGGTGAACCGGCACGGCACGATCGGCGAGGTCTACGGACTGCCGCGCCACATATTCGGCGAAGGACTGGCCGGCTGGGCGGAGGAGCGCGGCGTGCTGATCAAGGCGATCGAGGACGCAGCGTTAGGCATGGCGTCGGTGTACCGCTCGCTCGAGCTTCCGCTGCCCCGCACGCTGCCGCACGCCGACGACCGGCTGCTGCACCGCTTCCAGGGCCTGCTCGTACGCATCATGCCACTCGACCTGGTGATCGACGAGGAGTCCGTGGAAGGCACGCCGGTCCGGGTCTCGCGCGGCTCGGTGTGCGGAGCGTGGGGCGGCATCGCCGGGAGTATCCGTTACTTCGCGGACCGCTCGGGGACGCCGCGCGCCGCGATCGAGGGAACACAACTGCCGCTCGACATGATCCGTAGCGCCGCGCGCTCGGGCGAGGCCCAGGTGATCTACGACCCGCGGCATCGGCACGCGCCGCTGGTCGCGATCCGGCGACTCAGCTACTCCGGATTCGAGCTCGACCGCGAGCGCGAGGTCCTGGAGACAATTCCCGAGCCCCTCCTGGGCTCGGCGCGCGCGGCGCTGGTCGAGGCCCTGATGACCGGCAGTGCTCGGCACAAGGACGCCCGCGAACTACGCCACACGATGGAGCGGCTCGGCGAGTTGTATCGGCGTTCGGGAGGCACGCTTGCCGGCACCGACGGCGCCGCGGTGCGCACGGCCCTTGGCGCTCGGCTCGCGCTCGTGCGATCGCTCGACGACTTCCAACGCACCGACCTCTCGCTCTCGCTCGACAGCTTCGTGCCGGCCGAGCGGCGGCGCGCGATCGAGGCATTGCCTTCGTTCCTCGAGCTGCACGGCGAGCGCTGTCCGCTGGACTACGAGCTGGACGACGGGCGGGCGGTGGTGCGGATCCGGTTGAAGGAGCATCTCGCGACCCGGCTCTCGAGCCACGAAGTCCCGACGCTCGACCGGCCGGTGGAGTTCACCGTGGTGCGCGGGCGCCACGCGGCGCTCCGCGCCGCGACGCTTCAGGAGCTGCGCCGCCTCCTTACCGCCGGACCGCCAGGCCGGCGGAAATCGTCGTCAGCCAGAAGGCGTCGTAGGCGGCCCTGACCTGCGCGGCGCCGATCCCGGACTGCAGCGCGGCGCTCAGGCCGTCGAGCGTGGAGACCAGGAGCAGCGCGAACTCCTCCGCGCCCACCGTGAGATTTGCGCCGAGCTCGGACAGCAGGCCAGGCGCGCGCGACGCAACGGCGCCGAGCTCTGCGGTGCGGTGCTGAGAGAGCAGCGCGGCGATGCCCGGATCGCCGTTGGCGTGAAGCAGAAGTTCCGACCAAGCGCGCTCCCTGCCGCTGGCGACTCCGGTTTCCAGCCCATCCCAGAGAAGGTCGAGCGAATCGAGGCCTCCCTTCCGGGCGAGCGCATCGAGCCGTTGCTGCGCGCGCTGGGGCGCGAGCCTTGCCGCAGCGGCCAGCAGCAGCCGGTCCTTGGTGTCGAAGTGGTAGTAGACCAAGGCAGTCGATACGCCGGCTCGTCGCGCGATCGCCCCGACTGTGAGCGCGCCGAGCCCAAGGTCCCCCAAGGCAGTGCAAGCCTCGGAGACGAGCCTATCGCGAGTGGCGGCAGCGTCTTGCATGGGACTGACTGACTAATCAGTACGTTTGGTCTGGAATTGTCAACCTTTCCGGAAGACGCGAAAGTGACCAGTTTGGAAACACCAGGAGGGAGCCGGCGGTACTAATGACTATTCCACTCTTCCACCCACTCACCGAGGGGGCCCATGAACACAGATCTTCTCGTCAATGCGCTGGACGCGGTGACCGACGCTGTCCTGGTGTGTGACCGGCAGGGACTGGTGTTGCACGCCAATCGACAGGCCCGCGAGTTGTTCGGCGCGGTGCCTTCGTCGCGCGCCGAGGTGATGCGGCACCCCCAGGGGGCAGCGGCGAAGGAACAGCAGGTGTCCGGAACGGCGGTTGTCGTGATCCCGCGCTTCCGGCCGACGCTTTCGCTCGCGGAACGGGAGCGGCAGGCGATCGAGCTGGCCCTGTCGGAATCGGGTTGGCAGCTGGCCGTTGCCGCGCGGCGGCTCGGCATCAGCCGCACGACGCTGTGGCGGCGGCTGAAGCAGTACGGTCTGGCGCGGCCGACGCGGCTCGCAGCGTCGGCCTGACGACGTGACGGGTGCGGCGGCCTTCGAGGCCGCCGCGCTCGCGCGTTCCTTCCCCGGCGGCCGTTCTCCTGCCGGCTTCCTGTTGTCTGCTCGCTTTTCAAATCGCTCCGTGCCGTCGTAGCTTCTTCGCCATGCCATGGCGACTTCTGCTGTCGTGCGTGCTCGTGACCACGACGTCCGCGTGCAGTGCGGTCGATCGCCTCGTCCATGGGTCGGCACGTCTTCGTCTCGATCGCGACGGAACATCGTCCCGGCCGCTGCTGGACGTGCCGGTCGAGGCTGCCTACTGCGCCGCAGACACGACGCTGACGATCGTCGGCGCGGACCGGTCGTGGAGCGTTGCCGTCGCTCTGCGCACGGCGTGGCCCGCGCGCTCGCTCGAGTTCGCGCTCGACTCGGCGGTGGGCGGCTCCGGCACGGCGGCGGTCGCGATCCGGCCGCTCAGGGACAGCATCGGCGTCGCGATGCTGGCGGTGCGGGGCTCGCTCAAGCTGGACGCCGGCCCGAAGGTGTCGGGCACGATGGACTTCGTCGCGGCGGGCGCGCGTGATACGCTGCACCTGGTGGGTTCACTGACGGCGCCGTCCGTGACGCCGGGCGGCTGCCCGACACCGTGAGTGAGGAGCGGCCGCGCATTTCGGGCTTCTCGATCGTCCGCAACGCGATCCGATACGGCTATCCCGTCGCCGAGTCGCTGCGATCGCTCGCACCGCTGGTAGACGAGCTCGTCGTCGCGGTGGGCCGGAGTGATGACGGCACGCTGGAGCTGGTGCGCTCACTCGGCATCCCGCAGCTCCGGATCGTCGAGAGCGTGTGGGATGAGTCGCTGCGGGTCGGGGGGCGGGTGCTCGCGCAGCAGACGAACCTCGCGCTTTCGCACTGCCACTACCCCTGGGCGTTCTACCTCCAGTCGGATGAGGTAGTCCACGAGAAGGACCACGAGCGGATCCGCGCGGCCATCGCGCGCGGCGACGGCGACCGGCGCGTTGATGCACTGCGGTTCCGCTTCCTGCATTTCGAAGGGACCTACGCGTACGTGAACTACGTGCGGTATCGCAAACAGTGCCGCATCGTCCGGAACGACGGCAGCGTGCAGTCGGTCGGCGACGCCGCGGGCTTCGGTCGGATCGACGGCTCGCGGCTCAGATCGGCTCACACGGGCGCGAAGATCTACCACTATGGATGGGCTCGCGCCCCCGAGGTGCTGAAGCAGAAGACCCTCGCGTTCCAGAAGCTCTACCACGACGACGCGTGGGTGAGCGATCGCTATGCCGGCGTCCCGGCGGAGCTCCTGAGCGAGGTGGACATCGCTTTCCGGTTCAAGGGCACGCACCCGGCCGTCATGGCCGAGCTGATCGGCACGGCGGACTGGCGCATTCCGAAGTCCCGCCGGCCGCCGCTCGACTCGCCGTTGCTGAATCCGCGCTTTTATGAGGCATGGCTGCGGAAGTGGCGCATCCTGCCGAGGCGGCGCGCGTGAGCTCCGGCACGCGTCGGTGGGGCGGGGCCGTCAGCCTGGTCGTCGGGCTGGTCGCGCTCCTGTGGGTGGTGCTCGTGGCCACGCAGGGGCAGGGGCGCTGGCCGTGGGTTCTGTTCGTGATCGTGGCGGCAGCCCCGTTTCTGCTGCTACCGGCGCCACAGGTACTGGCGCGCGCGCGCGCATTCTTCGCGCAGCGCAACTCGCGGGTCTGGCTGGTGATGGCGGCGGTGAGTCTCTACGGCGTGCTGCTGCACGTCCTGAGCGGCAGGACCCGGTGGTACTACGTGCTGCTGTGGCCGGTATGCTCCCTCGCCGCGACACTCGCGGCCGGCGTCGGTGAGGAGGGGGAGCTGTCGGCGGGGCGGATGCTGCTCGTCGCGCTGCCGATCTGGATCCTGGCCGGCGTGTGGGACGCACAGCTCCAGGTCCGCGTGCCCGGGACGATCGACCTCGGCCTGCCGTACTTTGCCGCGCTCGACATCGCGTTGTTCCTGCTGCTGGTAGTGCGCCGGATCCGGACGCTCGAGCCGGGCTACGACATCTCGTGGCGCGACGCGGCGGCGGCGGTGGGCGCGGTCCTTGCATTGCTGATCGTGGCGTTGCCCGTGGGTTACCTGATCGGCTTCCTCCACTTCAACGTGCGGTGGATCTCCCTGCCGTACGCAGTTGGCCGTCTGGTGGGACTGGTGATGTTCGTCGGGCTTCCCGAGGAGCTTCTGTTCCGCGGAATTATCCAGGAGGCGTTCAGTCGACTGTGGGGCGCCCGAAACGGGTGGCTCCTCGCTTCGGTGCTGTTCGGGCTGACGCACATCGTCAAGCATGCGCCGCCGCTCAACTGGCGCTACGCGCTGCTCGCAACGTTCGCGGGACTCGCATACGGCTGGGTGTACAGGCGCACGGGACGGCTCGCCGCCGCCGCGTTGACCCACGGCCTGGTGGACTGGGCGTGGGGCACCTTACTGCTGGTGCCTTGAGGAGCTTCGCGGCGGACCGCGCAGAGTGGCGAAGGCCGGCGAGTGGCGGCTAGATTGCGCCCGCGATGACCGACCAGACCTACTTTCGGAAGGGCTTCGGGCTCAAGGACGCGATCCAGGGCGCGCTGACGGAGGACTATCACAGCGCGATCGTGGACGAGGTCAAGAGCCGCGGCTACGAGCTCGCTCTCGAGGGCGTGACCGTCCGGCTGGCACGTGAGTTCGGGTTCTGCTACGGCGTGGACCGCGCGGTGGAGTACGCCTACGAGACGCGCCGGAAGTTTCCCGAGCGCCGCATCTTCCTGGTCGGCCAGATCATCCACAATCCGCACGTCAACAGCAAGATCGCCTCGATGGGTATCGTGATCATCGCGCGCGGGCCGACGGGCGATTTCGACTTCACGGACATCACGAAGGACGACGTCGTGATCCTGCCGGCGTTCGGCGTCACGAAGGAGGACTTCGACCGGCTGCGCGCGCTGGGTTGTGTGCTCGTGGACACCACGTGCGGCTCGGTGCTGAACGTGTGGAAGCGGGTCGAGAGCTATGCGAAGGACGGCTTCACGGCGCTGATCCACGGCAAGTACGTGCACGAGGAGACGAAGGCGACGGCGTCACAGGTCACGAAGTATCCGGGCGGCAAGTACCTCGTCGTACGGAACATGCAGGAGGCGCGGCTGGTGTGCGACGCGATCGAGCACGGCACAGGGCGCACGACGCTCGCGCAGCAGTTCGCCAAGGCGGCCTCGCCGGATTTCGACTTCGACGCCGATCTCGGCCGCATCGGCGTGGCGAACCAGACCACCATGCTCTCGGGCGAGTCGCTGGCGATCGCCGCGGAGGTGCGCAAGGCGATCGCGCGCCGCTGGAGCGAGAGCGAAGCGGATCGCCACTTCCGCAGTTTCGACACGATCTGCTCGGCGACCCAGGACCGGCAGGACGCGATCCTGAAGATGCTCGAGGGCGGCGTCGATATCGTGGTGGTGATCGGCGGTTACAACTCGAGCAACACGACGCACCTCGCGGCGCTATGCGCCGAGCGGGTGCGGACGTACCATGTCGAGGACTCCACGTGCCTCGAGGTCGCCTCGCGCACGATCCGGCACCGCCCGGTGGGAGCGCGTGAGGAAGTGACGGAGCGGGGCTGGCTGCCGGCGGGACCGCTCGTGGCGGGCGTGACGGCCGGCGCGTCGACCCCGAACAACAAGGTCGGCGAGGTGATCGAGCGCCTGTTCCAGACGCGCGGCATCGAGCTCGGCGCGGCCCTGGCGCCGGAGTAGCCGCTGGGCCCCTGGCGGGTCCATCTCGCGATGCTCGCGACGCAGGTCATCTTCGCGACCCTGCCGATCGCGATCAAGCTGGTCCTTCCCGTCGTCGAACCGCTGGGTATCGTCGCGATCCGGATCGGTGGCGCGGCCGCCCTTTTCGCCGCGGTCAAGTGGAATCGCACGCGCCAGCGCGTGGCACCCGGCGACCTGCTGCGCTTCGCCGGTCTCGCGCTGCTCGGTGTCGTGCTCAACCAGATCCTGTTTCTCGAAGGCGTGCGACGCACCACCGCGGTACATACCAACATCCTCATCACGACGATCCCGGTGTTCACGCTCGGTGTGGCGCTGCTGCTGCGTCGGGAGCGCGCGTCGGCGGCGAAGCTCACGGGTATCGCGCTCGCGGGCGCGGGCGCCGCGTATCTCGCGCTGAGCCATGGCGGCGCGGCGGAGGGGGCGAGCGCGCAGGGCGACTTGCTCGTCGCGGCCAACTCGCTGTGTTACGCCAGCTACCTCGTGTTGTCGAAGGACCTGCTGCGGCGCTACGCGCCGATGACGGTCGTGACCTGGGTGTTCCTGATCGGCGCGGTGCTCATCGCGCCGCTCGGTGTCCCGGCGCTGCTTCGCGTGAACGCGGACGCCGTGAGCACGAGAACCGTGCTGGTGCTCGTGTACATCGTCGTGTTTCCCTCGTTCCTCACGTACCTGCTGTCCATCTGGGCGCTGCGGCACACGGCCTCGAGCCTGGTCGCGATGTACGTCTACGTCCAGCCGGTGGTCACGGCGTTCCTGGCGCCGCTGATCCTGGGCGAAACCGTGACGCCGCGCATCGGACTGGCCTCGGTGCTGATATTCGCGGGCCTGGCGCTGTCGACGTGGGGCGAGCAGGTCACCGGGGGGCAGCTCGGCCGGGCATTCCGGCCGCCCGCCGAGGGCGCGTAACGAGGATCAGCGGAAGTCGTGCGATCTGGCGAACGCGGCGCCGCCCTTCGGGTCCGGCGCCGCGAACGTTCTGGCCCGCACGTTGAGAACGCCCTGTTCCTCCTGGAGCACGCCGCGCACCAGGAGCAGCGGGGCGCGCACGATGAGCCGGCGGTGGGCCTCGAACAGCTTCGGCGTGATGACGACGTTCGCGAGCCCGGTCTCGTCCTCCAGCGTCACGAAGCAGAACCCCTTGGCGGTCTGGGGTCGCTGCCGGCAGATCACGAGCCCGCCGACGGTCACCCAGTCGCCGTCCCGGTGCCGCGCCAGTTCGGCCGCCGGGCACACGCCCTCGGCGCTGAGCGCATCGCGCAGGTGACGGATCGGATGGCCCGCCGGCGAGAGTCCGGTGATGCGGTAGTCCGCCTCGATCAGCTCGATCGGCGCAAGCGGCGGCACCGGCGCCGGGCGGCGGTCCGCCGCGGCGGGCGCCAGCGGGCCCGCCGTGCCGCGCGCGTGCTTGAGGAGCTCCCACAATGCCGAGCGGCGGTCGGGCCACAGCGCATCGAACGCGCCCGCCTCGGCGAGGGCGCGCAGCTGCGCGACGTTGACGCCGCTCGTCTTCACCCACGATTCGAGCGTCGCGGGGCGGCGACCTTTCAGCAGCGGCTCGAGGCGATCCTTCGCTCTTTCGCCGAGGCCGCGCACGTAGCGCAGGCCAATGCGCAGCACCTGTCCGCCGTCCTCCACCGTGCAGTCCCATGCGCTCGCCATCACGTCCACGCCGCGTGTCAGGACGCCGTGGCGCCGAGCGTCTTCGACGATCGTGCCGGGAGCGTAGAAGCCCATCGGCTGCGCGTTGAGCAACGCGCAGGTGAATTCGACCGGGTAATAGTGCTTGAGATACGACGAGGCGTAGACGAGCAGCGCGAAGCTCGCCGCGTGGCTCTCGGGGAAGCCGTAGTCGGCGAAAGCGGAGATCTGATTGAAAATGCGGCGCCCGACGTCGGGCTCGATGCCGTTCTTCGCCATGCCCTCGATCAGCTTCGCGCAGATCTTCGCCATCCGCTCGTGCGATCGCTTGTGTCCCATCGCGCGGCGCAGCTCGTCCGCCTCGCCCGGCGTGAAGCCCGCGGCAGTAATCGCGACCTGCATGCCCTGTTCCTGGAAGAGCGGCACGCCAAGGGTCCGCTCGAGGATCGGCTCGAGCGCGGGATGCGGATAGACGACCGGTTCCTCCCCCGCGCGGCGGCGCAGGTAGGGATGCACCATCTCGCCCTGGATCGGCCCCGGCCGGATGAGCGCGACCTCGACCACCAGGTCGTAGAACTTCCGCGGCGCGAGGCGGGGCAGGGTGTTCATCTGCGCGCGCGATTCGATCTGGAAGACGCCGATGGTGTCGGCGCGGCAGATCATGTCGTAGACGGCGGGATCGTCCATCGGGAGTTTCGCGAGATCGATCGCGACGCCACGGGTCGCCCGTAGCAGCTTGATCGCGTCCTGGAGCAGCGTCAGCATGCCGAGGCCGAGCAGGTCGATCTTGATCAGCCGGACCGGTTCCAGGTCGTCCTTGTCCCATTGAATGACGGTGCGCTCCGGCATCGCGGCGGGCTCGATCGGAGCGATCTCGGCGAGCGGTCGCTCCGACAGGACGAACCCGCCCACGTGGATGGAACGGTGGCGCGGCAGATCCTGCAGTCCCTTCACGACCCGCGCGAGCATCTTCACGCGGCGATCGTGCGGATCGAGGCCGGCGGATGCGGCGCCGCTCTGCTCGAGCCGCTTGCCGGTCGCGCGCGCGCTGCTTCGATCGGCTTCGTCGGCAAGCGCCGCGGCCTGCCTAACGTTGAAGCCGAGGACGCGCGCGGCGTCGCGCACTGCGGCGCGGCCGCGATAGCAGATCGCCTCGCATACCATCGCGGCGTGCTCGCGCCCGTAGCGGCGGTACACGTACTGGATCACCTGCTCGCGATCCCGGTGCGCGAAGTCCACGTCGATGTCGGGCGCCTCGCGGCGATCCTCGGAGAGGAACCGCTCGAACAGGAGCTCCATCCCGATCGGGTCCACGGCGGTGATGCCGAGGCAGTAGCAGACGGCGGAGTTCGCGGCGGAACCGCGTCCCTGCGCGAGCACGCCGAGCCGGTTCGCCTCGCGCACGATGTCCCACACGATGAGGAAGTAGCCGGCGAGATAAAGCCGCCGGATGATGTCGAGCTCGTGCGCGAGCTGGTCCCGGTGGCGCGCCGTGATCCGCCCGCCGTAGCGCTCCCGCGCGCCGGTTCTTACCAGCGCGGCGAGATAGTCGTCGGCGCCGACGCCGGGCGGCGTCGGGAAGGCGGGGAGCGCGGGCGTGAGCTGGCCCATCCGGAACGCGCACTGCTCGGCGACCTGGCGCGTCATCGCAAGCGCCTCGGGGTAGTGGCGCCAGTGGTGCGCCATTCGCTCGGGGCGCTTGAGGTACCACTCGGCGCTGGGCCTGAGCAGCGTGCCGGCCAGGTCGAGCGTGGTCTGGTGGCGCAGGCAGGTGAGCACGTCGTGCACGAGCCGTCCGCCGGGCGTCGCGTAGTGCACGTCGTTGGTGACGAGCCACGGCAGGTCCAGCTCGCCGGCGAGCGCGATGAGCTTCGGGACCACGGCGCGCTCCTCGGCGAGGGCGTGGTCCCAGCACTCGACGGCGATGTTCCCGGCGAAGACTTGCGTTAGGCAGCCGAGTCGCTCGCGTGCGCCGCGCTCGTCGTCCTGCGCGAGCCGTCGCGGAATGTCGCCGCAGGGGCAGCCGGTCAGGCAGAACAGGCCCGCCGCGTGCGATTCGAGCTGGGACCAGGTCAGCGTCGGCGCGCCGCGCCCTTTGCCCCGGGCCAGCGTGACCAGCCGGGACAGGTTGCGGTAGCCGGCCTCGTTCATCGCGAGGAGCGTGAGGTGCGACTGCTCGATGGTGGCCTCGAGCCCGATGATCGCATGGACACTGCAGTCGTGTCCGGCCTCCGCCCAGCGCACCGCTCCGCCGAGGTCGTCGTGGTCGGTGAGCGCGATGGCCGTCATGCCGATGGACGCGGCACGCCTGACGAGGGTTTCCGGGTTGGACGCGCCGTCCAGAAGCGAAAACCCCGAGTGGCAATGCAGCTCGACGTACTCGGCGGGCACGTCAGTCCCACCAGCCGGCGAGGTGCCACTGTTTCGCGGCGCGGTACAGCAGCCACAGCGTGGCGTCACCGGTGCGGGCGGTGAAGTAGTCGCGGGCGCCGAGGTGAGTGTCGCTGCGCCACCAGCGCGGGACGAGCCGCTCGGGCCCGCTCCAGGCCGTGACATCGTGCCAGCACTCGCCGCGGCGGAAGGCTTCGAGGCCTGCGCGACCCAGGCGCACGCGGATGGATGCGGGCGATGGGAGCAGGCGCAGGGCGGCGGAGTGGACGGGCGGACAGGCGGACAGGCGGACGGTGGCATCACGGCGTCTGGTCCGTCCGACCGCCCGTCCGCCCGTCCGCCCGGTGTTCCATGCGCCGGCATCCTCAGGCAGGTGCCCGTCGCGCGATTCGGGAATCGTGACGGCGTCCGCGCCTTCGCGGCCGCGGATGCGGTCGAAGGCGGCCTCGAGCGCGGCGGGGTCGGCCCAGCGGGGCGCGAGCAGGTTGCCCTGCTCGCCGGCGGCGGGCGCGGTGAGCGTGGCGGCGAGCCGGATGGCGACGACGGGCTCGGGCAGCGGCCAGTCCTCGAGCGTGGCGCGGCAGTGGTCGAACAGCGCGTCCTCGTGCGACGTCGGCCGCGCGGGGCGCACCGCGCGCTCGGCGGTGGAGCCGTCGTCGAGCGCAAGGGTGATCGTGACTTCGCGCGCGGCGAGCCCCTTCGCGCGCAACGCTCCGCCCAGCGAAGCGAGCGCGCCCTTCAGCACGAACAGCAGCGGTTCGGCGGTGGCGACGCTCCCGCCGAGGTCGCATTCGGCGGAGGGGAGCGTATCGTCGCGGGGCGTGCTCGGGCCGCGCGGGTCGTCGCCGCGCGCGAGGCGGTGGGCGGAGAGCCCCCCGGGACCGAATCGCGACTCGACCTCGTCGGCCTCGAGCGCTGCGAGCCGGCCGACGGTCGTGATGCCGAGAACGCCTAACGTTTCGGCGAGCTCCTCGTCGAGGTCGAGCAGGCCGATCGGGCAGGGCGCGAGGAAGGCGGCGTCGCGGCCGCTGGGGACGATGGCGGTCAGGCGGACGGGCGGACGGGCGGACGGATGTCGAAAGGTCGCGGCATAGGCGGCGATCGCCGAATCCGCGAGGCCGATACGCACGGGACCGTAGTCGAGCGCCTTGGCGATTCGGAGCAGATGTTGAGCGAGCCGGCGCTCTTCGCCGAGCCCG
>JBIOIA010000017.1:0-23852 GCA_044449445.1 Gemmatimonadales bacterium
ATCCTGGAGATCCGCGCCGAGCTGCCCGCGCTGCGCCACGTCATCGTGTTCGACGCCAACGCGACGGGTCCCGGCGTCATCGCGCTCGCGGATCACTACGCCGCGGGCGCGGCCGCCGAGGCGGCCGGCGAGGCGAAGGGGTTCCGGGAGCAGGCGCTCCAGGCCCAGCCCGACGACCTCGCGACGATCATCTACACCTCGGGGACGACCGGCGACCCCAAGGGCGTGATGCTCACGCACAACAACATCTACTCGAACTGCGCCGACGCGATGCCGCCGTTCGACATCAGTCCCGCGGACTCGACGGTCTCGTTCCTGCCGCTGTCGCACATCTTCGAGCGGATGGCCGGGCATTACGCGATGATCGGCACCGGCGCGACGATCAACTACGCCGAGAGCATCGACACGCTGATCGTGAACCTGGGCGAGGTGAAGCCGACGATCGTGATGAGCGTGCCGCGCGTGTACGAGAAGGTGTACGCGCGGGCGCTCGAGAACGCCCTGGCCTCGCCGATCCGCAAGCGGATCTTCTTCTGGGCCAAGAGCATCGGCGAGCGCTGCGTGGACGCGTGGACGGCCGGCCGCCAGCCCGACGGCTTCCTCGCGTTCCGGTACGCGATCGCGAAGAAGCTCGTGTTCTCGAAGCTCCACGCGCGCGTGGGCGGACGTCTCCGATTCTTCGTGTCGGGCGGCGCCCCGCTGCCTCCCGACATCGCCCGCTTCTTTTTCGCCGCCGGTCTGCCGATCTACGAGGGCTACGGCCTGACGGAGACGTCGCCCGTGATCGCCGTGAACAATCCACGCAACTGGCGGATCGGCACGGTCGGTCACGTCATCCCGAACGTCGAGGTGAAGATCGCTCACGACGGCGAGATCCTGGCCCGCGGCCCGAACATCATGAAGGGCTATTACAACAAACCGGACGCCACGCGCGAGGCGATCGAGCCCGACGGCTATTTCCACACCGGCGACATCGGCGTCGTCGAGGACGGCTACCTCAAGATCACGGACCGCAAGAAGGACCTGATCGTCACGGCCGGCGGCAAGAAGGTCGCGCCGCAGCCGATCGAGGGGATGATCAAGAAGAACAAGTACGTCGCCAACGCGGTGATGCTCGGCGACAAGCGGAAGTTCCCGATCCTGCTGATCGTCCCGCAATACGAGCACCTGGAGCCGTGGGCCAAGCGCCGCAACCTCGCCTACAAGGACCACCGGGAGATGCTGAGGCTGCCCGAAGTGAAGGCGAAAATGGAACGGGCGGTCATGGAGCCGCTCACCGGCCTGGCGAAGTACGAGATGCCCAAGAAGATCCTGCTGCTCGAGAACGACTTCACGATCGAGTCGGGGGACCTGACGCCGACGCTCAAGGTGAAGCGGCGGGTGGTGGAGAAGAAATACCAGCGCGAGATCGACGCGCTCTACCAGGAAGCAGAGAAGGAAGGGGCCGCGGCGGGCGCCGCCGCCCGCTGATGGATGGAGCGGCCGGCGACCAGCCGGCCGCCTCGTTTCAGGGCTGGTCGGCCCGGCGCAGGGCCGCAAGCACGTTCGCCACCGGGAAGGTCTCGTGGCCGATGCGCCAGTCACCGACGATGCTCCGGGCCGATAACCACACGCGGAACATGCTCGCGTTCGCATCGTATTCGAGGCTCGCCCGGTACAGCGTGCTTCCGCCCCACGTGACGTCGCCGCGCCTCAGGACCGGATCGGCGAGCACCTGCCAATGCACCGCGTCGCGGCTACGCGCCATGAACAGGTCCGCGCTGTTGCAGTCGGCGCCCGCCGCAAACGCGGGGAAGATCGCCCAGTACTCCTGCCGCTCGTCCACCCAGATCACGTCCAGGTGCCAGATCAGGTATCCCGGCGGCCCGTTGAGGTCGGTGCGAACGGTGTCGGACCAACCGGGCCCCACCAGCGCGTCGTCCCGGTGCAGGTCGCCCATCCAGCGCCGCATCATGGTCGCGGTCACGTGCGCAAAACATCCGTCCTGGCCGGCATCCACGTAGAACAGCTTGGGGCGCCGGCTCGTCGGGAGCACGATCGAGGGAGAGACCAGGCTGTGGCTCGGAGCATCGAGCACCATCTGTGCCTTGCCCCAGTTCCGGCCGTCCGTAGAGGATTTCGCGAACAGCACGTTCCGGCTGACCGTGACCGCCCGGTAGAACAGCACCATGCGGTCGAGCTGGGGCACGTACACGAGATCGGGGTCGGAGTTGTGGACGATCGCGCCGGAAGGCCATGGCGCCACCGGGTTCGTGAGGCCGTCGGGCACGCTCCACGCGAAGCCGTCCTGGCCCGCCACGATGGACGCGTTCTCGTACTCGTCGTCGCCTCCCGGGTACGGATTGTACGCCATCCAGTAGTTGAATCCGCGCCAGCCGCTCGGAACGTGCACGACGTCCGGTTCGACCACGTCGCTTATTCCCCGGAACTTCGGAAGGTCCAGCTGGACGATGCCGCCTGGCGTCGGAGCGACGCTGACCGAAGGCAGCGGTGTGGGGTCGACGGGATCTTCGAGGACGGCGTCGCTGCCGCACGAGCTGGCGAGCGCGAGCAGCAGCGGGAGTGCGGCGGCGCGAGCGGACCTTCGCGCCGCCGTCACCTTACTCCGGCGGCCGTGCCGGCCTCCGCCTCGACCGGCAAGCCGGCTTCCTTCCACGCGTTGAGTCCGCCCGCGAGGTTCGCCACGCTCGTGACGCCTGCGGCGAGCAGAATGCTCGCGGCGATCGCGGACCTGGAGCCCGTCTCGCATTGCACGACGAGCGCGCCCGCCTGGCTCAGCTCGTCCGCGGACGCCGCGACCTTGCCGAGCGAGATGTGGCGCGCGCCAGGCAGGTGGCCCGCGTCCCATTCGCTCCGGCCGCGCACGTCCACGACCGTCACCGCGCCGGAGGCGAGGCGCGGCGCCACATCGCTCGGCGCGACCTGGGTCGTGGTCTCGAGCGGCCCCCTGGCCTGGAGCGCGTCCGGCGGGAGCCATCCCGCAACGTCGTCGAGGCCCACCGACAACAGCGACCGCAGCACCTCGTCGAGCAGCTGCTCGGGCACGATCAGCACCAGCGGGCGATCGTACGGCAGCACCGAGCCGGCGTACGTCGGGAACGAGCCGCCGAACGGCACGTTCAGCGTGCCATGCACGTGTCCCTTCGCGAAGTCCGCGGTGCGGCGCGCATCCACGATGGCGGCGCGCGCGCCGAGATCCGCCAGTCCGTCGGCGCCGATCCTCGCGGGCCGCTCGCGCGTCCCGAGCAGCTGCGGCCCGTCGCGATTCACGCGCTTCATCACGGCGAAGTACGCCGGCGGCTCCGGCTGGCCGTCGAGCACCATCCGCACGAAGTCCTCTTCGCGTGCCGCCGTCAGCCCCCAGTTGGCGAAGCGCTCGTAGCCCAGCGTGCTCGAGGGCACGGCGCCCAGCGCCTTGCCGCACGCCGAGCCGGCGCCGTGGCCCGGCCAGATCTGGAGATAGTCGGGGTTCTGCTTGAAGCGCTGGAGCGACTGGAACAGCGTGCGCGCCGCCGCGTCCATCGTGCCGACCACACCCGCCGCCTTCTCGAGCAGGTCGGGCCGGCCCACGTCGCCGACGAAAACGAAGTCGCCCGTGAACACGCCCATCGGGCGGTCCGTGGCCCTGGTGTCGGTGATCCGGAAGCTGATGTGCTCGGGCGTGTGGCCGGGCGTGTGCAGCACGTCCACCTTCACGTTGCCCGCCATGAAACTGTCACCGTCCTTCACCAGCCGCGCGCCGGCCTCTTTCGCCCAGGCGTACGACCAGTCGGCGCCACCCTCGCTCGACAGGACCGGCACCGCCTTCGTCCGGGCCGCCAGCTCGCGCGTCCCCGATACGAAGTCGGCGTGGATGTGCGTCTCCGTCACATACGCGATGCGCAGGCCCTCGCTCCTCGCCGCGGCAACGTACTGCTCGACGTCGCGCGCCGGATCGATGACCAGCGCTTCGCCCGTGGCCTGGCAGCCGACGAGATAGCTCGCCTGGGCGAGCCGGGTGTCGTAGAGACGCTTGATGAGCATGCGCGCGATGAACCTACTTCTCTCCGACGAACACGCCACCCCCTGCCGCCAGCCGCGTGACGCCCCCGGGACTCGCCGACTCATCCTCGATCACGATGCGCAGCCCCCGCAGCAGCGCGGCGACGCTCGATTCCAGCCACGGACCCGCCGCGACGTCCGCACCGAGGACGACCGCCCGCACGCTGCGCGCGCGGACCGGAAGGGCGCGGGGCGAGACGATCACGGAGAACACGTCCGACGGCGCGGTGCCGGCCGGCGGGTTCACGCCCACGACTCCGACTCTCGGCAGCGCCGCCCCAAGCGCGGGGCCGAGCCGTCCCGCGGCACCCACGGTCACCACGTACCCGCCCTCGCCCGCCAGGTCGAGAAACGTGAGCACGGCTTCGGCGGTGAGCGCCGAGGGCGCGGCCACCGCGGCGCCGCGCACCGGCTCATCCGGCGGCCCGAAGAACGCGACGCGATCCACGATTGGATACTCGGCGCGGCATGCGGGGCAGACGATCCCGCCGCGGACGACGTCGCGGCCGTCCATCGTGACGGGTCCCAAGATGACGTACGACTCGGCGTGATCGCGGGGGCACTTCAGGATTTCGGTCAGCTCGATGAACACGGATCGGACAAGACGTTACTGCGCGCGGAACTCGACCCACGTCACTTTGCCGGCTTCCACGCGGATCCTCCGGAACAGCTTGCGCCCCTCGATCGTGGTGCCGAGCACGTACTCGCCGGGCGGCACGTCGCCGACGGCGAAATGCTCGCCGTAGGCCGGGTCCGGATGGTTGTGCTCGCCGTACGTCTCGGCGTAGCTGAACGGCGTCTCCTGGGGCTCCGGCTTCACGATCCCGTAGATGCGCGCCTGCGGGACCGCGCGGCCGTGGCCGTCCCACACCTGCCCCGCCACGATGCCCGTGCCCGGGAGCGGCTCGATCCACAGCTCCGGGTTGCGCGTGTACGGCGGATAGCGGTTGTTGGGATCCACGATGAGCCCCGTCGAGTCCACCGGCGAGGCGTGCACCTCGAGGTGCAGGTGGTCGTTGGTCGCCCGCCCCGTGTTCCCGACCCGTGCAATCGGTTGTCCGCGCGCGACCCGTTGGCCGACGGAGACGAGCAGTCGTGAATTGTGGTAGTACGTCGAGAACACGAAGAAGCGGCCCTGCGGCGTGGTCAGCGACGTGTCGTGCCGGATCACGACGGTGTTCGAGCCCTGTTCGGCGGGCCCGGCGTGAACGACCGTGCCGGCGGCGATCGCGAACACGGTGGTGCCGACCGGGTTGTTGAACTCGACGCCCTGGTGCTGCTGGAACACGCCGCCCATCGTCGAGCCGTACCGGTAGGTCTGGTCGATGAACGGCTGGTCCAGGACGGAGATGGGACGTTCGAACCACGTGTGCAGCGGCGGCGCCGGTTCCTTCACGCCGATCGTGTCGCCCTGATCACGGCACGCGTCGGGCTGCTGCCCGGCGAAGCCGCACGCCGTTCCGAACAACGTGTCGCCGCTCTGGCCGGGCGGCGGCGCCAGCACGGCGTACGTGTCGTGTGAGCGCGCCGTGCCGGCGCGGTTCTCGAACGCGAGCCCGAGACGCGCGGAGATGAAAGCGCCCGCGCTCGTGGCACCACCGCACAGCAGGCCCTCGCAGCCGGCGAGCGCTCGCACGGCGGTATTGCTGAGTCGCGACCTCGCGAACAGCGACATGCACTCCCACTTCGGCTCGTCCTCGCCGCGCCGCGCCTGGCGCAGGGTCCAGGCGCACGTTTCGCCGGCCAGGACTGCGGGCGCGACGGCGTTCGTGGCCTCGATGACATAGATCGCGCGCACGCGGCCGCCCAACGGGACCGGCGGCGGCGTGGTCGGGACGAACGCTCCGCGGTGCCATTCGCCGAGCCCGCGCAGCGTCGAGATCCACAGCCCGTCGTCACGCGCTCTGGCGATGCCGAGCACGTAGCGGCTCGGCAGCGCGTGCACATCGGGAACCGTATCGGTGATCATGCCCCAGTTCGCGCCGCGGTCCGCCGTCCACCTGATGCCGTCGGCGGTCGCGATGAAGACGGTGTCGGCTCGCGTCACGATGCCGTTGGGCGTCACGTACTGCCAGCGCGCGCCGAGCTCGCGGCCGGTCCAGTTGTGCCAGGTCCGGCCGCCGTCGCGCGAGTAGCCCCAGCCGTTGCCGACTGTCCCGTACCACACGTCCCGGCCCGCGAAGCCGAACGCGTGCACGAAGTCGAACGAGATGCCGCGCGCGCTCGTGTCGCGGGCGGCCCGCAGGTTCTCCCATTCGGTGGCGCCGGGGCGCAGCACGTAGATGCCTTCGCCGTAGGTGCCGACCCAGATCGCGCCATCGGGACCGCGCGCCAGCGCGAGGATGTGGATGCCCCAGCCCGAGGCGTCGACCAGAGGCGGCAAATGCGAAACCGGCAGCGGGGCCGACTGGACCGGAGGCGGGACCCGCACGGGCGCCGCCGCGGACGCCGGCGTCGGGGCGCGGCGAGCCGGCCGCTGGGCGAGAAGAGGCGAAGCCGCCGCGGCGAAAAGAGCGAGGATCTTCGTCGCACGTCGCATCAGCGCCTCGGCTCGATGAGAAGCTCCGGCACGCTCACGTGCGCTGGCCGGGTCGCGACCCACAGCACGGCCTCCGCCACGTCCTCGGCGCGCAGCATGTCCTTGCGCGGCGTGAAGCCCTCCCGGCGGTCGGGATCGACCGGATCCCACATCCCGGTGTCCACCGGGCCGGGGGCGATCAGTGCGGTGCGCACGCCGCTGCCGGCGAGCTCGGCCCTGAGCACGCCGTGCAGTCCGCGCAGGCCGTGCTTCGCCGCGCCGTAGGCCGCGTTTCCCGGAAAAGAGGTGTGGTCGGCGACCGAGCCGATCGTCACGACCAGGCCGCGCTTCTTCGCGATCATCGCGCCCAGGAACGAGCGCAGCACCGCGAACGGTCCGGCGAGGTTGGTCGCGAGTTGCTCGGCGAACTCCTGCGGCGTCGTCTCGACGAGCGGCTTCAGCAGGAACGTGCCCGCGGCGTTGACGAGCACGTCGGGCGCGCCGCGCTCCTTCAGGATGCGCTCGGCCGCGCGCGCGACGGACGCGGGGTCGGCCACGTCGCAGCGAATCTCGGTGCGCCGCTCGCCGCCGGTATCGCGCAGGCTGCGCGCGAGCCGCACCACGTGTGCGCCCGCACTCTGGAGCTGCTCGGCTATGGCCAGGCCGATGCCGCGCGAGGCGCCGGTCACGACCGCGAGCTGCCCCGCCAGCGGCGCCGTCACAGGATGGCGGCGCCCCCGACCACGAGGCGCAGGAATTCGTCGCGGGTCCGCGGGTCGTCGCGGAAGCTGCCGCGCACCGCGCTCGTGACGGTGCGCGAGTGCTGCTTCTCCACGCCGCGCATCATCATGCAGAGATGGTAGGCCTCGAGCACCACGCCCACGCCCTGCGGCTCGAGCGTGCACATGACCGCCTCGGCGATCTGGTCGGTCATCCGCTCCTGCACCTGGAGGCGACGGGCATAGACCTCGACCAGTCGCGCCAGTTTGGAAAGCCCCACGATCCGCCCGTTCGGGATGTAGGCCACGTGCGCCTTGCCGAAGAACGGCAGCATGTGGTGCTCGCACAACGAGTACAGGTCGATGTCGCGCACCAGCACCATGCTTTCGTGCTTCTCCGTGAACATCGCCTTGCGCAGCAGCTCCATCGGATCCATCGCGTAGCCGCGCGTCATCCACTTCATCGCGCTGGCCACCCGCTCCGGCGTCCGCTTGAGTCCCTCGCGCGCGGGATCCTCGCCGAGCCGGCCGAGCATCTCGCGCACCAGGTCCTCGAAGGTGGCCTTGGACAGGTCCACTCAGCCTCCCGTGTACTCGACCAGGTTGCGCTCGGTCTCCCACAGCACCAGCCGGTGCAGCTTCACGCCCGCCGGCACGTGCGGATGGAGCAGCTTCCAGCAGACCGCGACGATATTCTCCGCGGTGGGGATGAGCGCCCTGAACTCCGGCACGTCGAGGTTCAGGTTCTTGTGATCGAACTTCGACAGCACGTGCGTCTCGACCACGTCCTTGAGGGTCTTGATGTCCACGACGTACCCGGTCGCCGGCGCCACCGGCCCGATCACCGACACGTCGAGGTTGTAGTTGTGGCCGTGGTAGTTGGGGTTCGCGCACGGCCCGAACACGCGGGCGTTTTCGGCATCGGACCACGCGGCGTTGAAGAGCCGGTGCGCGGCGTTGAAGTGCGTCCGGCGCGTCACGACGACCTGGGGCATGGCTCCGTTTGCTTGTAGGGGGAAGGGCGCGCCGCTACCTTCGACCGCTCTGGAGGATAATGCCCCGCAGGCCATGAACGTCAAGCCACTTGCTCCGCCCTTCGCGCGCGCCGCGTACGCCCTTGGCGGCGCCGCCACCGCGCTGTGGACCTTCCCGTCCATGCTGCTCTCGGCGTTCCTGGTCGCCTGGGGCGCCGAGGCCGCGCAGTTCGTGATCTCGCAAGGCCTCGCGCTCGCGGTCCTCGCGTGGCTGCAGACGCTCCCCGAGGCCGCCGTCGAAGGCGTGATCGCGTGGCAGGCGGGCAAGGACCCCGCGCGCGCCCATCTCGCGATCGCGAACCTCACCGGCGCGATCCGCCTGCTGATCGGCCTCGGTTGGCCGATGATCTACGTGGTCGCCTCCGTTTCCCGCCGCCGCAGGGGCGACGGCGCGCTCGGCGCGATCAGGCTGGAACGCGAGCACGCGGTGGAGGTCGTCGGCCTGGTGCCGCCGCTGCTGTGGTTCGTCGTCATCTGGTGGAAGCAGACGATCACCGTCGCTGATTCGGCCGTCCTCCTCATGCTGTACTCGGCGTACCTCTGGGTGCTGTGGCAGCACCCCCCGCACGAAGCGGAGGAGATCACCGCGGCACCGGTCGTCGCGCGCTGGGCCTGGAACCTGGGCGGCACGCGCCGCGTGCTCGCGATCGCCGCACTGTTCGTCGCGGGCGGCGCGCTGCTGTACGTGACCACCGAGCCGTTCCTCGAGTCGATGCTCGCCGTCGCCACGATGATGGGCGCCAGCCAGTTCGTCTTCGTGCAGTGGGTCGCGCCGTTCCTGTCGGAGTTCCCCGAGAAGGTCTCGGCCTTCATGTGGGCGAAGCGCGTGAGCCACGCGCCGATGGCGCTGATGAACATGGTCTCGAGCAACATCAACCAGTGGACCGTCCTCGCGGCGATGATCCCGATCGTCTACGGCTGGTCCCACGCCACGGCGCACGGCAGCTTCGCACCGTTCGCGTTCGACGGCGACCAGGTGCACGAGATCGCGCTGACGATCGCGCAGTCCGCCCTCGCCACCGTGCTGTTGATGGACCTGAAGTTCCGCTGGCACGAGGCCGCGCTGCTGTTCGTGCTCTGGCTGGTGCAGTTCCTCGTGCCGTCGGTGCGCGTCGACATCACGATGGTGTATTGCGCCTGGGCGGCGGTGCTGCTCGCGCTGATGGCCGCGGGCCGGCGCGGATGCCCTGCACCGCGCGTCTTCCTGGAGATCTTCCGGGAGAACCGCGCCCGGAACCACAGGGCGTGACCGAAAAAGGCGAGGCCCCGGCGATGGCCGGGGCCTCACGGAGCTGGAGCGAAGAGGATTATTGAAGCCCGATTAGAATGATTGGTCCTTCGCATTGGCTTTCGCCTTCCCCCTTGCGGGGGCATGACGTCGACCCACGTATGTAGGACCGCAACCGGACTGTTGGCTCAATAATTTGTCTCTCCGCCCCGTTTTCTTCCTGCTTGGCGTTGCCGGGGCCAAGATAGGACGGCGGCGCCAGCAGCGTCAAGACGGACTACGCGGCCTTGACACCACCCCGGAGCAAGAGACGGGCCACATGGAACACCGCCTGCTGGGCAGGACCGGATTCAGGGTTTCGGTGATCGGCTTTGGCGCCTGGGGCATCGGCGGCACGATGTGGACCGGTGCCGATGACGAGCGATCGCTCGCGGCGTTGCGCGCGGCCCTGGAGTCAGGCTGCACCTTCATCGATACGGCCATGGCCTACGGCGAAGGCCACAGCGAGCGGCTGGTGGGCCGGGCGCTGGCATCCTGGCAGGGAAAGGTCGTGGTGGCGACGAAGGTGCCACCGCTCAACCGGACCTGGCCGGCCGAGGCCGGCGTGGGCCTGGCGCGCGTCTTCCCTGCCCAGTACGTCCGCCGCTCCGCCGAGCAGAGTGCCGCGAACCTCGGCCGCCCCATAGACCTGCTCCAGCTTCACGTGTGGCGGGACGAGTACCTCGACGAGCCGGGCTGGCCCGCGCTCACCGACACCGTCGCCTCACTGATCGAGGCCGGGACCATCCGGTCCTTCGGGATCTCGGTCACCGAACACGACCCCGACAGCTCGCTCGAAGCGGTGCGCCGCTCGGACCTGATCTCGTGCGTGCAGGTCATCTACAACGTGTTCGACCGGCAGGCCGAGCAGCGGCTGTTCCCGCTGTGCCGTGAGCGCAATGTCGGCGTGATCGCGCGCGTACCGCTCGATGAGGGCGGGCTCACCGGTACGATCGGACCCGACACGACCTTCCCGCGCGGCGATTGGCGCAACGGGTACTTCGCGGGCGAGCGCAAGGCGGAGCTCGCGCGCCGCGTCGAGGCGCTGAAGCCGCTGCTGTTGTCGGAAGCGCCCAACCTGATCGAGGGCGCGCTGCGCTTCTGCCTGAGCCATCCCGCGGTGACGACGGTGATACCGGGCATGCGGACGGTCGAACACGCCCGCGCGAATTGCGCGCTGGGAGACGCGCGCCCGCTGAGCCCGGCTCTGCTCAACCGTCTCGAAGCGCACGCGTGGCCGCGCGACTGGTACCCCCATGACTCGCCGGCAGGGAACCTGGCCCTGCCCTCGCTGGTCGCCGCGCTGATTTCGCTGCTGCTGTGGATCATCGGGACATTCGTCCTGCCGGTCGGCGCCGGATGGATTCACCTGTTTCTCGCCGCCGCCGTCGTGCTGTTCATCCGGTGGGTTGTGAAGGGCCCGCTCGGCAAGTAGCGTTAGGCATATGACCGCCCCCGTGTCAGCCAGCCGGCCCTCGCGCCTCGCCGTCGAGGTGCTGCCGATCGCCGTGCTGCTCGGCCTGCTGCTGTGGGACGTGCGCGACGTGCTCACGCCGCTGGTCGTCTTCCCGCTCCTGCTGTTCGCGCTGTGGCCCGCGCGCGTGAGCCCGCTGGGCCGGCGCGCGCTCGTCGTCGCGTGCCTGGTGTTCGGCCTGTGGCTGATCGCGCAGCTCGGCTCGGTGCTGACGCCGTTCGTGCTCGCCTTCGGCGTCGCGTACCTGCTGGCCCCCGCGGTCCAGTCGCTGGCGCGTCGCGGCGTCCCGCGTGGCGCCGCGATCCCCCTGGTCCTGCTTCCGTTCCTCGGCGCGCTCGTCGGACTGCTGCTGTTGATGGTCCCGGAGCTCGAGCGCCAGGTGCTCGACCTGGCGGCGCGCTTCCCGGACCTGCTCAAGCGGACGGTGGACTGGGTGCTGGCCCTGCGCGCCGGGTTCATCGCGACCGGCGGCGCGGGATTCCTGAGCGAGGCGCAGGTCCAGCACCTCCAGAGTCTCCAGCCCTCGGACCTGGTCGCGATGGTCAGCGGGAAGTGGGACGCGATCTCGCAGCACCTGTGGACGGCCGCGCTCGGCATCGGCCGCGGCGTCGGCATCGGTCTCACCGTGGTGCTCACGGTGCTCGGGTACGTCTTCGTGGCGCCGATCGTCACGTTCTACCTGCTGCAGGCGTGGCCGCAGCTGCTGCATCGCTTGCAGGAACTGGTCCCGCCGGCGCACCGCCCCGCGGTGATCGGGTTCCTCAAGGAATACGATCGCGTGCTGGGACGGTTCGTGCGCGGCCAGCTCACCGAGGCCACGCTGGTCGCCGTCCTGACCGGCGGCGGCCTCGCCCTGTTGAACTTCCCCGGCGCCCTGCTGATGGGTGTGATCGCGGGGCTGTGCAACCTGATTCCGACGGTCGGGCTGTTCCTGGGACTGATCCCCGGCATTCTGATCGCGCTCACCGCGCCGGAGGTCGGGGCCGCGCTGCTCAAGCTCGGCGGTGTCTATGCCGTGGTGCAGATCATGGACGGCCAGGTGACGGGACCGCGCATCGTCGGCGGCTCGATCGGACTCAACCCGGTGTGGACGATGATCGCGGTGCTCGCCTTCGGCAGCCTGCTCGGCGTGGTCGGGATGTTCCTCGCGATGCCGCTCGCCGCGCTGGTGCGCCTGCTCGTGATCCGCGGCCTGGAGCGCTACCAGGCCTCGAGCGTCTACACGGCGGCGCCCGCCGGATGAGGCGCAACTTCGAGGTCGAGGCGATCGTCGAAGGCTGAGCTAGTGCGCGGCCGCGCGGTGCTCCTGTCGCTGGAACGCCAGGAACGCGTGGACCGCATCCACCACCGAAGCATCACCCGAGCTGATAACGATTTCCCCGCCCCTGGCAAGCGGCCGCACCGTGTAGGTGATTGCGTCCCTGCGCGCGGCCATGACGCGCGTGCCCGGCACGTCCTGATCGTGGACCAGGAACGGCGCGGTGAAATCGCCGCGTCCGAACGCGGCGGCGACATCGGCGAGGTGGCGGCGGATCTGCGTTACGCCTGCCGTGTCATCGACTTCGCGCTGAAGCTCGATGCGCCCGCCCGTCGGCAGCGGTTCGAAGACGTGGCGCGAGGTGTACTGGTCCACGCCCATGACGTGCTCGCCGCGCGCCTGCATCGCGGCGTACGCGCTGTCAGCATGCATGTGGGCCGGATCGTGCTGCTGGGCCGCCAGTGGTGCGGCTGCCATCACGAGGGCTGTAACAACAACTGACGAACGCATGCGCGCGACTCCGTTGGTGTTCCCCTGATGATGCCCCGTGCCGTCGCAGCGTCGCATCAGATTTCCCAATTCGACCACAGCACCCCTTTCGCGGGCTTCTGCTCTGGGTAACCCGCCAGCGTCATCCTGAGATCCGACCACCGCACCCGGTAGCCGCGCTCGGAGAGCGCTCGGAACGCCTCGCCGTACGCGGTCTGGCAGCGCACGGCGATGCGGCGGATCGCGAACCGGCCCGCCCACGCCGCCGCGGCGCCCAGGATCGCGCCGAGCGCGTCCATGTCCACGGCGGCGACCTTGAGCACCCGGGCCTCGTCGCGCCCGCCGCCCTCGGCCAGCGGCGCGGCGTGGCACAGCGCAAACGCCACCAGCGTGCCGCCCTTCTCCACCGTCACGACGTCGCCCAGGCCGAGCTGGAGCGTGAGCTCGAGCTCGCGCGTGAAGTCGTAGCCCGGCGCCATCGTGGCGACCAAGCGCTGCACGTCCGCGAGCCTCGCGCGCCGGCCTTCCGGGTCGAGCGCGGCGATCGACTGGCCTTCGGGCAGCGGCTTCGGCCGCGACGTCTCGCTGGTCATGGTGAGGGTGAGGTAGCCCGGCACGAAGCCGAGCCGGCTGTAGAAACCGATGTTGTCCACGGTGCGCGGCATCGTCTCGAGGCCGATGGTGCGCGCGCCCTGTCCCTTCAGCCACTCCACCGCGGAGCTGACGATCTCGCCACCCAGGCCCGCGAGCTGGCGATCGGGCCGGACGCACAGCGGGCCCATCCAGCCCTCGGTGCCCGAGCGGTGCGCGATGTTGAACGCGACGATGCGGTCGCCCTCGTCGCGCCACAGCATCGCGCCGCCGCCCGCGTCGGCGATCGCGTAGCGCCAGATCGCCTCGTTGAGAAACGGCACGCGCACGCCGACCAGGCCGTCGCGCCGGTAGCGGTCGGTGAACGCGTCGGCGAACAGCCGATTCAGCGCCGGGATGTCCCGGTCGGTGACCGGCAGCGGGCCGTGCGCCGCGCGCTCAGGCCGCCACATGCGCATCGTCGGCACCTCCCGGCGGAACCTTTGGCCCTTGCTCCTCGGACACGACCGCCGCGCCCGAGGCCTCATCGTAGCGTACCCTGAGCACCCGGTCGAGGCTCTCGCGCACGTTCTCGACGTGGGTGATGAGCACGACCTGCGGGAAGCGGCCTTCGAGGCCGCGCAGCAAGTGCATGACCCGCGCCTGCCGCACGTCGTCGAGCGAACCGAAGATCTCGTCGAGCACCAGCAGTGACAGCGGCTGACCCGCGCGGTCGGCGATCATCTGGCTCACGGCCAGGCGCAGCACGAGGTTGGTGAGGTCCTCCTCGCCACCCGACACGACCGGCTGCGGCTCCCCGTCCTCGTACAACGTCGCCTCGAATTCCTCGTCCAGCTGCACCTCGTCGAACTGCCCGTCGGTGAGCGAGGACAGGAACTCGCCCGCGAGCGAGGACAGCTCCGGCCCGATCTCGGCGTTGAGGTCGGCCGAGAGGTCGTCGATCGCGCGATCGAGCTCGTGGTGCAGCCGCAGCTCGCGCTGGAGCTCGGCGCTGCGAGCCATCCGCTCGGCGGCCTCCTGCTCGCGGCGCTCGGTCTCGAGCAGTCGCTCGCGCGCGAGCGTGGATTCCGCGCGGGCCGTCGTGACGGCGCTCTCTGCCTCGCGCCACGCCCCCTCGAGCCGCTCCATCTCCCGCTCAGCGGCGAGGAACGCCTCCTCGTCGAACTCGAGGCCCGCGAGCTCGCGCTCGATCGTCGCCAGGCGGTCCACGAGCGCGGTCCGGCGGGTCTCGGCGGCAGTGCGTTGCTCCGCGAGCGGCGTCGCACGCTCGGCCAGGGCTCCGAGGCGTTCCGCCCTGCGCACGTCCGCCTCCAGCTCGTGCACGACCGCCCGTACGGATTCGTGACGCTCGCGGTCATAACCAGGGCGCAGCGCCGCCAGCTCGGCGGCGAGCCGCGCCAGCCGCTCCTCCAACCTGCGCTTCTCCTTGTCCAGTTCCATCGCCTCATCGGCGGCGCGCCGCGCGACGGCGAGCTCCTGTGCCGTCGCCTCGATCGCGCCGGCGATCTGGTGGCGGCGCGCGTCGGCCTGGAGCACGTCCTCCGGTGACGCCTGAAGGTGATCGAGCTTGGAGCGATAGTACTGGCCGTTGTCCACGACCTTCGTGAGCTGGCCTTCGAGGAGATCGAGGACCGCGTGGTACTCGCCGCCCAAGGGGCGCCCGCAGGTCGGGCACGCGCCGCCTTCGCCGGCCTCGACGACGCGCTGCTTCTGGGTTTCGAGGTCCTTGTACTGGTCGAGCAGCTGGCGCCTGGACGCGTCGGCGTCGGCCTTCTCGCGCACCCACGCGGCGGTGCGCCCCTGCAGCGCCTGCTCGGTCTCCTCGAGCTCACCGCGCAGCCGCTCCAGCCGCTGCGAGGCCTCAAGCGCCGCGCCGGCGCCCTGCCGCGACTGATCGAGTCGCGCGCGAATCTCCTCGATGCGGCGCGCGAGCTCCTCGAGCTGGGTCTCGAGGCGCGAGCGGGACTCGGCGTCCTTCGCCAGCGCGTCGAGCTCGACCAGAATCACGCGCTCGCTCTGATAGCGCACGATCCGCGGTGCCAGCTCCGCCAGCTCGGCGCGCGAGCCCAGGGCGGCGGTCAGCTCGCCCTCCAGGCGCACCGTCTCGTCCACCGCGGAGCGCAGCTGCTCCTGCGCCACGCGCCGGTCCGCGCCGAGCGCCTGGTGCCGCTCACGGTACTCCTTCATGCCCTTGAAGACCGGCAGATGCTGGTCGCTCGCAGCCCTGGTCGCGGCCTGGCGCTCCTCCGCCTCGGTCAGCTTCTGCGCAGCCGCGCGCGATTCCGCCGCGCGGGCCTGCCGCTCGGCGTGAAGCGCCGCGGGATCGGGCCAGCCGCGCGAGAGTCCGTCCAGCTCGCTGGTGAGCTCGCTGCGGCGGCGGCGCGCCAGCTCCTGCGCCTCGCGCAGCCGGTGATAGCCGAGCAGGCGATTGAGAAACAGCCTCCGGTCGGTCGGCTTGAGCGCCGCCATCGCGGCGAGGTCCTTCTGACCGGTGAAGTAGGTGCGGTAGAACTCGTCGCGCGTCATCCGCAGAATCCGCGTGAGCCGGTCCGTCACCTCGGTGACCGACGAGACGATCGGCTGCGCGCCGCCGTCCAGGAAGAGTTCGGCGCCGAACAACGTGCGCACCACGCGATAGGTGTGCGGGCCGAGCGTGAAGATCAGCTCGACGCGTACCTCGGAGCGCGGCTTGGCGCGGCGCCAGCGTATCGAGTCGCGCCCGCCGCGCGCCGCCTTGTTGCCGTAGATCGCCCACGCGATCGCCTCGAGCAGCGTCGTCTTGCCCGCACCGTTGGGGCCGATGATGCCGGTCAGTCCCGGCCCGAGCTCGATGTCGGTATCGCGGTGCTGGCGGAAATTGACGAGACGCAGCCGGTCGATGCGCATCAGGCGCCCGCCTCCGCCTCGGTGCGGTCCACGGCCTCGAGGTACTGGCGGCCCAGCGCGACCAGCCGCGCGCGGTCGAGGTCCGCGTCGAGCGGGCGCCTGCCCAGGTACTCGGCGACGAGATCGGGCAGCAGCATCCCGCGGCCGGGCGCGCCCATGCCGACCGTGCGCTGCGCCGGTTCCGGCCGCCTGAGGTCGAGCTGGAAGTGCAGCGCCTCGGCGCGCAGGGCGCGCAGCGCCGCGTGGTCGAGCTCGTGCGCGAGCTGCCGCGGCACGTTCCACACCACGAGCCGCGTGACCGAGTCCACGACGCCGCCCGCGAGCCCCGCGATGCGTCCCTGGATCGCCGCGTCGAGCTGCGCCGCGCTCATGCCTCCGGCGTCGAGCGCCGGCAGGTCGTGGACCGCGCGCGGCGGCGGCAGGCTCACGCGCTCGACACGCCCGCTCTCGAGGTCGGCCATCAGGATGCCCTTGGCGACCTTGCGTCGCGCCTCGACCTCCAGCTCGCCCCAGATGTTGGGGCTGGTATACTCGAGCGAGCCGCTGTACCACGCGCGCGGGGCGACCTCGCTGACGACGTGATAGTGGCCGAGCGCGACATAGTCCCAGCCATCGCCCCACTCGCGCGGCTCGACGTGCACGCCGCCGTAGTCGCTCTCGCCGAATTCGGGGAAGTAGCCGGCGATCTCCGGGTGGAGCGCCAGCACGTTGCGCTGTGCGGCGGGATCGGGACGCCAGTCGTGCGGGCCGCGCGAAGCGAGCAGCGCGGCGTGCGGCACGGCGAGCACCGACACGCCGAGCTCCGGATAGGCGAGCCGCCGCGTCGCTTCGTCCACGACGTCCACGCCGAGGCTCGCCATGAGCTTGAGGATCGAGCCCGCCTCGATCGAGCGCGGCGTGTCGTGGTTCCCGGCGACCAGCACCACGGGCGCGCGCGGCAGCTCGCGGCGCAGCCGCGCCAGCTGGTTGAAGGCCTCGATGATCGAGCGATTGGTCGGGCGCACGGCGTGGAAGAGATCGCCCGCGATGACGACGAGATCGGCGCCCCGGGCGATGACGGCGTCCACGGCGCGGCGGAACGCCGCGGCCACGTCCGCCTCACGCTGGTTGACGCCGTCCTTGTCCAGCCGCTGGAACTGGCGGAAACCGAGGTGCGCGTCGGCGAGGTGCGCGATTCTCACTGCTCCCCCGCCATTGGAGTGGAACGGAGCGGCTTACGCACCGCCCAGCGTGAATCCGGCTTCGCGGTCGGTGCGCGAGTAGACCCGGAACGCGCTGATCGTGTTGGTGCGGACGATGCCCGGGATCTTCACCATCTGCTCCGTCACGACCGCGGCGATGTCGTCGTAGTTCTTCACCTTGATGATCGCCATCAGGTCGTAGTCCCCCGACACCGAGTAGACCTCGGCGATGCCGGGAATGCCCGCGATCGCCTCCGCCGTCTGCGGGATGAGGTCGCGGGAGCATCGCACCTGCACGATCGCCGTGATCACAGTGCCTGCTCCTCGTGCGGGAAGGGCGGCACGCCGACCAGCCAGAGGCCCGCCAGCTCTTCGCGGTCGTCGAGCTCCACGAGCAGCCCCTCGGCGACGCGCACCGGCACGGCCTTGCGCGAGGGTCCGATCCGCACGCGGAACACCGACTCCGCGGCGTTGGTCTCGATCGTCAGCGGCGTGTCCACTTCGACCGCCGCGACCGAAGGCTGCGAGCGCCGGCCCGGCAGCACCACGTCGGCCTCCTGCGCCACTTCGGGCGGAGCGAGCGAGCCCACGGTCCGCACGTCGGGCCACACGACCACCTCGACGCCGCGGATCGCCCCGCCCGAGACGTCGAGCAGGATGAACGAGCCGTCGCTGCCCTCGAGCTCGACCGACCCGGTGAGCCCGTCGCCCTTGCCCCTCGACGCGCCCTTCACGGAGCCCGTCAGGATGTCGGTCTCAGGATCCCAGCGGTAGTTGATCCGGGGCGGCTTGCCCCTGCGCGCGACGAGTTTCGCACCAAGCCCCATGGCGGCAAAACTTAGCCCGCCGCAGGAGCCTCGCAAGGCGAACCGATCAGCGCGCGAGTTTCTGGAGCTTCGAGGGCTCGGCTTCGGACCGCAGGCGCCGAAACTCGCGCACCAGGCGGTCCATGCCGTCCGCAAGCACTTCGTCGCTCGCCGCGTAGCTGAGTCGGACCCACCGGTCGTCGCCGAACGCCGCGCCCGGCACCAGGGCGAGGGCCTCGTCGGCGATGAGCCGGCGGCAGAACTCGGTCGCCGTCGGCACGTGGCGCGTGAACAGCTCGTCCACGCGGAAAAAGAGATAGAAAGCCCCGAGCGGGTCCACGAACTCCGTGCCGAGGAGCTCGGTCCGGAACCGGCCCACCAGGTAGTCGCGCCGACGGCGGAACGCCGCGGTCATCGCCTCGACCTCCGCCTGCACCTCGTCGCCGCCGAACGCCTCGACGGCCGCCCACATCGCGATCGTGTTCGCCCCGGACGTGGTGTGGGACTGGAGCGCGGCCATCGTCTTGGCCAGCTCGCGCGGCGCCAGGGCGAAGCCGATCCGCCAGCCCGTCATCGCGTACGCCTTGGAGGCGCCGTCGATCACCACCACGCGCTCGAGCAGCTCGTCGGGCAGGTCGAGGAACGAGGGCGCCGGGCACGCGCCGTAGGAAATGCGGCGGTAGATCTCGTCACTGATGATCCACACGCCCTTCCGTTTCGCCCACTCTGCGATGCCCCGAAGCTCGGCCAGCGTGTAGACCGCGCCGGTCGGGTTGACCGGGGAATTGAGGATGAGTCCCTTCACCGAGTCGTCGAACTTCCGGTCGAGGTCCTTCACCGAGACCTTGAGACTCCACTCGGCCTCGCCCTCGACCTCCACGGGCGTCGCGCGCGCAAGCTGAACGATCTGCGGATAGCTCGTCCAGGCGGGCGTCGGGATCAGCACTTTCTCGCGCGGCCCGAACAGGCACAGGCAGGCGTTGAAGAGCGCCTGCTTCGATCCGTTCGAGACCACGATGTTGTCGGCGTTGACGGCCCGGCCGGCCGAGAGCAGCGAGAGCCGCCGCGCGATGGCGGTGCGCAGCTCCATGATCCCTTCGGTGGGGGCGTACTTGTGCTTGCCGGCGACGATCGCGCGCTCGGCGGCCTCGCACACCGCGTTCGGCGTCCGGAAGTCGGGCTCGCCGGCGCCCAGGTCCACGACGTTCACACCCTCGGCCTTGAGCCGCGCGGCCTCGCGCGAAACGGCGATCGTGGCGCTCGGCGAGAGCGCGGCGACGTTGCGGGAGAACAAGGCGTTGCTCATGAGGAAACCCGGTTGGTGGCCTGGACGAGGCGCCGCACGCCCTCAAGATGGGGCAGCCCCGGCACGTGTCAACGGTGTGTTAAGTTGGACGCGTGCGAAAGCGCGTGCTGATCGCCGGCGCCGCGGCTCTCGTCCTGGCTTGGGCGGCGCTGCTCGCCTGGCGCGGTTCCGCGAACGCGAAGCCACGCCGGCGCGTCCCCACCGCCCGGGCGATCCGCGTCCTGCCGCCCGATTCCATGATCGCCGGCCCCGTGCTCGAGGAGCACCGGATCGGCGCCTACCTGATCCGCCTCATCGCCGACAGCGCGGCCCGCGAGCGCATCGTCGACATCAAGCAGAACAACCACCGCGTCTTCGCCGCGCGCGCGGCCGACGCGCGCCTCGAGTTCGTCGGCAAGGACGTCACCGGCGACCACGTGCCCGACGTGGTCGTCCAGGCGTTCAGCGGCGGCATGCACTGCTGCACGCAGGCCACGATCCTCAGCCTCGGAACGCGGCTGACGACGGTCGCGACCATCGAGGGCGCCGACGGCGACGTCGAGTTCGACGACGTGGACGGCGACGGGATCCCCGAAGTGAAGGTCGGCGACTGGCGCTTCGCCTACTGGCGCGAATACGCCTTCGTCGAGACGCAGGTCCCGGAGGTCATCCTGCGCTACGACCACGGCGTCTATCGCCCGGCCTGCGACCTCATGAAGGAGCCGCCGCCCGACCGCGCCGCGCTCGAGCGCAGGGCCCGCCGGCTGACCGACGGCTGGACCAGCGGTGACCCGCCCGCCGAGTTCTACGGCTACATCCTCGATCTCATCTATGGCGGGAACGCCGACCTGGCGTGGCGCTGGGTCGATCGCGCCTGGCCCTCCGGAGTGGGCGGCAAGAACGAGTTCCTCGCCGACCTCAAGGACCGGCTCCAGGGGAGCGCGTGCTGGAGCCCGCCGCCGCCCGAGCACCCGACGACCTGACAAGCGGTTAGATTGCGGCAGCAAGCCTGTTTGACATCCGACGAGGGAGCTTCCGTGGACGCCGCACCGGTCATCGCCCGAGGCCACAACGTGGCCGTGTTCGTTCCTCCCGTCACGGAGGCCGCTCTCGCCGTTCTCGAAGCCGGCGGCAAACGCCCGGCCCTGATCCTCACCTCCGATTCCCAGCGCGCGGCCGACCTGGCCGACGGCCTGTCCGGCGCTTTCGCCGTCACCGGCCTGGAGCGCGCCCGGCTCGTCCTGGCCGACAAGCCGCCGGCGATCCTCGTGTCGGGCGCGGGCGAGGCGCTCGCCCTCCTCACCCGCTCGGCGCTCCATCCCGCGACGTTCGCGTGCATCGTCCTGGCATGGCCCGAGCAGCAGGACGATGAGGGCGACGCGGCCCTTGCCTCGGTCATGGCGGAGTGCGACAAGGAGGCGCAGCGCATCGTGCTGACGGCGCGCACCGGCGCGGCCACCGAGGCGCTGATCGAGCGCTATGCGTTCAAGGCGATGACCTTCGGCTTCCCGGCGCAGGAGGCGCCCGCCGAGTCGCCGCTCGGGCCGGCGCGGTTCGTGATCGGGGCTCCCAGCCGCGCCGTTGAGCTGAGGCGCCGCGTCCTCGACTCACTCCATGGCGGGCACGAGGAGCAGATCGTCGTCGCGCCGTGCCCGAGGAGCCGCGCATCCGCCGCGGAGCTGGTGGCGAGCGCGCCGGCCGGCGAGGCCCCCATCATCGTCGCCCAGCCGCACCAGATCGCATGGCTCCGCACGCTGTTCGCGCCGCTCAGCTCGCTCCACCTGCCGGGCAGCGCCGACCTCGCCGAAACCCGCGCCGAGAAGCTGCGCGCGCGGATCGCCCGGACCATCGAGACCGAGGATCTGGATCGAGAGCTCCTGATCGTCGGGCCGCTGCTGGGACAATTCGACCCCGCGACGGTCGCGGCCGCGGCGATCCGGCTCGGAGCCAGGGACGCCGGAGCGCCCGGCCGGGCCGCGAGCGGCGCCACGGCCGCACCGTCCACGGGCATGGCTGCGATTGCGAAGGTGTGGGTCGGAATCGGCCGGAAGGACAACGTGAAACCGGGAGACCTGGTCGGGGCGATCGTGAACGAGGCCGGTGTCCCGGCGGAGGCGATCGGCAAGATCGAGGTGAAGGACCTGTTCTGCCTGGTCGAGATCCGCGCCGAGGTCGCCGAGCAGGTGGTGAAGGGACTGACGGGAAAGTCGGTCCGCGGCCGGAGACTCGTGGCCCGCCTGGACCGCGGGCCCGGCGCGAAGCCACCGCGCCGGGCCTGACGGCCTGAAAGCTATTTTCTCTTGTTGACGGCGTCCTTCAGACCCTTGCCGGCGCGGAACACGGCCGCCACCGTCGCCTTGATCGTGATCTCCTTGCCGGTGCGCGGGTTACGACCCTTGCGGGCGCCGCGCTTGCGGGTCTCGAAATTGCCGAAACCCGTGATCTGGACCTTGCCACCCTTCGTCAGCGTCCCGGCAATCACGCCGCCGGGAGAGAACAGCGCTTCGATCGTCCGGCCCGCTTCCGCCTTCGATGCCTTCGTCTTGGAAGCCAGCGCGTCTACGAGTTCGGACTTGTTCACGACGGGTACTCCTTCGCGGAGGTTTGTGGACTGCGTGGGGCAAGAGGATTGCCCCGGGACTGCCAACAACGTAGGTATTTCCTAGGCTCTTGGCAATAGGGTGCGCGCGACTTTTTCCACGAAAGAGGCGATGACGGACTCGGTTTCGACGCCCGCGCGAGCCCTGATCGTCAACGCCGACGACCTCGGTCTCTCGACCCTGGTCAACGAGGGCATCGAGCAGGCGGTGAGCGCCGGTACGGTGACGTCGGCGTCGCTGATGGTCAATACACCCGGCTTCGACGATGCCGTCCGGCGTGTCCACGACCTTGGAGAGCGGCTCGAGGTCGGCCTGCACTTCAATCTCACCACCGGCGCGAGCGTGGCGCCCACGGCCCAGGTGCCGAGCCTGCTCGACGGCGCCGGGCGCTTTCTTCCCCTGGCCGGCTTGCTGGCTCGCGCGCTCGGCGGCGGCGTGCGGCCCAAGGAAGCGCGCGTGGAGGCGGACGCGCAGTTTGCGCGGCTCCGCGCCGCCGGCATCACTCCGACGCACGCCGACAGCCACCGCCACGTGCACGCATTCCCGGCGCTGCGCGGCGCGCTCGCTGCCGCCGCTGCCGCCGCCGGCGTCAAGGCCGTCCGCCGTCCGCTCGAGCCGCTCCTCGCGAGGCCCTGGGGCCTGACAGGGGCCCTGAAGCGCGCCCTTCTCGCCGCAGCGTGGGCGGTTCCGTCCGGCGGGCCGCAGCCCGCGCCGGGGACCGACTCGTTCCGCGGCATCGCGCTGCTTGGCGCGCCAAGCTTCGAGACCGACCTGGTGGAGCTGCTCGACGCCCTGCCGCCGGGCCGCACCGAGCTGATGGTGCATCCGGGGAAGATCGATCCGTCGGTTGCGGCGTGGGATCCCTACATCGCGGAACGCGAAGTCGAATTGGCGGCGCTGCTCGGGGCGCGGGTACGCGAGCGACTCGCGCGCGGCGACATCGCGCTCACGCGGTTCGGCGGCTGACTCAGCCCGTTCGCGCGTTCGTGCTGATGTTGATGGCTTCGTCCACGATGTAGTGGGGCCGGCCCTTCACCTCGTCGTAGATCGCGCCGACGTACGCCCCCAGGATCCCCATGAAGACCAGCTGCACGCCGCTGAACAGCAGCAGCAGCGTCACGATCGTGGGGTAGCCGCGCGGCGTGTGCGGGTCGGTGTAGTAGTTGATCACCGTGACCACGCCGTACGCGAAGCCGAGCAGGGCGAACCCGAAGCCCACGAAGATGCCCATCCGCAGCGGCTTGGTGCTGAAGGAGAGCATACCCGCCGTCGCGAGCGCCGTCATCCTGGACAGCGAGTACTTGCTGCGCCCGGCCGCGCGCGGCGCGGGCGTGTACTCGACGGCCGCCTGGTTGAACCCCACCCAGCTCAGGATGCCGCGCAGGAAGACGCCACGCTCGCGGATCTGCTCGCGCAGCGTGCGCGCCACCCGGCGTGAGATGAGCCGGAAGTCCGCAGCGTTAGGCTGGACGGGGATGCTGGCGAGGTAGCCCAGCACGCGGTAGAACGCATTCCCGACGCTCCGGCGCGCCCAGCCGATCTCCGCGGATTGCTTCCGCACCGTGAACACCACGTCGCAGCCCCCCTCGAACCGCTCCAGCAGCTGCGGGATCAGCTCGGGGGGATGCTGGAGGTCGCTGTCCATCATGATGATCGCGTCGGCATCCGTGGCGTGGTCGATGCCGGCCAGCAGCGCCATCTGG
>JBIOIA010000018.1:0-22713 GCA_044449445.1 Gemmatimonadales bacterium
CCAGGGCACCAACGCCGGCCGCGGCTGCCTCAACCTGACCGGCGGCATCATTCAGCAGCAGCGCGGCGCCGTCGGCACGACGTCGGGCACGGGATACCTCAAACGGTACAACTACGACCTGTGCGCGTACCAGACGCCGCCGCCCTACTTCCCGACGACCGGCCGCTACGACCGGAACCGGTACTACGAGATCGATCCGGTGGGCTTCAGCGTGGCCAGCTTCTTCGCCGGGCTGACTCCCCACTAGACCCCATCTGGCGGCCCTGCCAGCCGGCGATGCGGCGCGGCGCGCGAATCAGCGCCGCGCCGCGTTCCGTTGGTGCCGCTCCGCACGGGGGCCCGCGTAGGTTGGCGCCATGCGGACCGAGCGCGGCTTCTCCCTGGTCGAGTGCGTCGTGGCGTCCGTGCTGTGCGCGGCGGGCCTCCTCGCGCTCGCCGGCGCGACGCGTGCCACGCTCTCGCTCGCCATCCTCGGCCACAGAACGGCCGCCAGTGCGGACGTCGCAGCGGCCCGGCTCGCCCTGCTGCGCGCGTCGGCGTGCGCCGCCGGGAGCGGCGATGCGGCGTCCGGCGTGTACCGGGAACACTGGACGGTCTCGGGAGCCGGAGTCAGCCGGTCGGTGGTAGTGGAGGTCTCGTTCTCCGTCTCCGGCGTGTCGCACACCCGGCGCTACGAGGCCGTGCTCGCGTGCCCGGCCTGACCCACCGCGCCCCCTCCCGTGGGACCACCCTGATCGAGTGCGCGGTGGCGCTCGTGATCTCGTCCATCGTGCTCGCCGCGGTGTGGTCGCTGCTGCTCGCGGGCTGGCGCACCTCGCGCAGCGGGGCGGCGAGCGTCGCGGTGCGTCAGAACGTGCGCGCGGCGGCCGCCCTGCTGCGCGCCGAGCTGCTCGGCGTGTCGGCCCGTGCCGGCGACCTGCTCGCCATCAGCGACAGCGCGGTAGCGTTGCGCGCCACGCGCGCGCCGGGATTCGTCTGCGCGGGTATTTCCGGCACGACGATCGCGCTCGGCGACTCGCTGTTCAGCTCGACCCGCACCGTGGATCCCGCGCGGGACAGCGCGCTCGTGTTCCGCGAGGGCGATCCCGGCGTGTCGGACGACGACCGCTGGCTGCACGCCGGCATCGCGTCCACGCACGGCGGTCATTGCAGCGACGGGTCGGGCGGAACGGCGCTGTCGCTCTCGGGCGTGAGCAGCCAGGATCTCTCGGGCGTCGCTGTTGGCGCACCGGTCCGCACCTTCGAGGTCCTCGAGTACCGTCGCTACGCCGATGCGGACAAGCTGGGCTGGCTGGGCGTGCACGGCCCGTCCAGCGGTGGCGGCTGGGCAGTGGTGAGCCCGGTCGCGGGGCCGTTGCGCGCCAGGGATGGAGTGGTGTTCACGTTCACCGGTCGCGACGGGCGAGCGACCTCCGTTCCGGGCGACGTCGTCGTCGTCGAGGCCGCGATCCACGGCCTCGATCCCCGGCTGCTCACCGCGCCGGGCCGGCCGCTCGGGCCCAGCGCCGATTCCGTCACAGTGCGCGTATTCGTCGGAGGTCCATGAGAACCAGCCGCGGCTTCGTCCTCATCGCCGTGTTGTTCGCGTTGGTCGTGCTGACGGCACTCGCTTCCGGCGGGTTCTTCGAGGCGCTCCAGGAGATGCGCATCGGCCGTAACGCGTCCCTCGACCTCGTGCTGCAATCGGCGGCGGAATCCGGCATCGCCGCGGCGCTCGCCGGCTGGGATCCGCGCGCGAGCGGCGCGCTCGAGCCGGGCGCGGTCCTGACGCTGCCTGGCTCTCTGCCCGCGGGCCTGACAGGCGGCGTCGAAGCACGGCGCCTGAACGACCGGCTCCTGCTGTTGCGTTCCGAGGCGTCCGATGGACTGGGGACGATGCGCACGGTCGAGCTCATCGCGCGCCTCACCGGTCCCGAGCTGACACGCTCGGCGGTGCGCGCGCGCAGCGTGGATGCCGTGACGCTCGGACGAGCGGACGGATCCGACCGCAACCCGTCGTCCTGGAGCTGCCCGAACGCTTCGGGCGCGGCGCCGGGCGTCGTGCTCGAGCCCGGCGCGAGCGACTCGTCGTTCTTCCGGTTCGGATCCATGGACTGGGAGGCGCTCGTCACCTGGGCGAAGTCCGTGCCGGCGGGCGGTGATTCGCTCCAGGTGGTCTACCAGGCGGGCGACACGACGCTCACCGGCGGCCACCGGGTCGGTACCCTGGTGGTGGATGGCGACCTGGTGCTCCGCTCCGGGGTCGAAGTCGTGGGGCTGCTCATCGTCCGGCGGGCCCTGCGCATAGACGGAGGCGGGGCAACGGTTATTGGGTCGGTTGTTGCCTCTCAAGTCGTTGTAGATCAATCAGTTGCACCACAGGAGATCGCTCTGGGCTACTCTTCGTGCTCCGCCGGCCGCGCTGCGCTCTCCAGGGCCCTTCCGGCCCCCCTGTCCGGGGTGCCAGTCTGGGGCGTGTACTGAGGGTGTCAAACTCTGTAAGTGACAGGAATCACACCACTTTCGACCGCTCGCCTCAAGTATCTTGACAATGACCAGCGTCCCTTCTATCGTAGTGGGCCCTACTGGGTTCTTACTCAATCTATCCTCTTGAACTGACGGGATATGGGCCTATTCGGCGGTGGGAAGAAGACGATAGGCCTCGACATCGGCAGCGGCTATATCAAGCTGGCGGTAGTCGACCACTCGGGTTCTGAGCCCGAGCTGGTGAAGGTCGCGCTTACCCCCGTGCTGGCCGACGCGATCGTCGAGGGCGAGGTCATGGACCCCGGGATCGTGGCGGACGCCATCAAGGGCTTGTTCGTCACGGGCGGCGTCAAGCAGAAGACCGTCGTGACGGCAGTCGGCGGCCGCGACGTGATCGTGAAGAAGATCCAGATGGATCGGATGAAGGAAGCCGACGCGCGCGAAGTCATCCGCTGGGAGGCGGAGCAGCACGTGCCGTTCGACATGGAGAACGTGGAGCTCGATTTCCAGATTCTCGATCCGGACGCCGAGGGCGTCCAGATGAACGTGCTGCTGGTGGCGGCCAAGCGGGAGCTGGTGCAGAACAAGACCGGCCTGCTGGCGGACGCGGGTCTGCAGGCGGGCATCATCGACGTGGACGCGTTCGCGCTGCACAACGCCTTCGAAGTGAACTATCCGGACGAGCAGACCGGCCTGGTCGGGCTGCTCAACATCGGCCACGAGTCCACGAACATCAACATTCTCGAGGACGGCGTGCCGATCCTCACGCGGGATCTGGCGATCGGGACCCGCAAGTTCCGCGAGGACCTCCAGCGCGAGCGCGGTCTGTCGGCCGAGGACGCGGAGAAGCTGCTCCAGGCCCACGAGCGCTCCGAGACGCTGGATCCGCATGTTGAGAGCCGCGGCGAGGAGATGGCGGTCGGCATCGAGCGCGCCGCGTCGTTCCTCCAGGCCGGCGGCCGTTCCGGCGGGATGACGAAGATCTACTCCTCGGGCGGCGGTTCGCGCATTCCGGGCCTTTCCGAAGTGCTGGCGGACCGGCTGAAAATCCCCGTGGAGCGCGCGAATCCGATCAAGAACGTGCGCGTGAAAGACGGCGTGTTCGATACCCTGCCGATGGACGAGGTCGTGCCGCTGCTGATGCTGCCGGTCGGCCTCGCCCTGCGCAAGGTCTGAGCGGCCGGCGAGCCCACCATGATCGAAATCAATCTTCTCTCCGGCGCAAGAAAGAAGCGTGGCGGCGGCGGCCTCAAGCTGCCGGATTTCAAGGCGCTGGCGGGTTCGATCAAGGATCCCTACCTGATCGCGTGCGTGGTACTCTGGGTGGCGTTCCTCGCCATGATCGGCGCGGTCTATCTGCCGCGGCGCTCCGCGAGGAACGCCCTCGTGCCGGTGCTCGAGGCGAAGCAGCACGAGGCGGACCACATGAAGAGCGTCCTCAAGACCAAGCGGGACGCCGAGCTCAAGGCCGACACGCTGAGGGCGCAAATCGCAGTGATCCGGGACATCGACCGCGAGCGCTACATCTGGCCGCACATGCTCGACGCGATCACGAAGGCGCTGCCTCCCTACACGTGGCTCGACGACATCAGCTCGCGCCCCGGAGAGGCCGACTCGTCGAGCGCCGGCGTGGCGCTCACGATCCACGGCAAGTCGGCGGACATCCAGGCGATCACGCGGTTCGTCCGCAACCTCGAGGAGTCGCCGTTCCTCCAGGGCGCCACGCAGGTTTCGACGACCGTCGTCACCGAGCGCGGCCGGGACGTCTACGACTACGTGCTCGCGGTGAAGTATCAGCAGCCCGACACGAACATCCTGACCCTGCAGCCGCTGGCCGCCTCGCTCGTGCAGGGCTATCGCTCGGGCTCAGCGCGGCCCCCCACCCGGACGGGGAGGTAGCGTGGCCGCGTTTCCTCCTGCGGACCGGCGCGGGCAGATGCTGCTCGTCTTCTCGATCGTGGCTGCGGCGAGCCTGTACTTCGCGTATGGCGGGACGCCGGTGGGCGGCGTACCCGGTATCAGCCAGCTCGCCAAGACCCGCGACTCCCTGCAACACCAGATCGACTCGCTCAGCGGCGAGATCGAGAGCGCCCAGCGGCTGATCCGCCAGGGCGCCGTGGCGCAGCTCGAGCGGCGGCTCGCCGAGTACCGCGCGACGCTCGACCTGATGCGCCAGCTCGTGCCTGCGGGCGAGGAGATTCCGAACCTCCTGGACGACATCTCGAGCCGCGCGAAGGTGCGTGGCGCGAACATCAGCGTGTTCGTGCCCGGGGCCATCGAGTCGGGCTCGCCGTTCGACACCAAGCGGGCGCGCCTCACGGCGACCGGACAGTTCGACCAGATCGGCGAGTTCCTCTCGGACATCGCGTCGTTGCCGCGGATCATCGTGCCGTACGACCTGAAACTGGAACGTCACCAGGCACCGGCGGCCGACACCGCGCGCAACCGCACCGGCACGGTACTCACGGCGAGCTTCCAGATTCGCACCTACGTGAAGCCGCCACCGGGCGATACGTTGCGCCGCCCCGCGGCGCCGCGTCCCGGCGCTCCGGCCGCTCCTGCCGCTCCGCGGAGGGGCGATTGAGCGCGCGCGTGCGGGCGCTCGCGGCGTTGCTGCTCCTCATCGGCGTGGCCGGGTGCAAGAAGAAGCCGGCGACGCCGCCCGCAGGCCGTGCGCCTGCGGCGCAGGGCGCGCAGAAGGCGCCGCCTCCGGGCTCGCAGAAGGCCCCGCCGCCCGGAGCTTCGAAGGGTGCGCCGGCCGGCTCGCAGAAGACCGCCGCTCCCGGAACCCAGAAGGCCGCTCCCACGCAGCCGGGTCAGCAGAAGGCCGCGGCTCCGGGAACCCAGAAGGCCGCACCGCCGGCGGCTACGCCCGCGCGCCCCGGCGCTCCGGGCGCTCCGGCGGCCGCGGCACCGGGCCAGCACCCGGCCGCGAGCGGCGCGGCGCGTTCCGACACGGCCGCGCAGGACACGGGCCTCCACATCGACTATCGGCGTGAGGTCTACAGCTACCAGGGCGGTGCGCGCGATCCGTTCACGAGCCTTCTGACCACCGACGAGGCACAGATCTCGGTGGCCGACCTCAGGCTGGTGTCCATCCTGTATGACCCGCGCGGCGGCCGCAGCGTGGCCGTCGTGCGCGACCGGAACAGTCCGCGCCCGTACCGCGTGCGCCGCGGCGACACCGTCGGCCGCCTGCGTGTAATCCAGATCCGTCAATACGAAGTCGTGTTCCAGGTCGAGGAGTTCGGGTTTGAGCGGCAGGAGGTCCTGTCGCTCCCACGAGTGGAGGTCCACTGATGACGCGAGCGCCGCTTTCCCTGCGTGCGGCCGCCGGGCCGCTTGGCCTGGCCGCCGTCCTGCTCGCGGCCGCCCCGCCGCGCGCCGTTCCTCCCACTGTCGACGTGACGGCGGTGAGCCTCCAGCCCTCCCGCGGCCGCGCGGAGCTGGTAATCGACGTGCGCGGCCCGGTCGAGGTGTCTGATTTCGTCCTCGCGAGCCCTGCGCGGCTCGTGGTCGATCTCGTCGGGGCGCGGCTCGTCGCGCCGGTGATGCGCTACGACGGCGTACCCCGCGGCGGCGTGCGCAACGTGCGCTATGCGCAGTTCCGGCCCGACGTGGTGCGCGTGGTCGTCGAGCTCGACTCGGCGCGCGACTACGACGTGCGGCAGGATTCACAGGCGGTGCGCGTGGGCATACAGGGCGCGCAGGAATTCGCGTCCTGGTCGTCGGACGTCTCGCGCGGGTCGAGCCGCCTGGTCGAGACCCCGGCCAGCGCTCCGGCCCCGGCAGTCGCCGCGCCGGCTGCGCCCGCGGCGCCGGCCGCTTCGAGCGTTGCCGCGAGCCTTCCGGCTGCGATGCCGGCCCCCGCCCCCGCGTCGGCGCGCGCGTCCGCGCGCGCGGTGCCGCCGAGTCCGAACCCGCTCGGCCTGACGGCCGCTGCCACGACGAGCGAGACGCAGGCGCGGGTCAGCGTGACGTTCGATCATTCGTCCATCGAGGAGGTCGTCGCGACGTTCGCGGCCTTCTCCGGGCGGTCCATCGTGCTCGGCAAGGACGCCACCGGCACCGTGACCGCCGAAGTGCACGACCAGCCATGGGACTACGCGCTCAACGCAATCCTCGCGGGCCAGGGGCTCGGCGCCGCGGAGCTGCCGGGCGGCATCATCCGCATCGACAGCAAGGCCAACCTCAACGCGACCGACTCGCTCGAGCCGCTGGTGCAGCGCATCGTGCCGATCAACTACGCGAAGGCCACTTCGCTCCAGCCGTCGTTGCTGGGCATCGTGAGCGCCCGCGGCAAGGTGATCGCGGACAGCGTCACCAACTCGATCATCGTCACCGAGACACGGGCGCGCGCGCTGAGCGTGGACTCCTTCATCCAGTCGCTCGACCAGCGCACGCCACAGATCGCGATCCAGGCGCGCATCGTCTCGGTCAACCGCACGGAGCTCGAGGACCTCGGCCTCCAGTACGACCTCGGCACCTCGACGCAGTTCTTCAACCAGCTCGTCGCGCGCAACGACCCGTCCACGCCGGGCGCCCAGTTCCCGTCCACGACGACCGTGGTGAACATCGGCGGCAACGCGGTCGCGGCGATCGCCAACGCCAGCCAGGCGCTCGCCGACGGGTCGCCGGCCCTCAACCTGGTCTACTCGACCGTGGTCGGGAACTTCGCCCTGACCGCGTTCCTCCAGGCCCTGCAGACCGTGACGCTCGCCGACGTTCAGGCCGAGCCGTCCGTGACGGTCGCGGACAACCGCTCCGCCACGCTGTTCTCGGGCCAGGATTCGCCGATCCGCACCATCGACCTCAGCTCGACGTCCGTCGGAGGCGGCACGCCGCCCCGCGCCACGACGTCGTTCAAGAGCACGGGCATCAAGCTCCAGGTGACCCCGCACGTCGTGCACGGCACGCGCGAGATCATGATGCTGCTGCATGCCGAACGCTCGTCCGTAACGGCCTCGGCGATCACGGACATCGGGGCGACGTTCAATAATGACTATGCGGACACGCAACTCCTTGTCCGCGATGGAGAAACGATCGTTATCGGCGGTCTCACTGTGACGGAGATCACGGTGTCCAAGAGCGGCATCCCCTTCCTTGTAGACCTGCCGGTCGTGGGCGCGCTGTTCGGCTTCCGGAACAACAAGGAAGTGCGCCAGGACCTGCTGATACTCGTGACGCCGCACATCGTGGATGACTTCTCGACAACGGGGACCGGTGAGCAACCTCGCCCGTAGTACCCAAACGCGCCGACTCGCCCGCCTCGCGCTGATCGCGGGGTGCGCCGTGGCGCAGTTGCAGTGCGGGGAGTCGGGCCGCTACGGTGTCACGAGCTCCGGGGCGCCGCCGTCGCCCGGCAACCCGGCCGCGCCGACGGCCAGCGGCGTCGCGACCGTGACGTTCATCTCGCCCGCCAAGGTGCCCGGCAACACGCCGATCAACGTGGGCGACAGCGTGCTGGTGCAGTTCCGCGCATCGTCGGCCAAGAAGATCGTGTCGGTGGACCTCATCGGTGTCGCCCGTCGCGGCGACGTGAACCTGGGGACGGACACGGTCATTCCCCGCTTCTTCGAGAAGCTGGTGCCGATCGCGCTCAAGACCGACACGATCATGAAGCGCTACCTCTATGCCATCCCGGGCGACTCGACGGCCGAAACGGTCTACCTGATCGCGCTGGCGACGGACTCGGCGGGCAACACGGGCGTGGATACGACCACGGTCCACGTCGCGCCCGGTCCGCACATCGTGATCACCAAGCCGGTGTCGCCGTCGACCACGTCCTCGGGCAAGAGCATCACGGTCGAGATCCACGCGACCGCGGCCCTGGGGGTGCGCATCCTCGGCTACCGCATGACGGGCGTGTACACCCACTCCGACTCGACGATCTACACGGCGCCGCTCCCCGACACCACCATCTTCAGCAAGGTGGTCACGATCCCGGCCGCGACGGCCTCGGGCGCACTGGTCATCAACGCGTTCGCAGTGGACTCGGCGGGCAACCCGTCGGGCTTCGCGGCTGCGGACACGGTCATGGTGCAGAGCGCCGCCTCCGACGTTACGCCGCCGGTGATCAGCTTCACCGTCGCCAGCCGCGTCGAGGCGGACGACAGCGTCACGATCCACGCGACCGACCCCAGCGGTGTCAAGAACATCGGCTTCTTCGTCCAGCAGCTGGGCGCCGCGACCGTCGTGTCGGCCGACTCTGCCGTGTCGGGCGGCAGCCTGACGGACGTCACGGTGACGCTCGCGCTGAGGCTCGATACGGTCTCGACGTTCCCGCGCCTCCTGACGATTGGAGCGTTCGCGGTGGACTCGATCGGCAACCGGGGCTATTCGAGTTTCACCGGGACACCGGACACGGCGAAGAGCCTGGCGGCCCTGGACACGCTGACCATCGTGGCAGGCAAGACGTTCGCCCTGCCGGCCGGCGGCCAGATCGGTGACGCCATCTTCGACGGGAACCCGGGCCGGAACGAGCTGTACCTGACCAACCTGCTGCTCAACCGGGTCGAGGTCTTCCAGGTCAACACGAGCACGTTCGTCGCCGGGGGCATCCCGGTCGGCGCGGCGCCGCTCGGCATCGCGTTGTGGCCGCGCGACACGCTCGGCAACTACGCCGACACCGTGATCGTCGCCAACAGCGGCGGTACGAACCTCTCGATCGTGGATGTGGCCAACCGGGTCGAGCGGCGGCGCCACCGGCTTCCCAACTACGACGTGGAGAAGGTGAGCATCCAACTCGTCGACTCCGCGACGGGCGCGGTCGAGTTCAAGGTCTCGCAGTTCGATTACTCGGATCGGCCGCAGTTCGTCGCGGCGACGTGCCGCGTGAACTGCACCAAGGTCTACGCGGTATACTCCACCACGCCGACCCAGGCCCAGGCCCAGCCGGGCCGGGGGTACCTCGCCTGGGAGGAAGTGACCGCGGCGGCCGGTGCACCCAACGGGCACTTCTTCTGGGAGATCGGCCAGATTCCCGGTGGTACCGACACGATCCAGGTCATCGCGGTGCGCGACACGGCACCGGGGGTATTCCGCCGGGACACCCTGCTCGGGGGCGCCGTAGGCATCACCGCCGACTTCGATCAGATCGTCGTCCAGGACACTACGTTCGTCCGCAACTCGGGCGACTTCAATCACAGCATCATGGGTGAGGGCGGCAACGTCGGGTTCGCGCGCGCCTTCCTGTTCGACGTGCGACCGGGCACCTTCAACGTGGTCGGGACCGGCTGCGACCCTCTCATCTATGTTGACGCGCTGCTGGTCAAGTACCTCAGCTGCACGGGCCTCCAGGATGCCGGGGTGTCCGGCGGCATCTTCGTCCGCGACTACCAGATCAACCGCGCGGCGAAGGTCAACGCCGTCGCGACGAATTTCAACGGCCGGACCAACTTCGTCCGGGCCGATTCGGTGTACGTGTCGGACTTCCTGCTGCGCCTGCAGGGCCTCATGCAGGTCGGGGGACAGAACGCCGGCATGGACGTGAACCCGAACAACAAGTTCGACGCGGCGACGCGCGGCTCCAACGGCTTCGGCGGCAACATGAGCCCCAACGACCGCCTCGTGTACACGGCGCGTCCGGATGCGAACATCGAGGTGTTCGACAGCTACTGGTTCGCGTCGGTCGCGGTGATCCCGATCCGCGACCCGATCATCGGGCCGGTGCGGCTCGCCAAGAACAGCGCGGGTCAGCAGGTGCTGGTCGGCGTGACCCAGTTCGGCGTGGTCGTCGTGCCGCTTGTCACGCCGATCGCGAACCCGTTGCCGATCCGGGCCCGCGTGACGAGGGGCGGCGCGAACTGACGGCGCGCCTCGAGATTGCACCACCGCGAGCCCGGCCGGAAGGTCGGGCTCGCTCACTCTTGGGGATGAACGCCCGGTGAACGTCTGCTTCACGACCGCCGGCGAATCGCACGGGAAGGCCCTCGTCGCAATCGTCGAGGGCGTGCCCGCGGGGCTGCCGCTCGTGGCGGACGACGTCAACGCCGATCTCCTGCGGCGGATGCAGGGCTACGGCCGCGGCGCGCGCATGAAAATCGAGGCCGACGCCGTGCAGATCCTCTCGGGCGTCCGGGCCGGCGGAACCCTGGGCTCGCCGATCGCGTTGCTGATCGAGAACAAGGACTGGGCGAACTGGGAGGACGTGATGTCGCCCGGCGCCCGGGACGACGAGCCGCGGCGCAAGCTGGTGCGCCCGCGTCCCGGCCACGCCGACCTCGCCGGCAGCCTCAAGTACGACCGCGCCGACGCCCGCGACATCCTGGAGCGCGCCTCGGCGCGCGAGACAGCGGCGAGGGTCGCCGCGGGCGCGGTGTGCCGGCGCTTGCTCGCGGAATTCGGGGTCGAGATCGGCAGCCACGTCGTCGCCCTTGGCGGCGTGGTGGCCTCGCCCCCGAGTTCGCTGCCCGTGCCCCTCAACCCCGCAGCGGACCGCTCGCCCGTGCGCTGCCTCGACCCCGCCGCTGAGCGGCGGATGATCGCGCGCATAGACGCGGCGAAGGCCGCTGGCGACACGCTGGGCGGCGTCGCGGAAGTCGTGGCGCGCGGGCTGATGGTCGGCCTCGGCAGCCACGTGTCGTGGGACCGCAAGCTGGACGGACGGCTCGCCCGGGCCCTGATGTCCATTCCGGCGGTCAAGGGCGTAGGCATCGGCCTGGGCTGGGACGCAGGTGACGTGCCGGGCTCGCAGGCCCACGACGAGATCCTGCGCGCGCCTTCGGGCGAGTCGGCCCGCGCCGGCGGATTCGGCCGGCCCACCAACCGTGCGGGCGGTCTCGAGGGCGGGATCACGACCGGCGAGCCGCTGGTGCTGCGCATCGCGAAGAAGCCGATCTCGACGCTCATGACGCCGCTCCGGTCCGTGAACCTGGAGACCGGCGAGGCGGCGGCGGCGCAGAGCGAGCGCTCGGACACGACCGCCGTGCCGGCCGCCGCGGTCATCGCCGAGGCGATGACCGCGCTGGTGCTGGCCGACGCATACGCGGAGAAGTTCGGCGGCGATTCACTCGTCGAGATGCGGCGCAACTTCGACGGGTACGTCGCGCAGCTCGCCGGCCGGTCAGCGAAGTGGCGCTGACGTGGCCCCGCGCCACGTCGTCCTCGTGGGACTCCCTGGATCCGGCAAGACCGCCGTGGGGGCGCTCGTGGCGCGCGAGCTCGGGGCGCCGTTCACGGACCTGGACGCCGTGATCGAATCGCGCGAGGGGAAGAGCGTGAGCGCGATCTTCGCCGAGCGCGGCGAAGCCGCCTTCCGCGCGCTCGAAGCGGCCGTGGGCGCCGAGCTGCTCGAGGGACCGCCGGCGATCCTCGCCCCGGGCGGCGGCTTCTTCGCCGACCCGAACCTGCGCGCCCGGACGCTCAAAGTTGCGTACGCTCTCTACATGGAGACCTCGCCGGCCGCGGCCGCAGGTCGACTTCAGGGCTCGGATGACCGTCCGCTGCTCAGAGGGCGCGAACGGGGACTCGCGGTGGAGCAGCGCCTCGCCGAATTGCTGGCGCAGCGCGAAGCGGCGTATCTGGAAGCGCAGGGCCGGGTTAGGACCGACGCGAAGAGCGTGAAGGACGTCGCGGCGGAGGTCGTCGTGCTTGCCCGCACCCATGGGGGTTGGTAGACTTGCGCCCGCCGCCCGGGGAACCGGAGCGCGGCTCAGAGCGTGTATATAAGGAAAGGAATGCTCCGGCGGATGATCCGCCGGTGACTCACGGGGAGAGATTGACGTCTGATGGCTGAACGCAAGGGCACGCTCGTCGTCGTCGAGTCGCCTGCCAAGGCGAAGACGATCGGCAAGTACCTGGGGAAGGGCTACACGGTGAAGGCGACCGTGGGCCACATCCGGGACTTGCCCACGCGCGAGCTCGGCGTGGACGTGGACGCCAAGTTCAAGGCGAAGTTCGTGACGGTGAAGGGCAAGCAGAAGGCGATCAGCGAGCTCAAGGCGGCCGCGAAGGAAGCGGAAGAGATCCTGATCGCGACCGACCCGGACCGCGAGGGCGAGGCGATCGCCTGGCACGTTCAGGATCAGGTCGGCAAGGGGAACGGCAACGTGAAGCGCGTGCTGTTCCACGAGATCACGAAGGAAGCGATCACGCTTGCGATCAAGCACCCGGTCAAGATCGACAGCAAGAAGGTCGAGGCCCAGCTGGCACGGCGCATCCTCGACCGGCTGGTCGGCTTCAAGGTGAGTCCGCTGCTGTGGAAGGCGATCAAGACCGGACTCTCGGCGGGCCGCGTGCAGACGGTGGCGCTGCGGCTGATCGTCGAGCGCGAACAGGCGATCCGCAAGTTCGTGCCGCAGGAATACTGGAGCATCACGGCGAAGTGCTCGAAGGACGCGCACGAGTTCGACGCCGAGCTGCACAAGGTCGGGGGGCACAAGCCGGAGATCGCGAACGAAGCTGCCGCGCAGGCGATCGTGGCGGCGGTGAAGGACCAGCCGTTCGTCGTCACCGAGGTGAAGCGCAAGGAGCGCCGCAAGCGGCCCCCGGCGCCGTTCACGACCAGCACGCTCCAGCAGGAGGCCGCGAAGCGGCTCGGGTTCAGCTCCAGGCGCACCATGCAGATCGCCCAGGGTCTCTACGAGGGCGTGGAGCTGGGCGACGAGGGCGCGGTCGGCCTCATCACCTACATGCGCACCGACTCCACCCGCGTCGCCGCGAGCGCGATCGAGGCGGCCCGCGCCTGGGTCGGCCGGACGTTCGACAAGTCGTACCTGCCCGACCAGGCGAACTTCAGCGGCGGCGCGAGCAGCCCGCAGGCGCAGGACGCCCACGAGGCGGTCCGCCCGACCGACGTCGACCGCTCGCCGGATGTCGTCCAGCGCTACCTCAAGGCGGACCAGCTCAAGCTCTACACCATGATCTGGCAACGCTTCGTCGCCTCGCAGATGGCGCCGATCGTGTACGACACCACGACGGTGGACTTCGACCTCGGGACGTACCTGTTCCGTTCGACGGGCTCGGTGATCGTGTTCGACGGTTACCACCGGCTCTACCACGAGGCCCGCGAGCAGGGCGAGGGCCGCACGCTCGACGACCTGCCGCCGCTGCCGGTGCTCAACGAGGGCGACCGTGTCACGCTGCGCGGCATCGTCCCCGAGCAGCATTTCACCGAGCCGCCGCCGCGCTTCAGCGAGGCGTCGCTGGTCAAGGAGCTCGAGCGGCTCGGCATCGGCCGGCCCTCGACGTACGCGCAGATCTCGAGCACGCTGATCATGCGGCACTACGTGTCGCTCGACGCCAAGCGGTTCACGCCGACCGAGCTCGGCGAGACGGTGAACAAGCTGCTCGTGCCGCGCTTCCCCGACATCTTCAACGTCGAGTTCACGAGCGAGATGGAGACCGAGCTCGACAAGATCGAGGAAGGCGAGCTGACGCGGCTCCAGGTCCTGACCAGCTTCTGGAATCCGTTCCTCAAGCGGCTCACCGCGGTCAAGCCCGAGGAGATGATCGGCGAGGCGCACGACCTCTCCAAGCTGGCCGACGAGCGCTGCCCCGAGTGCGGCAGCACGCTGATGGTGAAGGCCGGGCGGTTCGGCCCGTACATCGCGTGCACCAAGACGAACAACCCGGAGTGCAAGTACACCAAGTCGCTGCGCAAGCCGCGCGCGCCGGACCGTCCGACGGACGAGGTGTGCGAGAAGTGCGGCAAGCCGATGGTGATCAAGACCGGGCGCTTCGGCGAGTTCATGGCGTGCACCGGCTATCCCAAGTGCAAGAACACGCGCCCCGTGCCGCTCGGCGTGAAGTGCCCGAAGTGCGGCATCGGCGACCTGGCCGAGAAGCGCTCGAAGAAGGGCCGCTCGTTCTTCGGCTGCAACCGCTACCCGGCATGCGACTTCACGGTGTGGAACCGCCCGGTGCCCGCCGTGTGCCCGAGCTGCGGGAACGTCGGGGCGGAGCAGAAGACGACCAAGGCACGCGGCACGTGGAACAAGTGCCTCAAGTGCGGGACGGAGTTCGCGGCCGCGGCCGAGCCGGCCGAGCCCGCGGAGGTCGCGGCGGAATCGCTGAACTGACCGCGACGGTCCTCGGCGGCGGCCTCGCGGGCTGTGAGGCCGCGTGGGCGCTGGCCGAGCGCGGTGTCCGGGTCCGGCTGATCGAGATGCGCCCGGCGGTCCCGACGCCGGCCCACAAGACCGACCGCCTCGCCGAGCTGGTCTGCAGCAACACTTTCAAGAGCACGGAGACCACGAACGCGCACGGCCTGCTGAAGGCCGAGCTGCGGCTCCTGGGCTCGCTCCTGCTGCCCCTGGCGGACGAGGCACGCGTGCCCGGCGGATCGGCTCTGGCGGTCGATCGCGAGGTGTTCAGCCGCCTGGTGACCGAGCGCATCACCTCGCACCGGAACATCGAGGTGGTGCGGGAGGAGGCCACGACGCTGCCGGACCCCGGCATCGTCGCGACCGGCCCGCTCACGTCGGACGCGCTGTCCGGCGCGATCGAGTCGGCCGCCGGCACCGGTGCGCTCGCCTTCTACGACGCGATCGCGCCCATCGTCTCGGCGGACTCGTTAGGCATGGAGCGGCTGTTCAAGGCCTCGCGCTACGGCAAGGGGGACGGCGACGACTACTGGAACGCGCCGATGTCGCGCGAGGACTACGCGGCGTTCATCGCCGCGCTCACCGCGGCCGACCGCTATCCGGGCCACGAGTTCGAGCAGGTGCCCTACTTCGAGGGCTGCCTGCCGGTCGAGGAGATGGCCTCGCGCGGAAGCGAGACGTTGCGCTTCGGCCCGATGAAGCCCGTCGGCCTCATGGACCCCGCGAGCGGCCACGAGCCGTTCGCGGTGGTCCAGCTCAGGCAGGAGGACCGCGCGGCGCAGATGTGGAACCTGGTCGGTTTCCAGACGCGGCTGCGGAGCGGCGAGCAGCAGCGCGTGTTCCGCATGATTCCCGGCCTCGAGCGCGCCGAGTTCCTGCGGTTCGGCAGCATCCACCGCAACTCGTACCTCAACGCGCCGAAGTGCCTGAGCGCGCACCTTGCGCTGGAGGCGCGGCCGCGCACGCTGTTCGCGGGCCAGATCACGGGCGTGGAAGGTTACACGGAATCGCTGGGCACCGGCCTGCTGGCCGGACTCAACCTCGCGCGCATCCTGAAGGGCACGGCGCCGCGCGTGCCGCCCGCGGAGACCATGCTCGGCGCGCTGGTGTCGTACGTGCACGGGGCCGATCCCGCGGCGTTCCAGCCGATGAACGCGAACTTCGGACTGCTCCCGCCGCCCCCGCAGGCGCCGAAGGACAAGGCGAAGAAGAAGCAGATGCTCGCGGAGCGCGCGCTCGCGGCGATGACGGCGTTCGTACGGGAGATCGCGGCGTGAGTCCCCGCGAGCAGGTGGCCGACTTCCTGCGCTGGCTCGGCGCCGAGCGCAACGACTCGCCGCACACGGTGAAGGCGTACGGCCGCGACCTCGGGGGCTTCGCCGAGTTCCTCGACGAGTACTACGGAGGCGATTCGTGGAAGTGGGCCGGCGTGGACCGGCTCGCGATCCGCGGCTACCTCGCCCAGGCGGCGCGGAAGGGCTGGTCGAAGCGCACGATGGCCCGCGCCCTCTCGGCGCTGCGCAGTTTCTACCGGTTCCTGAACCTCCACCACGGTATCGAGGTCAACCCGGCGCGCGCCGCCAGCACGCCGAAGCTCGAGAAGCGGCTGCCGGGCTACCTCGACCGCGGGGCGATGGACCGGCTGTTCGTCCTGGTCGAGACCCGCGCCGTGGAGGGCACGCTCCGGGGATGCCGGAACCACGCCATTTTCGAGGTCTTCTATTCGACCGGCATGCGGCTCTCCGAGCTGGTGGGGCTCGATGTTGACGACGTGGACCTGGTGTCGGACCAGGTGCGGGCCCGGGGCAAGGGCAAGAAGGAACGGATGCTGCCGCTTGGCAAGGCGGCGGTGAACGCCCTGCGCCGCTACTTTCCCAAGCGGGACGAGGCGGTGCGCGAGGCGAAGGCTCCGGACCGCCGCGCGGTCTTCGTCAGCGACCGCGGGCGAAGGCTCAGTGGACGCGCGGTGCAACTCATCGTGAGCGAGGTGCTCGATGCCGTCAGCGGAGGGCAGGACGTGAGCACGCATTCACTGCGGCATTCCTTCGCGACGCACCTGCTGGACGCGGGGGCCGACCTGCGCGCGGTACAGGAGCTGCTGGGGCACGCGTCGCTCTCGACGACGCAGATCTACACGCACACCAGCGTCGAGCGGCTGAAGAAGGTCTACCACCAGGCACACCCGAGAGCGTAATGCAACCGATCCATGCCACCACGATTCTCTGCGTCAAGAAGGACGGCAAGGTCGCCATGGGCGGCGACGGGCAGGTCACGGTCGGCGACGCCGTGATGAAGGCCAGGGCGCAGAAGGTCAGGAAGCTGAAAGGCGACAAGGTCATCGCCGGCTTCGCGGGCGGCGCGGCCGACGCGCTCACGCTGTACGAAAAGTTCGAGGAGAAGCTCGAGCGCTTCCCGGGCAACCTGGCCCGCGCGGCGGTGGAGTTGGCCAAGGACTGGCGCAGCGACCGGGTGCTGAGGCGGCTCGAGGCGCAGCTCATCGTGGCCGACCGGGAGAAGCTGCTCACCATCACCGGCAACGGCGACGTGATCGAGCCCGACGACCCGATGCTCGCGATCGGCTCGGGGGGCGGCTACGCCCTCGCGGCCGCGCGGGCGCTGGTCGCGCACTCGAAACTCTCGGCGCGGGACATCGTCGAGCAGGCGATGGGCATCGCCGCCGACATCTGCATCTTCACCAACCGCAACCTCACCGTCGTCGAGCTGGAGTAGCAACGCGCATGGTGGACGCCGGCAAGATCGAAGCGAAGATCGAGCAGCAGGACCAGGGCCCCGAGCCGCTGCCCTGGCTGGAGGAGTTGCCGCCGCGCCAGATCGTGGCGGAGCTGGACCGCTACATCGTGGGCCAGGCCGCGGCCAAGAAGGCCGTCGCGATCGCGATCCGCAACCGCTGGCGCCGCGCCCAGGCGCCGGACGAGATCCGCGACGAAATCCTGCCGAACAACATCATCATGATCGGCCCGACGGGCGTCGGAAAGACCGAGATCGCGCGCCGGCTGGCGCGGCTCGCGGGCGCGCCGTTCGTGAAGGTCGAGGCCTCGAAGTTCACCGAGGTGGGCTACGTCGGCCGCGACGTCGAATCCATGGTGCGCGACCTCGTGGACGCCGCGATCAACATGGTGCGCGGCGAGCGCGAGGATGAGATCTACCCCGAGGCCGAGAAGCGCGCCGAGGAGCGGCTGCTCGACCTGCTCCTGCCGCCCGCCGCCTCAGCCCCAGCGCCGCCTGCCCCTGCCGCCCAGGGCGGCGAAGCCGCCAAACCGTTGTTTCTGGTCTCACCACAGGGCGAGGTGACGCCGCAGCCGGACGGCGCCGACGAGAAGGCGAAGGAGCGGCGCGAGCGGACCCGCGAGAAGCTCCGCAAGCTGCTGCAGGAGGGGAAGCTCGAGGAGCGCGACGTCGAGCTCGAGGTCACGCAGGAGAACTTCCCGCCGATGGACGTGTTCGGCGGACCGCCCGAGGGTCCACAGGGCCCGGACGTCAACTTCATGGACATGCTGCGCGAGATCCTCCCGAAGCGGAAGAAGCGGCGCACTCTGCACGTGCACGAGGCGCGCCGGCTGCTGGTGGACGAGGAGCTGCGCAAGCTCGTGGACACGGACGACGTCGTGAACGAGGCTCTTGACCGGGTCGAAAACCACGGCATGATCTTCATCGACGAGATCGACAAGATCGCCGGCGAGCGCGGCACCATCGGGCCGGACGTGTCGCGCGAGGGAGTTCAGCGCGACCTGCTGCCCGTCGTCGAGGGTTCAACAGTGCAGACTCGTCACGGCCTGGTGCGCACCGACCACATCCTGTTCATCGCGGCCGGAGCGTTCCACGTCTCCAAGCCATCCGACCTCATCCCCGAGCTCCAGGGGCGCTTCCCGATCCGCGTCGAGCTGACGCCGCTCACCGAGGACGACTTCATCCGCATCATGACCGAGCCCGAGAACGCGCTCACCAAGCAGTACGCGGCCCTGTGCGCCGCCGAGGGCGCGAAGCTTGAGTTCGGCGAAGACGGCATCCGCGAGATCGCGCGCATCGCCATGGTCCTGAACGAGCGGCTCGAGAACATCGGCGCCAGGCGGCTGCACACCGTCCTCACGACGCTGCTCGAGGAGACCCTCTACGACCTCCCGGACGGCGACAAGCACATCCGGTTCGACCGGGACAGGGTGAAACAGCGGCTGGACCACATCGTCGAGGACGAAGACCTGCGCCGCTACATTCTCTAGTAGAAGGACGGCGCCTTGCCCACCGCCGCGGGCAGGGCTAGTATCCGGCCCTGCCCGCTGTCATTTTGGCCGACCCAGGGACCTCTATGCCAGAACGCGATTTCCTCACCTTCGAAGACATCTCGGCGCCGCAACTCGATGCAATACTTGCACTTGCGGGCAAGATGAAGTCCGGCGCCTATCGCGACAAGCCGCTGGCCGGCAAGACCGTCGGCCTGATCTTCGCGAAGTCGTCCACCCGGACCCGGGTCAGCTTCGAGGTCGGCACCTACCAGCTCGGCGGGCACGCCCTGTTCCTCTCGGCGCGCGACATCCAGCTCGGGCGGGGCGAGCCGATCCGCGACATGGCCCGCGTGCTCTCGCGCATGGTGGACGCGATCATGATCCGCACCTTCGCGCACAGCGACGTCGTCGAGCTGGCGAAGTGGGCGAGCATCCCCGTGATCAACGGCCTCACCGACACGCACCATCCCTGCCAGGTGCTCGCCGACCTGCTCACGATGGTCGAGCACGTGGGCGGCTACAAGGGCAAGAAGGTCGCGTGGATCGGCGACGGCAACAACATGGCCAACAGCTGGCTCGACGGGGCCGCACTGCTCGGGTTCGAGCTGCGCCTCGCGTGCCCCGAGGGCTACGAGCCGAACCACGACGTGTTCGAGCGCGCGAGCAAGGCGACCAAGGTGCTCATCACCGAGGAACCGGACGAGGCGGTGACCGGCGCCGACGTCGTGTGCACGGACGTGTGGGCCTCGATGGGCCAGGAGAACGAGGCCGAGAAGCGGAAGCAGGCATTCAAGGGTTACTGCGTGGACGCCGCGCTGATGAAGCTCGCCAGGCCCGGCGCGGTGTTCCTGCACTGCCTCCCCGCGCACCGCGGCGAGGAGGTCACCGACGAGGTCATGGAAGGGCCGCAGTCGCGAGTCTTCGAGCAGGCGGGCAACCGGCTGCACGCGCAGAAGGCGCTGCTCGCTCACCTGATGGGATGATCCAATGGCCGACACTCTGAAGCGCACGCCGTTCTTCGACCAGCACGTCGCCGCAGGCGCCAAGATGGTGCCGTTCGCCGGCTACGAGATGCCGGTCCAATATCCCACCGGAATCACCGCCGAGCACAACGCCGTGAGAAACGGCGTCGGGCTGTTCGACGTGTCGCACATGGGAGAGTTCGAGGTGACGGGCAGGGACGCGCTCGCGTTCGTCGGTCACGTCACGTCCAACGATCCCACGGCGCTCGCCGTGGGCCAGGTGCAGTACTCGTCGTTCCTGCACCCCTCCGGCGGCATTGTGGACGACTGCCTGGTCTACCGGTTCGCGGACAAGGTGATGCTGGTGGTCAACGCGTCCAACACCGCGAAGGACTGGGCGCACATCAGTGGTTACGCCGGCAAGTTCGACGTCAAGCTGACGGACCTCTCGGACGCGACGGCGCTGCTCGCGCTCCAGGGCCCCAAGGCGCAGGCCGTGCTGCAGCCGCTGACCAGGACGCCGCTCGACCCCATCGGGTACTACAAGTTCACGGAGGGCGACGTCGCCGGCGTTCGGTGCATCATCAGCCGGACGGGCTATACGGGGGAGGACGGCTTCGAGCTGTACCACGCGCCGAAGGACGGACTGGGACTGTGGGAGGCGCTCACGAAGAACGGGGGCGTGACGCTGACCGGGCTCGGCGCGCGCGATTCGCTGCGGCTCGAGGTGTTCTACCCGCTGTACGGGAACGACATCGACGATGAGACGAGTCCGCTCGAGGCGGGGCTCAACTGGATCGTGAAGCTGAAGAAGACCGACTTCGTGGGAAAGTCGCCGCTCGTGGAGCAGAAGGGGAGGGGAATCACCCGCAAGCTGGTGGGATTCCGGCTGACCGAGAAGGGCTTCCCGCGCCAGCACATGCCGGTGCTCGTGGACGGCAAGCCGTTCGGCGAAGTGCGCAGCGGCACCGTGAGCCCCTCGACGAGCCTGCCGATCGGCACCTGCTACGTTCCCACGGCAAGAGCCGCGGTCGGGACGAAGTTCGCCATCGACATCCGCGGCAAGCAGGTCGGCGCCGAGGTCGTGACGACGCCGTTCTGGACCAAGGGCAGCAGGCGGTCGTGATCAGGGTCGGCGTCCTCACGGTCTCGACCGGAGGCGCGGCCGGAGAGCGCAAGGACGGATCGGGCGATGCGATCCAGGCGTGGGCGAAGCAGCACGGCTACGAGGTCGTCGCGCGCGAGCTGGTGTCCGACGAAACGGCCGCGATCGCGCGGGTGCTGGTCTCCTGGGCCGATGGCGGCACGATGGACCTGATCCTCACCACGGGTGGCACCGGGCTCGCGGCGCGCGACGTCACGCCGGAGGCGACGCGCGCGGTGATCGCGCGCGAGGCGCCGGGGATCGCGGACTTCGTGCGCGCGCAAAGCTGGGCGGCGTTTCCGCGCGCGGCCTTGTCGCGCGGCATCGCGGGCGTGCGAGGTGCCGCGCTGATCGTGAATCTGCCGGGCTCGACGGGCGGCGTGAACGACGGTCTCGCGGCGCTCGATCACATCGCGCCGCACGCCGTCGAGCTGCTCAGGGGAAAGACCGAGCACTGAGCCATGGCCGACCGCGTCCTGATCACGATGGAGGATCTCGAAGCGGCGGTGCGCGCCAACGCGGCCTTCGAGGGCGCGGGCTACAAGACCACGATGGTCTCGGCCCTGGACGACCTGCGCGCCGCCATCCGCCGCGCCCATCCCGAGCTCATCGTCTTGACCGGCGGCCTGCGCGAGGCCGGATTGCCGCGCGCGCTCGCCGACGCGGCGGGCGAGGCCGCGACGCTCGGCCTGGTCGAGCCCACGGACACCGATCCCGAGCACCTCGGCCACCTGCTGGGCCTCTCGGGAGTCCTCATCAAGCCGGCGCCCGCCGAGGAAGTCGTCGCCGCGGGCCGCCGCCTCATCGATCGCAAGAAACTCCAGGTCCGCACCGGCATCATCGGCGAAGACCCGAGCATCCAGGCGGTGCTCATCAAGATCGAGCAGATGGCGCCGGTCACCTCGACGGTGCTGGTGCAGGGCGAGTCGGGCACCGGCAAGGAGCTGGTGGCGCGCGCGCTCCACGACCTCTCGCCGAGGCGCGGCAAGGCGTTCATCGCGGTCAACTGCGCGGCGATACCCGATACGCTGCTCGAGAGCGAGTTGTTCGGGCACGAGAAGGGCTCGTACACCGGCGCGACGGAGCGGCGGCTCGGCATGTTCGAACTGGCCGAGGGTGGCTCGATCTTCCTCGACGAGATCGGCGAGATGCCGGCGGCGACGCAGGTCAAGGTGCTGCGCGTCCTCGAGGAGCGGGAGTTCTTCCGGGTGGGCGGCGCGGCGCCGATCAAGGTGGACGTGCGCGTCATCGCCGCGACCAACCGCTCGCTCAAGGAGGCGATGGAGCTGGGGCACGTCCGGGCCGATCTCTACTACCGGCTCAACGTGCTGTCGATCTACCTGCCGCCGCTGCGCGAGCGGCGCGGCGACATCCCGATTCTCGTCCGGCGGTTCATCACCGAGTTCAGCCGGCTGCACGACCGGCCGTTCAAGGGCATCACGCCCGAGGCGACGCGGATCCTGGTGGACGCGCCGTGGCCGGGCAACGTGCGCGAGCTGCGCAACCTGATCGAGTCCATGGTGGTGCTCTCGCCCTCGGGAGAGATCCGCGCCACGGACATCCCGCGCGAGATCCGCGAATCGGTAGGCCGCAACCTGCCCGTGCGGGTGCCGGCGGCGGGACGTGACATCGCGGGCCAGGAGGTGCAGTATATCGTCAACTCGTTGCTCGACCTCCGGCTCCAGGTGGAGGACCTGAGGCGGCGGCTCGACGCAGCGCCACGGCGGGTCGAGGTGATAGATGTGGGCCGTTCGGAGGCGGCCGATGCCGAAGTCATCGTGGGGAGGCGGCAGGCGGCCGCGGAGGGCGGGCAGCAGGGGGCCGGCGGCAGGCTGATGTCCGATGACGAGCCCGGG
>JBIOIA010000019.1:0-22516 GCA_044449445.1 Gemmatimonadales bacterium
ATCGCAAGGTGGCGCTCAAGGTGCTCAGGCCCGAGCTGTCCGCGGTCCTGGGCGGCGAACGGTTCCTCTCCGAGATCAAGACCACGGCCAACCTCCAGCACCCGCACATCCTGTCGCTGTTCGACTCGGGTGAGGCGGACGGCCTGGTCTTCTACGTGATGCCGTACGTCGAAGGCGAGTCGCTGCGCGAGCGGCTGATCCGCGAGAAGCAGCTGCCCGTGGACGACGCGGTGCGGATCACCCGGGAGGTCGCTGACGCGCTCGAGTACGCGCACGGCCACGGGATCGTGCACCGGGACATCAAGCCCGAGAACATCCTGCTGCACGGCGGGCACGCGCTGGTGGCGGATTTCGGGATCGCGCTGGCGGCCTCCCACTCGGAGGGCGGGAGCCGGATGACCGAAACCGGCATGTCGCTGGGCACCCCGCACTACATGAGCCCCGAGCAGGCGATGGGGCAGCGCGAGATCACGCCCAAGGCCGACGTGTACGCGCTGGGCTGCGTGCTGTACGAGATGTTGTCGGGCGAGCCGCCGTTCAACGGGCCGACTCCGCAGGCGATCATCGCGCGGGTCATGACCGAGGAACCGCGCTCGCTCACGCTCCAGCGGCACACGATTCCACCGCATGTGGATGCCGCCGTGAGGATGGCGCTCGAGAAACTCCCCGCCGATCGCTTCGCCTCGGCCGCGCAGTTCGCCGAGGCGCTCGCCGGCCTCGGGCCGGCGCTGCCGGCGTCCCGGGCGGGCACGGCGGCGCGCGCGGCGGCCTCGTCGGCTGGCGCGGACTGGCGGCGGCGGTTTCAGATCGCCGCCGGTGTCGCCGTAGTCGCGACCCTTGTGGCGGTGTGGGGCTGGGTGCAGGGCCGTCAGTCCGCGAGTCCGAGCTGGTCCTACATCACGCTGGGCGACAGCCTGAGCATGTCCGGCGTGCTCCCGGCGCTGGCCTTGTCACCGGACGGCGCGACGCTGGTCGTCAGGGACAACGTGCAGAACGGCCGGCTGTGGGTGAAGCGCCGCGGCGAGCTGGATGCCGTGCCGATCGCTGGCACGGAGCGGGCGTCGGCTCCCGTGTTCTCGCCCGACGGCGAATGGATCGCGTTCATCGCGGACAGCCGCCTGAAGAAGGTCCGGACGGGCGGCGGCGCCACGATCACCATTGCCGACTCGGCGGCGAGCATCAACGGGTTCGGTGGCGTTGCCTGGCTCGACGACAACACGCTCGTCTACGTGCCCCCGACGCTGGAGGGAATGCGTCGGGTGAGCGCCGCGGGCGGGGCCAGCACAGTGGTGCTCGATGACTCGATGCTGCGCGGTCTGGGCTCGAGCAGTCCGACGCCCCTGCCGGGCGCACGCGGCGTTCTGTTCCTGGAGTGCTCGTCCGGCTGCGTCACCATGGGCATCCACGTCCTCGACCTCAAGACGCACACCCAGAAGCTGCTGTTCGCCGATGTCGCCCAGGCCTGGTATCTCCCCGGCGGCCAACTGCTGTACGTGCGCCGCGACGGCGTGGCGCTCGTCGCGCCCTTCGACCTCAAGCGCCTGGAGGTGACGGGCTCGTCGGTCCCCGTGCTGGAGGGGGTCCTGGTGGGCGGCGGCTCGTTCCCGCAGCTGGCGTGGTCGCCTTCGGGATCGCTGGTGTACATGAGCGGCGGCGCCGGATCGTCGGACAACCTCATGGTCCGGATCAGACCCGGCGGCGTTCCGCAGCCGATCGACTCGTCGTGGGTGGGCGCCTTCTCATCACCGACGCTCTCGCCCGATGGGCGCCGGCTCGCGGTGGGCGTGGGCTCCACCGTCGGCAGCCTGAACATCTGGCTCAAGCAGCTCGACCGGGGTCCGTTCACCCGGTTGACGTTCGGCGGCCAGGACCGCCGCCCGACCTGGTCACCCGATGGCCGTCTCATCGCGTTCATCCGCGACAGCGGAAGCACCAGCATCGTCTTCGCGCACCCGGCCGACGGCAGCGGCGCCGACCGGCGCCTGGCGAAGCTCGACCGGCAGGTCCAGGAGGTCGAGTGGACGCGCGACGGACGCTGGCTCGTGCTGCGGACGGACAATGGAACCGTCGGTGCGGGAGACATCGTCGGGGTTCGCGTGAGCGGCGATTCCACGCCGGTGCCGCTGGTGCACAGCGTGTATACCGAGCTGCACCCCGCCGTGTCTCCCGACGGACGCTGGATCGCGTATACGTCCAACGAGTCCGGCTCGAACGAGGTCTACGTGCGGCCCTTCCCCAACACCGACGGCGCACGGTGGCAGGCCTCGAACGGCGGCGGGTCGGAACCCCGCTGGTCCGTCGATGGCCGCGAGCTGTATTTCATCGGCGGTGACCATTTGATGGCGGCGCACGTCACGGCGTCGGGATCCAGTTTCGCAGTCAGCGACGCGCGGCCCGTCATCAACCTGAACGGCGTCATTCTCGACGGCTTCCACCAGTCCTACGCGGTCGGCCGAGACGGCTCGTTCATCTTCGCCGCGACCCGGCAATCGGGGGCGGGAATGCGCGCGCCGCAGCTGGTGCGCGTGGACAACTGGTTCCGCGACGTCAAGGCGAAGCTCGCCCGGTGAGCGCGCCCGAGCGGTTCGAGACGATCATCATCATCGGCCGCCCGGCGGCCGGCAAGAGCGAAGTCATCGACTTCCTGAAGCAGACGGACGAGACCGCCCGGGTCACGCGCTTCCACATCGGCCCGTTCGTGGAGATCGACGACTTTCCCTTCGTGTGGGAGACCTTCGAGATCGACGACCTGCTGGAGCGCCTCGGCCAGCCCCGGGTCTTCACCACGAAGGACTACTACTTCAAGGGCGACCACCTGTGGAACCTCTTCATCCTCCGGATCAACCTCGAGTTCCAGAAGCGGCTCGCGCGCGATCCTGACTTCACCCGGCGCCAGACGGTCATGATCGAGTTCTCGCGCGGCGGCGACAACGGCTTCGCCGAGGCGTTCGCGCATCTCGCGGACGAGATCCTGAGCCGCGCCGGGATCGTCTATATCGACGTTTCCTACGATGAATCGGTCCGGAAGAACCGGCGCCGCTTCGATCCCGGTCAGGCGGATTCCAGTCTCTTCCACTCGGTTCCCGACGAGAAGATGGAGTTCTACTACCGGACGAACGACTGGGACCGGCTCTCCGGCGGCAGGAAGACCGGAACGATCAGGATCAAGGGCTTCGAGGTGCCGTTCGCCGTGTTCGACAACGAGCCGGAGAAGACCGGCGATCCCAAGAAGCTCGGCCCGGCGCTGGAGGAGACCTTCGCGCAGCTGTGGGGCCTCATGCATCCCCGACGGCCGGGAAGGGAGCTGATCCATGGCTGACGCGCCAGCGCACAGCCCTGCGTATCGCACGCGCCGGTTCCTGAACTGGTTCCCGCTCGGCGTGACCTACGCGACGATGTATATGGGCCGCTACAACCTGAACGTCTCTTCCAAGACGATGATGGACTACTTCCATCTCTCGAAGGAGCAGTTCGGGACGATCGCGACCGCGGGGTTCTGGACCTACGCCCTCTCGGTCATCATCAACGGGCCGCTGTCGGACCGGATCGGAGGGAAGAAGGCGATCCTCATCGGCGCCGCGGGGACGGCGACGATCAACCTCGTCATCGGGCTCCTGTTTCTGAGCGGATGGCAGACCAGGATCGTCGTGGGGATGTCGCTGCTCTTTGCGGTCAGCCAGTACTTCCAGTCCTACGGGGCGCTCTCGATCGTGAAGATCAACGCGCCGTGGTTCCACGTGCGGGAGCGGGGAGTGTTCGGCGGCATCTTCGGGATCATGATCTCGAGCGGGTACTTCCTTGCCCTCACGATCGGCGGCTGGATCCTGGCGGCGTTCGCCTGGTACTGGGTCTTCCTGATCCCCGCGGCCGCCATCGCCACGATGGCGGTGGTCGATTTCTTCCTCGTGAAGGACACGCCGGCCCAGGCGGGGTTCGCCGCCATCGACACCGAGGACGCCACCGCCCACGATGCCGACCGCGACCGGCCGGTGGACTGGCACTACCTGGCGACCCGCGTCTTTTCAAATCCGGTCATCATCACGCTGGCCGTCGCGGAGTTCTGCACCGGGTTCGTACGGCAGGGGCTGATGCTCTGGTTCGTGCCCTTCCTCAAGGAAGTGCACGACATCTCGCCGGGGACCTTTCTCTTCTCGGTCGCCACGCTCGGCGTGACGGTGGGCGGGATCTGCGGCGGTCTCCTGTGCGGCTACCTGTCGGACCGCTGGTTCCAGTCCAGGCGTCCGCCGGTGGCGTTCATCTTCTACCTGGGCCAGATCGGTTCGCTGCTCGTCCTTGGCCAGGCAAGGGCACCGGGGCTCGCCGCGTTCATGATCGGCTTCACCTGCATGTGGATCTTCGGCGTGCACGGGATGCTCTCAGGCACCGCGTCGATGGATTTCGGCGGGACCCGGGCGGCCGCCACCGTGGCAGGGACCCTGGATGGCGTGCAGTACCTCGCGTCCGGTCTCACCGGGTTCCTACTCGGCCACTTTCTCGACCGGCTGGGCTGGGGCGCGTGGACCTTCATGATCATGCCGTTCTCGCTGATCGGCGCGATCCTGATGATCCGGCTGTGGAACGAGAGCCCGATGAAGCAGAGGGTCAGCCGCTAGCGGCCTTCCGCTTGATCCTGGTCGTCTTCGCGGCGGACGGCTTGCCCTGCACGGCCTTCATCCCGCCGCCCTTCGACAGGGAGGCCTTGAGCGCCTCCATCAGGTCGATGATCTGGGTCTCGGGCTCCTCGGTCGGCTCGGCGACGATCTCCTGGCCCGCGATCTTCGCGTCGATCTGCTCCTGCATCCGGTCGCGCACGGTGTCCCGGTACTTCTCCGGCTTGAACGCGTCCGTCTTAAGCTGCTCGATGATCTGGAGCGCCAGCGCCAGCTCGGCGGGCTTCACGTCGCCTTCGGGGAGCGGCACATCCTTCATCGAGCGCACTTCGTCGGCGTAGTGCAGCGTTTCGAGCACTAGGCCGCCTTCCATCGGACGCAACATGACCAGGTACGTCTTGCCGCGCGCCACGTACTGCCCGATCGCCACGAGCTTCGTCTTCTTCAGCGCCTCGGTCAGCAGCTTGTAAGCGCGCTCGCCGCCCTTGTTCGGGCCGATGAAGTAACCCTTGTCGAAGTAGAGGCGCTCGACCTGGTCGGCCGGGACGAATTCCGTGACGCTGATGATCCCGGTGTCCTTCTTCTCCTCCATGGCCTTGATCTCGTCGGGCGTGAACAGCACGTACTGACCCTTCGTGAACTCGCGGCCCTTCATCATGTCTTCTTTTTCGACCTTCTCGCCGGTCTTCGAGTCCACGTACTGCTGCTTGCAGCGGGCCCCGGTCTTCTTGTTGATCCAGTTGAACGAGATCGCGGCCTGCGACTCCGATGCCGAGTACATCTGGATCGGCACCGAGACGAGGCCGAAGGAGATCGTGGCCGAAGACAGCGGGCGTGCGCTCATAGGGCCGCTAGAATAGACAGGGTGGCGCGAAGGTGCAAGTCCGGGGTTTCACACCGGACGACCTGCCGGTGTCATACTTTACATGATGCTGAATGGTGGTTCGCGTGAGTGAGTTGCGTGGGCGGGCCCTGGTTGCCTACCTGATCGTGTGCATCGTGTGGGGCACGACGTACCTCGCGATCCGGGTCGGCGTGATGGAACTGCCCCCGTTCCTGTTCGGCGGCGCGCGGTTCGTGATCGCCGGGCTGCTGCTCGGCGCGATCGCGTTGACCCTTGGGCTCAAGTTCCCGAGGGCTCCTGAGGAATGGGCGGTGCTGGCGATCGGCGGCGTGATGCTGCTGTTCGGCGGCAACGGCATGCTGGTGTGGGCGGAGCAATACGTGGACGCTGGCGCCGCGAGCATCTACGTCGTGACGGTAGCGATCTGGTCGGCGTTGTTCGACGCGCTGGTGCCCGGCGGGACGGTGCCATTCACGTGGCGGCTCGCGGCGGGCCTGCTGATCGGCCTGCTGGGCGCGGTCGTGCTGACCGGCACGACGCCGCGCGCGCTGATGGCGAGCGACCTGCGCGGCCCGCTCGTCCTGCTCGGCGCGAGCGCGTCGTGGGGCCTGGGCACCGTGCTCTTGAAGCGCCGTCCCACCGGCGCGTCGGCGCTGAGCCAGGCGGCGGTGGAGATGGTCGCGGGCGGGCTCGCGCTGCTCGCGCTTTCATTCGCGCGCGGCGAGCACCTCCACCTGCCGCTCTCGCGCGAGGCGTGGTTCTCATTCGCGTATCTGGTCGTACTCGGCTCGATCGTCGGGTACACGGCCTACGCGTACGCGCTGAACCACGCGCCCGCTACGATCGTCGGTACCTACGCCTACGTGAACCCGGTCGTCGCGGTGCTCCTCGGCTGGCTGCTGCTCCACGAGGAGCTCTCGGCGCGCAAGCTGCTCGGCATGGCCGTGATCGTGGGTGCCGTGCTGTGGGTGCGCGCCGCGACGAAGACGCGCCGGCCCGTGCTGGTGCCGGAGGCGAGGGAGCGCGCCGCGTAACTCGCGCTTGCCCGCGCCCGGCCGCTAGAATTGGGGACCGTGTCCCCGTCCTCGAAAACCAAGGACTCGCTCGCCGCCTATCGGGCGAAGCGCTCCGCCGACCGCACGCCCGAGCCATCGGGTGGCGCGGCGCCGGGCGCGAGCCGGCTGTTCGTCGTCCATCAGCACGCCGCCACCCGCCTCCACTTCGATCTGCGCCTCGAGATGGACGGCGTCCTGCGCTCGTGGGCGGTGCCGAAAGGCCCGTCGAAGAATCCCGCCGACAAGCGTCTCGCCGTGTTCGTCGAGGACCACCCGATCGAATACGGCGATTTCGAGGGGATCATTCCGGAGGGCAACTACGGCGCGGGCGCCGTGATCGTGTGGGACCGCGGCGAGTGGGTGCCGATCGAGGACCCGCACGCGGGACTCGCCAAGGGCAAGCTGCTGTTCGACCTCAGGGGCTACAAGCTCAAAGGCCGCTGGACGCTGGTGAAGCTGAAGAAGGGCGTCAAAGAGTGGCTTCTCATCAAGGAGCGCGACAGCCAGGTCTCCGAGCACGGCGACGACTTCCCGCCCGGCTCGGTGCTCTCCGGGCTGACCGTCGAGGAGCTGAAGCAGGGCAAGGATCCTTCGGCCGCGCTGCGCGCCGAGCTGAAGAAGCTGAAGGCGCCCGTGAAGGCGGTGCGCGCGAAGGACGTCCCGCCGATGCTGGCCGAGACGCGCGAGGGGCCGTTCACGAAGCCGGGCTGGCTGTTCGAGCTGAAGCTTGACGGCTATCGGATCATCGCGGCACGCGAAGGCGGCGAGCCGAAGCTGCTCTCGCGCAACGGCGTGGACTACACGGCGACGTTCCCGGAAGTCGCGCGCGCCGTGGCCGCGCTGCCCTTTGGCGGCCTGGTGATGGACGGCGAGCTCGTGGTTCATGACGCGGCGGGGCTTCCCAGCTTCCAGCGGCTCCAGCAGCGCTCGCAGCTCAAGAAGGCCTTCGACATCCGCAAGGGTTCGGTCGATCTGCCCGCCTCTCTCTACCTGTTCGACCTGGTCGCGGCGGAAGGTCACGACCTGAGGGGCCTGCCGTTGATCGCACGCAAGCAGGTGCTGCGCCGAGTTCTGCCCGCGGCGGGCGCGCTCAAGTTTCTCGACCATTTCGAGACCGACGGCGAGGCGCTCTACGAGCGGATCGAGCGCATGGGGCTCGAGGGCATCGTCGCCAAGAAGGCCGACTCGCCCTACCGCTCGCGCCGCTCGGCGGAGTGGCTCAAGATCCGTGCGGACAAGGTGGACGACTTCGTCGTGGTGGGTTTCTCCCGGCCCAAGGGCGCCCGCTCCGGGTTCGGCGCGCTGCACCTGGCCCAGTACGTGGACGGCGGGCTCGTCTACATGGGTCGCGCGGGCAGCGGGTTCACCGACGCGATGCTGAAGGACGTCGGCTCGGTGCTCGAGTCGCACGTCGTGAAGAAGGCCCTGTGCACGGGTCCTGTGCCGAAGGGCAAGGACGAGACGTGGACCGAGCCGCTGCTCGTCGCCGAGGTGCGCTTCAAGGAGCGGACGGACGAGGGCCTGCTGCGGCAGCCGGTGTTCGTGCGATTCCGGGACGACAAGGCGCCCGAAGAGTGCGCGCTGAGGCGCCAGCTCACCGACGTGCCGCCTCGCGCCGCTCCCGCGCCGGCGGCGCCCCGCGCGAAGCCGACCTTCAACTTCTCCAACCTCACCAAGATCTTCTGGAAGGACGAGGGCTACACCAAGGGCGACCTGATCGATTACTACCGGCAGATCGCGCCGTGGATCCTGCCGTATCTCGTGGATCGCTGCCTGGTCCTGACGCGCTACCCGGACGGCATTCTGGGCAAGTCGTTCTTCCAGAAGGACGCGCCCGACTACGCGCACGACTTCGTGCGCACGGTCACCGTGTGGAGCGAGGAGTCGCAGCGTGAGCTGCACTACTTCGTGTGCGAGGACGAACAGGCGCTGCTGTACATCGCCAACATGGCGGCGATCCCGCTGCACATCTGGGGCAGCCGCGTCTCGACGCTCGAGTCGCCCGACTGGTGCATCCTCGACCTCGACCCCAAGGGCGCGCCGTTCGCGCACGTGGTTGAGGTCGCCCTGGCGTGCCGCGCGCTGTGCGATGAGATCGGCCTGCCGAGCTTCGTGAAGACGAGCGGCAGCTCGGGACTGCACGTGTTGCTGCCGCTGGGCCGCCAGGTCACGTACGAGCAGGCGCGGACGTTAGGCGGCCTGCTGGCGCGTGCCGTCGCCGCGGATCTGCCGGAGATTGCGACCGTGGTGCGCCAGGTCCAGAAGCGCGAGGGCAAGGTGTACCTGGACTACGTGCAGAACGGCCACGGCCGCCTGCTCGCGGCGCCCTTCAGCGTGCGCCCGGTGCCGGGCGCGCTGGTCTCGGCGCCGCTCCTGTGGAAGGAGGTCGGGCCCAAGCTGTCGCTCGCCGACTTCACGATCCGGACGATGCCGGAGCGCATGAAGAAGCTGAAAGAGGATCCACTGCGGAGGGTGCTCGACCTCAAGCCGGATCTGCCCGCGGCGCTCGAGGGCCTGCATGCGAGGTTCGCGAAGCGGAAGGCGCGTCGCGGAGGATCGTGAACCACTTGCTGGAACTGCCCGACGACGCGCGTGTCCTGCTCGTGCTGGCGCACGGCGCCGGTGCCGGGATGCGCCATCCGTTCATGGAGAGGGTTGCCGCCGCGCTGGCCGCGCGCGGCGTCGGGACGTTCCGCTACGAGTTCGAGTACATGGAGAACAAGAGCCGCCGGCCGGACGCGCCGTCGGTCGCGATGGCCCGGGTGCGCGAGGCCTTGGCCGAGGCGGCGATCGCGGCGCCCGGACTGCCGCTGCTGGCGGGCGGCAAGTCGTTCGGCGGGCGCATGACGTCCAACGCGCAGGCCGAATCGCCGCTGCCAGGCGTGCGCGGCCTGGCATTTCTCGGCTTCCCGCTGCATCCGCCGGGCAAGCCGTCCATCGCGCGCGCCGACCATCTCGATCGCGTCACGGCGCCGATGCTGTTCGTGCAGGGCACGAGGGACGAATTCGCCGAGCCACGGCTGCTGATGCAGGTGCTCGCGCGGCTGGGCCCGCGCGCGAGCCTTTACTCGATCGAGGGCGGGGACCATTCCTTCAACGTGCCCAAATCAACGGGCCGCTCGAAGGACGACGTGCTGGAGGAGCTGGGTGAGGCGATTACGGGCTGGGCGGGCCGTCTCTGGTGATGACGGCGCGCAACGGCGTGGCGAGCACGATCCCTTCGGCGCGGTAGCGCGCCAGCAGCCGCTTGGTGAACTCGTGGATGATGCGGCCGCGCGAGGTGTAGTGGCGGGCCCGCAGCACCACGTTGACGTTGATGCCCGAATCGCCGAAGCCGTCGAAACGCACCACCGGCTCGAAATCGGCAACGGCCTCCTCGACCACCCGCAGCGTCTCGCGCGCCACCTGCATCGTCACCGTCTCCACCTTCTCGAGGTCGCTCTCGCGCGAGACGCTGAGCGGCACCGTGAAGTTCTGCGCCTGCTCGGGCAGGCTGAAGTTCACCGTGACGGACGCCGCGAGCTTGCTGTTGGGCACGAGCACCAGGTTGTTCGGCGACTGGAGCACCGTCGTCTGGCCCCAAGTGATGTCGCTCACGGTGCCTTCGAGCCCGTTGTCCAGGCGGATGAAATCGCCGGGGCGGATCTTGCCCGCCACGAGGATGCGGAGCCCCGCGAAGAAGTTGGAGAGCGTGTCCTGGAGCGCGAGGCCGATCGCGAGGCCGCCCACGCCGAGGGTCGCGAGGAGGCCGGTGATCTTTATGCCGAGGGTATCGAGGATCATTACCAGGCCGATCGCCGCGACTACCGCGCGCACGAGGTTCGCGATCAGGCTGACGCCGCGTCGCGTGCCGCCGTGGTGCGACCCGCCTTGAACGGCGAACACCGCGACGCGCCCGGCCGCCCACGTGGCAGCCAGGACGAGCAGTGCCTCGAGGGCGATCCGCACCGCGGATGTCATGTCGTCGCTTCCAGGAGCTGCATGAACTCGGCCGCCAGCCGGGGGCCGGTCGCCTCGTCCTCGTGCTTGAAGAACACGAACGCCTCCCGCCAGCCTGCATTTTGGATCTTCGCGGCCCACGCCGCGAGCGCGCCGGGATCATATGCCTTGCGGCGCAGCCGAAGGTAACCCCAGTCCGCGGTCGGCACGAAGGGCACAGCCAGCTCCGACTCGTCCGGATCGGTCTCGGCGGCGACCAGTGCCGCCCCGTGCGCGCGCAGCAGCCCGGTCACCTCCTCGTCGAACCAGGACGCGTCCCGGAATTCGAAGGCCGCCCGCCAGCCCTGGGGCAGGAGCGTCAGAAAATCCTGGAGCCGCGGCAGGTCCTTCTTGAGATATGGCGGCAGCTGGAACAGCGTCGGACCCAGCCGGTCACCCAGCGTCGCGGCGGTGCGCACGAAGTACTGGAGCTCCTCGCCGCATTCCTTGAGGCGCTTGCGATGGGTCATCTTCTGCGAGGCCTTGAGCACGAACGTGAAACCGTCCGGGACCTGTCCGGCCCACGAGGCGAGCAGCTGCTCGGTCGGCATGCGGTAGAACGTGTTGTTGATCTCGACCGTGCGGAACTTCGTCCCGTAGTAGCGCAGGAAGTCCGCCGGCTTCAGCTCGGCGGGGTAGAAGTGCCCTTTCCACTCCTTGTAGGCGTAGCCACTCGTTCCGACGAAGCAGTTCATCCCACCTCTCATTCGTATCTCAAAGCCTCCATAGGATGCACCCGCGCGGCCCGCCGCGCCGGGATGAAGGTCGCGACCAGGCCGGTCAGGGCCAGCGCGCCCATCACCGCGGCGAACATGACCGGGTTCGACGTGTCCACCTGGAAGAGCACGATCCGCAGCCCCTTGGACAGTAGGATCGCCAGGCCCAGGGCGATCACCAGGCCGATCCCGACCTGCACGGCGCCCTGGCGCAGGAACATCCGGAGCACGTCGCGGCCTCCCGCTCCCAGGGCCATGCGGACCCCGACCTCCTGCGTACGGCGGGCCACCGAGAATGACATCACGCCGTACACGCCGATCGCCGCGAGCAGCAGCGCCGCGAATCCGAAGACCGAGAACAGGACGCCGAATATCCGGTAGAACCAGCCGTTGTCGTCGATCCTGCCCTGCAGCGTGCGCACGAAGTAGATCGGCAGGTCCGGGTTGAGCGCGGCGATCGTGGCGCGCACCGGGTCGGCGAACCGGAGCGGATCGCCGCCGTCGGTCGCCACGGCAACGCTCAGGAACCGCCAGTCCCCCTGGCCGATCGAGGTCAGGATCGTTTCGGGAGTGTTGTCGTCCGTTCCCTGGTACCACACGTTGGGCATGACGCCCACGATCGTGAGCCACGGCTGCTGCGAGTCCGCGCCGCCGAACCGCACGCGCCGTCCCAGCGGCGATGCCCCGGGGAAGTACCGTGTCGCGAAGTTCTTCGTGACCACGGCCACCGGCATCGCGCCGCCGATGTCGCCCGGCCCGATCAGCCGGCCCTCCAGAGCGCGCAGTGAAAAGGTCCCGAAGAACCCCGGGGTCACGGCCGCCGTCCGCGCCCGCGGGCGGTCGCGGTCGCTGCTGTAGGTGGCGCCCTCGACCGCGAACCGGTTCCAGCCGGTCCCGGTGCCGGGCAGGCTCGACGTCAGCGCGACCCCGTGCTGCGACGGGAGCCCCTCCAGCCGCTGCACCAGCCCGTTCCAGAACTGCTGGCGGCTCGCCGAGTCGGGGTAGGTCGCCTCGAACAGCCCGATCCGCGCCGTGAAGACCGAGCGCGTCGGCACGCCGTAGTCGAACTGGCTGCGCTGCACGACGCTCTGGATCATGAACCCCGAGGCGATCAGCAGCCCTCCGGCGAGCGCGATCTCCGCGATCACGAGGCCCTTGGCGAACCGCCCGAGCCGCATGGACGAGGAGCCCCGGCTCTCGTCCTTGAGCACGTCGGAGATCTTCGCGCCCGTGGCCTGGAGTGCGGGCAGCACACCGGCGATCACGCCCGCGACGAACGTGATGGCGGTGACGAAGAGCAGCACGGGCAGGTCCACCTTCATCACGATGTAGTACGGGATCGTGGCGGCGTTGTGGATGGCGTCAGTGAACAGGCGCACGCCGTAGACCGCGATGCCGAGGCCGGCCAGCGCGCCGCAGAAGCTGAGCACCAGTGATTCGGAGATGAGCTGGGATACGATCCGCCAGCGGCTCGCGCCCAGGGCGGTGCGCACCGCGACTTCCTTGGTGCGCGCCGCGGCGCGGGCCAGCAGCAGGTTCGCGACGTTCGAGCAGGCGATCAGGAGCACGCCGAGCACGGCGCCCATCATCGTCCACAACAGGGTGTGCGGCTCGGGGCCGATATCGTAGTCGGTGTACGACATGACGACGGCGCGGTAGCCCTGGTTGGTCTTCGGGTACTCCTGCGCGAGCCGATCCTCGACGGGTTGGAGGTCCAGTGCGGCCCGCGACGGAGTGACACCGGGCTTGAGCCGGCCGAACACCTCGACTTGCTGGCCGTTCTCACGCGAAGCCTTCAGCCGGTCGATCCGCAGCGGCAGCCAGATCTCCTCGGCGCTGGGGAACTTGAAGCCGGGCGGCATCACGCCGACGATCTGCGCCGAGACATCGTTGGCGCGGATCGTGCGCCCGATGACGCCGGAGTCCGAGGCGAACCGCGTGCGCCACGCGTCGTAGCCGAGGACGACCGCGTTCGGCCCGCTGATCGTGCCCTCGTCGTCCTGGAACCAACGGCCCAGCATCGGGGCGACGCGAAGCAGGCGCACGGCGTTGGGAGTGATGAACGCACCCTGGTAGCGCTCCGGCCGGCCCGTGCCGCCGCTGAGGTTGATCGTGCCCTGGTAGTAGCCGGCGAGATCCTCGAACGACTTCTGCACGGAGCGCCACTCGTCGAAGTCCTGGATGATGACGGACGTGCGATCCACGTTCTGCGACGGGTTGGTGCGGTACACCGCCATGACCCGGTTGCCCTCCGGGACCGGGAGGCCGCGCAACAGCGCGCCGTAGACGATGCTCCACATGGTGGTGGTGAGGCCGATTCCCAGCGCCAGCGCGAGGATGGAGATGCTGGCAAGCCCCGGATGCTTGAATATCATCCGGATTCCGTACTTCAGGTCGGCGAGGTGCGCGCCCATGCCGGCTGACTCTCTCGGTGAGGGGGGCCTGTCTGGCGTACGGCGCCCGGCCGCATCAGGTTTCACGCATGAATCTGACACTTCGCGCATTACCCGGGTTTGCCCCCGCGGCCCTGGCGACAGCCCTCTTCCTTATTGGTGCGAGCCCCGCGGCCGCACAACAGGCCGCCGCGGCCGGCCCGGCCGCCCTCCCGGCCCCCGAGTCGCTCGCCGTGGACCGCCTCAATCACTCGCCCCGCCACGGGGAATGGGTCAAGTTGGACGCCGGCGGCGGCGACAGCGTGAAGACGTGGGTCGTGTATCCCGAACGCCGCGACAAGGCGCCGGTCGTGATCGTCATCCACGAGATCTTCGGCCTCACCGACTGGGCGCGCGGCGTCGCCGACCAACTCGCGGCCGAGGGGTTCATCGCGATCGCGCCCGACCTGCTCACGGGCAAGGGCCCGAACGGCGGCGGCACCGAGTCCGTGGATCGCCAGGGCGCGATGGCGCTGATCCGCACGCTCACGCCGGCGGAGATCGACCGCCGGCTCGGCGCCGCGGCACGCTACGGCAGGTCGCTCCCCGCGGCCACCGGTGCGCTGGGCACGGTCGGCTTCTGCTGGGGCGGCGGCATCAGCTTCGCGCAGGCGCTGAGCCTCGAAGGCATCCGCGGCGCGGTCGTGTACTACGGCACATCGCCCGACACAGCGCTGCTCTCGACCGGGCGCGCGCCGGTCCTCGGCCTCTACGGCGGCGACGATGCACGCGTGGACGCCACGGTCCCGCCGGCCCAGGTCGTCATGCAGCGGCTCGGCAAGCGGTTCGACGTCACGATGTTCGAGGGCGCCGGGCACGGCTTCCTGCGCGCGCTGGCCGACCGCAACGGAGCCAACCTGCGCGCCGCCGAGCAGGCGTGGCCGCGGACCATCGCGTTCTTCCGGGAGACTCTGGGCCGCTGAGCCCAACCTCATTCACCTCATTCACGTCATTTACCTGAGGCTTCTCAATGTCCTACCCCTATTCGCTTCCGGCCCTCCCGTATGACTTCTCGGCGCTCGAGCCGCACATCGACGCGCAGACGATGCAGATCCATCATGGCAAGCATCACCAGGCGTACGTCAACAACCTGAACGCGGCGCTCGAGAAGGCCTCGCCCGAGCTCCAGAAGATGGGCCTGAGCGATCTGCTCGCGAACCTCGCCAAGGTGCCCGAGGCCACGCGCGGCGCGGTGCGCAACAACGGTGGCGGCCACTGGAACCACAGCGCCTTCTGGCGGCTGATGGGCAAGGGCAAGGGCGGCGCCCCCAAGGGCGCGGTGGCCAAGGCGATCGACGCCTCGTTCGGGACCTACGACAAGTTCAAGGAGCAGTTCCAGGCGGCCGCGATGGGGCGCTTCGGCTCGGGCTGGGCCTGGCTGGTCGTGGAGGGCCAGAAGCTCGCGATCATGAGCACGCCCAACCAGGACAACCCGCAGATGGAAGGGAAGAAGGCGATCCTCGGCCTCGACGTGTGGGAGCACGCCTACTACCTGAAGTACCAGAACAAGCGGGCCGACTACGTCGGGGCGTGGTGGAACGTGGTCAATTGGGACGAGGTCGCGAAGAACTTCGACGCGAAGTAGCGCTCGCTCCGGCTCCCGTCTACTTTTCACCGCTCGGTACGCCCTGGTGGTGAAACTGGTAGACACGCCATCTTGAGGGGGTGGTGGCGAAAGCCGTGTCGGTTCGAATCCGACCCAGGGCATCCGGCCACCGTAGCTCAGGGGTAGAGCTCTCGATTCGTAATCGAGCGGTCGTCGGTTCAATTCCGACCGGTGGCTCTTCAGGAGATCGCATGACACGCACGAACATGGCCAGCGCGCTCGCGCTGGCCGCACTTCTCGCAACGGCCCTCGGTGCGGCGCCCTCGGCGCTGCACGTGCGGCTCACGCGCTCCGATCCCGCCGACCACGCCACGCTGCGCGCGGCGCCACACGCGATCAGCCTCTGGTTCTCGGAGTCCGTGCAGCTCAGCGTCACGAGCGTGCACCTGACCGGGCCCGGTGGGACCGCCGTCGAGCTCGCGGCGCCGCGAATGGGCGAGGGACAGCACGCGCCGGTCATCGTGGACGTGAAAGGACCCGTAGCGCCCGGCGTGCAGCAGGTGACGTGGCGGACGATGGCGCGTGACGGCCACGCGGCGAACGGGACGCTCACGTTCACGCTGGCGCCCGCCGCGCCCGCGACGGAGCGGCACCGCTGAGTCCGCTCACCGCCGCGGGCGTTCTCACGCGGTGGACGCTGCTCGCCGCCGTGCTGGTCGCGACCGGCGCGGCGGCGTTTCGTTTTCTCGTGCTGCGGGGCGTCGGCGAAGATGTGAAGCGCGAGGCCGGCGCGCGCGCGGCGCGGCTCGGGCGCGGCGCGGCCTTCGCGGCGCTCCTCGCGGCGCTGGTGCGCGCGCCACTCCAGGCCGTGGAGCTTCGCGATCCACTCTCGCCGATCCTGCCCCAGGCGCGGGCGCTGATCCTGCACACCTGGTGGGGCGGGGTGTGGGGAGTTCAGCTGGTGCTGGCAGTCTGCGTGGCGATCTTCTACTCACGGGCAAGGGCCGGAGGCAAGGCGGACTGGGCGCTCGCCGGCGGCTCGAGTGTCCTGCTCGCGATGACGCTTCCGATGTCCGGTCACGCCATCGGCAGCGAGACGTGGACCGCGCTCGCGGTCTCGGCCGACGCCGTACACGTCCTGTCGGCCAGCGTGTGGCTCGGTGCGATGCTGGTGCTGGCGGCCGCGCTGGCGCAGGGGCAGGAGCCGGAGCGGGCGCCGGTGAAAGGCGCGCTGGTCGCCGCGTTCTCGCCGCTGGCCCTCGCGGCGGCGGGGGGCGCGCTGACGAGCGGGCTGGTCTCGGCCTGGCTCCACCTGCGGATGTTCAGCGACCTGTGGACGACGCCGTACGGGAGCTGGCTGTTCCGCAAGCTCGTCGGCGTAGGGCTCATGGCGGCATGCGGCGCGTACAACTGGAAGAAGGCCGGACCGCGGCTGATTCGGGACGGCGAGGTAGGCCCGATCCGGCGCTCGATCAGGCTCGAACTCGTCCTTGGCGCCCTGGTGCTTTTTGCCACAGCGGTGCTGGTGGCCTCTCCGCTCCCGGGAGACCAGTAGAAGCCCTTGCGGGAGGTGCTCCGGCACCGCAATTTGGCGGGTCCCCGCGACCGGAAGTTCGGATTGCCGTCCAGGAGGGCCGTCGTGTACAGTGACTTGAACCGCACCCCGGACCATCGCCGCGAGGAAGGTCGCCGCTCCATCGGCACGGAGCGCCGTGACGGTGATCGCCGCTCGTCCGTGGTCGCCGTCGAGCAGGATCGCCGCAGCAACGAGCGCCGCGCGAAGTTCGACCGCCGGCTCCTGGACCGCCGGATCATGATCGACCGGAACAGCCTGGGCGCCTGACAGCCGCCCGTCAGCCCAACAGCTTCCGAATCCTCCCCAGCAACGTCGTCGCTGGGAGCCGTCGCTCCCCGGTGACGAATCCTGCCGCCTCGATCGCCTGCCGGAACGCCTCCCCGTTCGGGAATCGGTCCGAAGGCTCGTAAGCGCAGGCGCGCCGCAGCGCCGCCTCGAAGCTCTCCGGCACGTCGTCGCGCTCCTCCCCCAGCTCCGGAACCGTGAAGGCGACCTGCCCCTTCCACGCATGCTCGGGTGAGCGCTCGGGGAACGGCGGCCGGCCCAGCAGCAGGAAGTAGCCCACGGCGCCGAGCGAGAACAGGTCGGTGCGCTGGTCCACCTGGCCGCCGGCGAGCTGTTCGGGCGCCGCGAACTGCGGCGTGCCGCTGCGGCTCGTCGCGCCGCCGAACAGCCTGCCGCGCGGCAGCGCGAGCGCCAGGCCGAAGTCGGTGACGTGCACCTTGCCCTCGGCGTCCACGATCAGGTTTTCCGGCTTGATGTCGCGGTGCACCACGCGCCGGCCGTGGGCGTACTCGAGCGCGCTCAGCGTGTCGTCGAGCACCTCGATCGTTCGCACCATGCTGAGCTTCCCGGTACGCTCGACGAGCTGCGCGACACTTTGGCCGCGGATCAGCTCCATCGTGTACCACAGCAGGCCGAGCCGTCCGTCGATGTCGTAGATGCTGACGATGTTGGGGTGCTTGAGGCTCGCGGCGAGGACGGCCTCGCGCTGGAATGCCTCGGCGATCGCCGGGTCCTGCGTGAGGCGCGGGTCGAGCACCTTCATCGCGACCTCGCGCTCCAGCCTGAGGTCCCGCACGCGGTACACATAGCCGAAGCTGCCCGCGCCGACCTCGTTGATCAGCTGGTAGTCGTCGCCAAGCGCGCGGCGCAGCCGCCGCTCCCAATCCGGTGAGTCGGGCAGGATGACGGACGGGCCCGGCGATCCCGGCGCGGTGTGGGAATCGGTGAACCCCGCCAGCTCGGCGAGCATCTCGGCGGCCGTGAAGTAGCGCTCGCGCGGCTTCTTCTCGAGTGCGCGCATGACCCACCGCTCGACGATCTCGGAGCAGCTGGGGCGCAGCTCGCGAACGGGCGCGATGTTCCCGGCCGGCTCGCGGCCCGTGAGCGCGAAGTAGAGCACCGCGCCGACCGTCCAGATGTCGGCGCCGGGATCGCCGCGGGTGCCGTCGCGCACTTCGGGCGCGAGGAACGGGTCGTCGTCCACGCGCTCGTCCTTGGGCACCACGTCGAGCACCTGGTTCGCGAACCTGAGATCGGTGATGATCGCGCGCGCGCTGGTGTCGATCATCAGCGTGGTGGGGCGGATCCGGCGCATCACGACGCCGCGCACGTGGGCGTGGTCGAGCGCGTACAGCAGGTCGCGCGCCATGCTGAACACGAGCGGCATCGGGCGCGGCCCTCGCGACACGGCCTCGGCGAGGCTCTCGCCGTCGATCCAGTTCCCGACCCGGTAGGCGTAGCCGCCCTTCTCGGCGGCGCTGTACACGTGCCGGATCGCGGGGTGGTCGAGCTTGGCGAGCACCTCGGTTTCGCGCACGAACCACTCCCGGTGCGCGCCGGGCAGGAGCTGCACGCGCAGCGCGATGTTGCGCTTGAGGAACCTGTCGCGCGCCATGTACAGCACGCGCTCCTCGGACTCGGCGATGAGCCGTTCCTGGTCGAAGCCATCCCCGAACAGCGACGTGAAGTCGAGCACGCGAGAAAGCTAGCCGGGGCGAACGCCGTCCGCTTCCGGGACGCCGCATCCCGGTTCCGGTCATAATGGGAGGGGCGGTCGCCCGTTCGCGCACCCCTAACACTCGGCCGAGCAAGCGCTTGCGGGGCGAGCGTGCCCGGCATGGCCCTTGCCCCTTCAGTCCCACGTGGACATCAAGCGCGCTCCAAGGAAGAAGACCGGTCGCTACGTGGCGATCGGTGTCGCCGTGCTGCTCGTCGGCATCGTGACCGTGGCGCTGGCACGGCTCCAGCCCGCCGCGCCCACCGTGGAGCGCGCCAGTCTCCTGTTCGGCACGGTGAAGCGCGGTCCGCTGCTGCGGCAGGTGCACGGCCCGGGCCAGCTCAAGCCCGAGCAGATCCGGTTCATCACCTCGGCGACCGGCGGGCGCGTGGACCGGGTACCGGTGCGCAACGGCGCGACGGTGACGGCGGGCACGTTGCTGATCGAGATGAGCAACCCCGACGTCGAGCTCCAGGCGCTGACGGCCGAGCAGCAGCTCGCCGCGGCGCAGGCGGCGCTCGTGCAGCTGCGCACCTCGCTCGAGACGCAGCGGCTCAGCCAGGCGACGACCGTCGCGAACATGCGCACGATGGCCAACGACGCCGATCGCACGGCCTCCTCGGGCGAGACGCTCGCCGCGCGCCATCTCATCGCGCCGAACGACCTGGCGAAGGCGCGCGACCAGGCGACGGAGTACCGCTCTCGGCTCGACATCGAAGAGCAGCGCCTGGTGCTCATGACCGAGACCGTGGACAGCCAGCTCGCGCTCCAGCGCGACCAGATCTCGCGGCTGCGCGCGATCGCGGACTACAACAACGCCAGACGGCAGTCCCTGCGGGTCGCCGCGGGCGTTGACGGCGTGGTGCAGGAGCTCTCGCTGGAGCCGGGGCAGTGGGTGCAGTCCGGCACGACGCTCGCCAAGGTCGTGCAGCCGGGCCGGCTGAAGGCGGAGCTGCAGATCCCCGAGACCCAGGCGCGCGACGTGGCGCTCGGCCAGAGCGCGGAGGTGGACACGCGCATCGGCATCGTGCCCGGCAAGGTCGTCCGCTACGACCAGAACTCGGTGAACGGCACGGTCACCGTGGACATCTCGATGGACAGCACGCTGCCGCAGGGCGCGCGTCCGGACATGCAGGTGGACGGGACGATCGAGATTGAGCGGCTGGCCGACGTGCTCCAGGTCGGGCGGCCCGCCTACGGCCAGCCCAACGCTACGGCCGGGATCTTCCGTCTCACCGACGGCGGCCGATATGCCGAGCGCGTGAACGTCAGGTTCGGCCGCGCGTCGGTGAACGACATCGAGGTGGTCGGCGGCCTCAAGGTCGGCGACCAGGTGATCCTGTCGGACATGACGCGCTGGGACAACGTGGATCGGGTGCGGATCAAGTAGCGGTTTTCCATATCAACTGAGGACCCACATGGCGAGCAACGGCGAGCGTCTCATCCATCTCGAGGGCATCAAGAAGGTGTTCTTCACCGACGAGGTGGAGACCCACGCGCTGGCGGAGGTGCATCTCGAGATCAAGAACGGGGAGTACGTCGCGATCTCGGGCCCCTCGGGTTGCGGGAAGACGACGCTGCTCTCGATCCTCGGCCTGCTCGATTCGCCGAGCGACGGGAACTACACGCTGGCGGGCGAGGCGGTGGCGAACCTCACGGCCAGCGAGCGCGCGCGGATCCGCAACCGGCAGATCGGTTTCATCTTCCAGGCCTTCAACCTGATCGGCGACCTCACGGTGGCCGAGAACGTCGAGCTGCCGCTCACGTATCGCGGCATGGCGGCCGCCGAGCGCAAGCAGCGCGTGCAGAACGCGCTCGAGCGGGTCGGCATGGCGCACCGCATGCGGCACTATCCCTCGCAGCTCTCGGGCGGCCAGCAGCAGCGCGTCGCCGTTGCGCGCGCGGTGGCCGGCGACCCGGTGATCCTGCTCGCCGACGAGCCGACCGGAAACCTCGACTCCAAGAACGGCGAGGCCGTCATGACGCTGCTCCAGGAGCTGCACAAGGGCGGCGCGACCATCTGCATGGTCACGCACGACCCGCGCTACGCGGCGCACGCCGACCGCGCCGTGCACCTGTTCGACGGCCGGGTCGTGGACGAGTACACGGAATCCGCCGCCACCTGATGGAGTCGCTGCTGCAGGACCTGCGCTTCGGCCTGAGGTCGCTGCGCAAGAACCTCGGCTTGACCGCGGTCGCCGTGGTGTCGTTAGGCGCGGGCATCGGTGTCATGACGACGATCTTCACGTGGCTCAACGGCATGGTCCTCAACCCGCTGCCCGCAGTCCCCTCCTATGACCGTCTGGTCGTCGTGCACACTCGCGCCCCGGAGGGCGGCACGTGGACCGTGTCGTGGCCGGACTTCCAGGACTGGCGCGCCGGCGCGAAGACGGCCGACCTCGCCGGCTGGGACATGATGCAGCTCGGGCTCCGGGACGGCCCCGCGCCGGCGGAGCGCGCCTGGGGCGACATGGTCTCGGGCAACTACTTCGAGGTGCTGCGGGTCGGGGCGGCGTTCGGCCGCGTGCTGCGCATCCAGGACGAGCAGGCCCACGCGCCGGTCGTCGTGCTCGGCCACTCGTACTGGCGGCGCCGCTTTGCCGGCGACCCGGGCGTCGTCGGCCGCTCCATCACGCTGAACGGCTCCGCATTCACCATCGTCGGCGTCGCGGCGCCGCGATTCGGCGGCAGCTACAACGGGATGGACGTGCACATGTACGTGCCGATCACCGCGATGCCGCTGCTCATGGCCGACGGCGCGCAGCTCCTCCAGGATCGCCAGCGGCGTTCGTTCGACGTGATCGGCCGGCTGAAGCCGGGCGGGACCGTGGCGCAGGCCGAGGCCGAGCTCGATCCGCTGGCGCGCAGAGCCGGGGTCGCCGGTGGCCTGGCGCAACCGCTCGGCGCCGTGGTTCAGCGGCACGGCGACGTAGATGCGCCCGGCGCAATGCGGCCGCTGCTCGGCGCGCTGCTGGCCGTCGCGGGGCTCGTGCTCCTCATTGCGTGCGCCAACGTGGCCAACCTGTTGCTCGCGAGGGCCGTGGCGCGGCGCCGTGAGGTCGCCGTGCGGCTTGCCGTGGGCGCCTCGCGCGTGCGGCTCGTCAGGCAGCTCCTGACCGAGAGCCTGGCGCTGGCCGGGCTGGCCGGAGCGCTCGGCGTGGTGCTGTCATTCTGGGGCCGCGACGGGTTCCTCGCGATGATCCCGGTCGTGCCGTATCCCGTCGGCGTCGATTTCAGCCTGAACGGCACAGTGCTGGTGTTCGCCCTGCTCGTGACGGCCGTGACCGCGATCGCATTCGGGCTGGTGCCGGCGCTCCAGGCCTCAAAGCCGGACCTCGTGCCCACGCTGAAGGACGAAATCGGGCAGGGCAAAGGCGGCCGCGGACGACTCCAATCCGCACTCGTGGTCGCGCAGGTGGCCTTGTCGCTGGTCACGCTGGTGTCCGCGGGATTGTTCGTGCGCAGCCTCAAGGTGGCGCGGTCCATCGACACCGGCATGAGTGGTCTCGATCACGTGCTGATCGTCGGCACGGACCTCCGGCTCACGGGCATCAGGAACGACAGCGTGGGCGTGCCCACCGTGAAGGGCCTGCTCGAGCGGGTGCGGGCCCTGCCGGGCGTCGAGGCGGCGTCGGTGGCCCGATTCGTCGTCCTGAGTCCCGGCCCGATCCCGACCACCGCGACGCGGGTCGAGGGCTATGCGCCGCGGCAGGACGAGAACATGAGCATCACCTACAACAACGTGTCCGGCGACTAC
>JBIOIA010000020.1:0-22406 GCA_044449445.1 Gemmatimonadales bacterium
CCCCCCCCCCCCGCCCCCGCCCACGCCCTATACGCGCTCCCGCCCTCCGCCCCGCGGGCCCGCCCAGCCGTTCTGGACCCGCGAGGCCTTCGAGCGGCTCAGGGCCGTCCCGCTGATCGCGCGGCCGCTGGCCCGGAGCACGGTCGAGCGGTTCGCGAAGAACCACGACATGTGGCGCATCACGACGGCGGTGATGGACGAAAACAAGCAGGCGATGATCGAGGCCGACGAGTTCGACGCCGAAACGATGATGGGCATGTTCCGCGAGCTGCGCGCGCGGCAGATCCGCGCCGAGGCTGAAGGACAGGACGCGCTGAGTCCGGAGATGCGCCGGTTCATCGAGGAAGCGAAGGCGCAGGGCATCACGCGGTGCCCGATCCGCGACATCGAAGCGCAGATGGACAAGTGCCCCGTGGACTTCAAGGCGACGTCACCCGAGGACGCCAGGAAGGCGATGGAGAAGCTGCTGGAAGCGCAACCCGGTGACGACTAGCCCGTTCCTGGCGGACGGTGTGGCGAGTGGCCTGCTCGCCGAACGGCGCCCCGCGCCGGACGGCGAGTTCCTGCCGCACGTCGTCGCCTGGAACCTGACCCGCCGCTGCAACCTCAAGTGCTCGCACTGCTACATCTCGGCCGGTCCAGGCGAGAGCGGCCGGGGCGAGCTCGACACCGCCGCCTGCCGCCGCGTGATCGACCAGCTCCTGGAAGTGAACCCCGCGCCGATGCTGATTCTCTCGGGCGGCGAGCCGCTGCTGCGTGACGACCTCGCCGAGATCGCGGCCCACGCCTCGAGGCAGGGCGCGACCGTGGTGGTGGGCACCAACGGCACGCTGCTCACCAAAGGGCGCATCGCGCAGCTGATGGCGGCCGGCGTCACCGGCGTGGCCGTGAGCGTGGACTCGCTCAGGCCCGAGTATCACGATCGCTTCCGCCGCGGCACCGACGCGCTCGCCGACACCACCGCCGCGCTCCAGCGCCTGCGGGCGAACCACCTCGACTTCATCGTCCAGACCTCCGCGACCCGCGGCAACGCCCGCGAAGTGCCCGCGCTCCTCATGTGGGCGGCCGAGCAGGGCGCCGTGTCGTTCAACCTGTATTTCCTCGTGCCCACCGGCCGCGGCGGCCAGCTCACCGATCTGGACGCGGCCGAGTACGAATCGCTGCTCGGCACGCTCGCCGAATACGAGCGGCGCTATCGCGGGACGATGATGGTGCGCGCGAAGTGCGCACCGCATTTCATCCGCAAGGTGTACGAGGAGTCTCCCGACTCGAGCGTCCTCAACTACCAGACGCGCTGCCCGTGCGGCATCCAGTACTGCCGCATTACCCCCGAAGGCCAGCTCACGCCGTGTCCCTACATGCCGAAGGTGGCCGGCGACCTGACGCGGCAGACCTTCGGCGAGATCTGGAACGGCTCGTCGTTGTTCCAGGACCTCCGGCTTCGCGAGCTGGGTGGCAAGTGCGGCCGGTGCGAGTACCGGCTGATCTGCGGCGGCTGCCGCGCGCGCGCCTTCGCCGCGACCGGCGACCACCTGGCGGCCGACCCCTCGTGCGCCTACGAGCCGGACGGTACGAAGCAGCTGATCCGGCGCCGCGAAGTGACCTACGGCTCGCCCGCCCGGCCGGCGCTCGCCTGGAGCGAGGGTGCCACGCAGCGGCTCGCGCGCATTCCGTCCTTCGTGCGCGGGGTCGTCGTGCAGCGGATCGAGGACTACGCGCGCAAGCAGGGCCTCGCCACCATCACGCCCGAGCTGCTTTCCGAGATCCGGGGCGCGATGCCCCTCGATTTCTCCGCGAGGAAGCCCTTCTTCCTGCGTCATGACTGAACCGTTCCTGCCGCTCCTCCAGACGGTCGCCGACACCGCGGGCGCCTACCGCGCCTTCCCGGTCATCGGCAGCCGCAACGCGATCTGGATCGCCGCCCAGGTCCACCTGATGTTCGCCGCCTTCGTCCTCGGCGTGCCGATGTTCGCGGTGATCACCGAGGCGGTCGGCATCTTCTCGAAGGACGCGCGCTACAAGGAACGCTACGACCAGCTCTCCCACGAGTTCACGCGGCTCCTGCTGGTGGCCTACAGCGCCACCGCGATCTGGGGCGCCATGCTGACGTTCCTGCTGGTCACCCTGTACCCGCGGTTCTGGAATCACATGGCGGAGATCTTCCACCTGTCCATGTGGGTGTACGTAGGCCTGTTCTTCTTCGAGTCCTTCACCCTCTACCTCTATTACTACGGGTGGGAGCGCTGGAAGCACGGCCGGGCGAAGGTCGTCCACCTCGGCCTCGGGATCCTGCTCAACGTCTTCGGCACCACCGTCATGCTGATCGCCAACGGCTGGCTCACCTACATGATGAGCCCGCCCAAGAGCGAGACGCCCGCCACGCTGCCCTCCGACGTCAAGCTGTGGGAGGCGCTGTTCAACGCGACGTGGATGCCGATCAACATCCACCGGCTGATCGCGAACGTCGTGTTCGGCGGCTCGATCGTCGCCGCGTACGCCGCGTACCGGTTCCTCGCGGCGACGAGCGACGAGGAACGCGCGCGCTATGACTGGATGGGCTACGTCGGCAACCTCATCGCCATCTCGACCCTCATCGTGCTGCCGTTCGCAGGCTACTGGCTGGGCCGCGAGATCTACCAGTACAACCAGCAGATGGGCATCACGATGATGGGCGGCTTCATGAGCTGGCTGTGGATCCTCCAGGCGTTCCTGATCGGCGTGCTGTTCCTCGCGGGCAACTACTACCTGTGGCTCGGCATGGGCCGAATTCCGGGCGCCGAGCGTTACCGGCCGTACACCAAGTGGCTGCTGCTGGTGCTGATCGCGGGCGTGCTGGTGTGGTCCACGCCGCACACGATGATCGCGAGCCGCGCCGAGATGGAGGCGATGGGCGGCGCGCACCATCCGCTGCTCGGCGTGCTCGGCGTGATGAGCGCCAAGAACACGGCCGTGAACCTCATGATCCTGACGACGTTCCTGTCGTTCCTGCTGTACCGGCGCGCGAACAAGGAGATGGTCGTGCCGTGGGCGAAGCAGGGCATGCAGGCCCAGTGGGCGATGTTCGGCCTCGCGGCCGCGGTGGTGCTGTTCTTCGGCGTGTACGGCTACTTCGTCTCGGCCATCGTGCGCATCGGCTTCAGCGTCTACCAGGTGCTGACCGTGCTCGCGACCATCGCGGTCGTGATGGGGATCGACGTGTTCCTGCTGAAGGGCGCGAAGAGCCACGGCGAGATCAAGTGGGGCCAGATGCCCGAGCGCTCGCAGTACGCGCTGTTCATCCTGGCCGTGACGTTCACGTGGCTGATGGGGCTGATGGGCTTCGCGCGCAGCGGCATCCGCCAGCACTGGCACGTGTTCGAGGTGATGCGCGACTGGAGCCCGGACGCCGCGACGCCCGCCCTCGGCAAGGCCTCGATCATGATCAGCATCTGCGTGCTGATCTTCCTCTCGCTCGTCGCGTTCATCTTCTGGCTCTCCGAGCTCGGCACCCACAAGGCCGAGCCGCAGGCGGGAGACGATTGAGCCATGTGGCGCACCAATCTCAAGGTCCTCGGTCTCGTGATCTGCGTGCTCGGCCTGTACACGCTGGTCGCCAACAGCATCCCGCAGATCCAGTCCGAGGTCCCCAAGCAGATCGACATGTCGGGCGACATCACGCCCCAGCAGCTCGTCGCGATCGGTGAGGGCGTCTTCAACGGGGCCGGCGGCTGCACCGCCTGCCACGGCCTCGGCACGCGGGCGCCCAACCTGCTGACCAACGAGGGCTCGCTCGGGCCGATCGGATCGCGCTGCAGCAGCCGCAAGCCGGGCATGAGCTGCAAGGACTACCTGTTCGAGTCCATCACCAAGCCCGCGGCGTACGTCGTGCCCGGCTACCAGCCGATCATGCCCGACATGACGCGCACGCTGCCGGCCGAGCAGGTGTGGGCGGTGATCGCGTTTCTGGAAAGTCAGGGCGGGACGGTGGACGTGACCGCCGATGACGTCCACTCTGCCATGCAGTCATCGAGCTCGAATACCGCCGCCGCCGCTGCCTCACCATCGACCACGAGTCTCGATCCTCGCCAGATCATCAACGCGAACGGGTGCCTCGGCTGCCACAGCCTGCACGGGCAGGGCGGCGCGATTGCGCCGCACTTCGACGGCGTCGGCACGCGGCGCACGGCCGACGGCATCCGCGCCAAGATCCTCGCGCCCGCCAGCTCCATCACGCCCGGCTTCGAGAAGATGGCCGGCATCATGCCTGCGACGTTCGGCCAGACCATGACCGCCGCGCAGCTCGAGGCGCTGGTCAATTTCCTGTCGAGCCTCAAGTGAGGGTTCCGACCATCGCCGAGATTCGGGAGCGCCTGCGCCACCCGTTCTGGCAGGCGGTGACCCTGCTCGTCCTCGCCTACCTGCTGTTCAAGTTCGGCGTGCGCTTCCTGCCGCCGCTGGTGGGAATCAAGAGCGCGCCCATTCCGGCGACCGTGCTCGCCCAGTACATGATCACGGCACTGGTGGGCATCCTGATTTTCGTGAGCGACAGCGAGGAGCGCTGGAGGCTCTTCAAGCAGCCGATCCACGCCGGGCTGGTGGACGCCGACAAGAAGTGGATCCGTCGCTCGCTGCTCGTGCTGGTCCCGCTCACCGTCGGGTTCGTCACGTACGAAGGCGTGCGTCCGAGCGTCGAGGCGGGCGCGCAGCTGCGCTCGATCCATCCCGCGCCGCCCGGCTCGATCACGTTCCGCGGCAAGTCCATGACGCTCGCCGGTCTCGACAACCCGCTGCGCTCGCGCGGCACGCTCGCGGAGCACGTCGCCGAAGGCCGCCGCGTCTACTATCAGAACTGCGTCTTCTGCCACGGCGACCAGTTCGACGGCCAGGGCCCGTTCGCCCACGCGTTCAACCCGGCGCCCGCCAGCTTCGCCGACAACGGCACCATCGCGCAGCTCACCGAGAGCTACGTGTTCTGGCGGATCGCGAAGGGCGGCCGAGGGCTGCCGCGCGAGGGCACGCCGTGGAACTCGGCGATGCCGGCCTGGGAGGACTTTCTCACCGAGGACGAGATCTGGTCGGTGATCATCTTCCTCTACGACCACACCGGCTGGAAGCCGCGCACCTGGAGCGAGGAGGCGCCGGCCGCCGGGGCGCAGAAGCGAGCAGAAGGGGCACATGGCGGGCTTGTAAGTGAACTGGAAGCCCAAACTCCCGCCGGCAACGAGCACGGCCGGGCGGTGTTCGAGAAGTGGTGTGCGGGCTGCCACGGCGACCAGGGCAAGGGCGACGGGCCGGCGGCGGGGCGGCTGCTGCCGAAGCCGCGCGACTTCACGCGCGGCCTCTACCAGGTGCGCACGACCGCGAACGGCGAGGTTCCGACCGACGCCGACATCCGCCACGTGGTGGACGAGGGCATGGGCGGCGGGAGCATGCCGGCCTGGAAGAACACGCTCTCCTCGAGCGAGCGCGCCGCGGTCGTCCAGTACGTGAAGAGCTTCTCCAACGGCTTCGCGCAGCCCGCGCACGCGGTGCAGTTCGGCGGCGATCCGGGCGGCGGCCAGCGGTCCATCGATTCGGGGCGCGCGTTGTTCCGGCACATCCAGTGCTTCAAGTGCCACGGCGAGGCGGCCCGCGGCGACGGCCACTCCGCGCCGACCCTCAAGGATGACTGGGGCAACCCGATCCGCGCCGCCGACCTGACCCAGAACTGGATGTTCAACGGCGGCGGCGAGGTCTCGGACATCTACCACCGGCTGCGGACCGGCCTCGATGGCACGCCGATGCCGACCTTCGGCGACCAGGTCGACGCCCACGTGCTCAGCGACGGCGATCTGTGGCGCGTCGCGCACTACATCAGGAGTCTGAGCCCGAAGGAGGCTCCACGCGTGCGCGACGTCGTGAATGCCGCGCGGGCCCTTGGCAGGGGCGTCCTGCCCTCGGGTCCCGACGACAGCGCGTGGACCCGCGTGGAGCGCTACTACTTCCCGCTGGTCGGCCAGGTGATCTGGAAGCCGCGCTGGTTCGCGCCGACGGTCAACGGCGTGTGGGTGCAGGCGCTCCACAACGGGCACGATCTGGCGGTGCGGGTCACCTGGCACGACCCCTCCCTGAGCCCGGACTCGACCTGGCGCGTGTGGCGGGCCCGCATGGCCCGCGCCATGAACGGCGACGACTCGACGGCCGGGCCGGTGGACAGCACCTCGCCGCTGCCGGACCGCCTGGTGCTCGAATTCCCGCAGCACCAGACCGAGGGCATGGAGCGCCCGCACTTCCTCATGGGCAGCGCGGAGCAACCCGTGTATCTTTGGCAGTGGGAGAGCGCGCCACGTGCGGCCTCCGAGGTGCTGGCCAAGGGGCCGGACCACCTCGAGCCGATGTCGGTGCCTTCCGAAAGCCTCACAACGACGAGCACCTGGGACCACGGCGAGTGGCGGGTGCAATTCGTGCGGCCGCTCACGACGGCCGACTCGACGGACCGGCTGCAGTTCGTGCCGGGCCGCCCGATTCCGATGGCGATCTTCGCCTGGGACGGGTCGAACGGGGAGACCGGCACGAAGATGGCCGTCGCCTCGTGGGTGGCGATTTACCTGGGCGAGCCCGCGCGGGCGCTCACCATCGTGTGGCCGCTGCTCGCCATGCTCGGTACCGGCGGCCTCGGTTTGGTCGTCGTGGTCCGGGCGCAGCGCGCGGCCGGTTCACCATCAGCGAACACCTGAGCTTTCCGGAGGACGTATGCGCAGGCGAAACATCTCGGCGAAGGTCCTGGCCTTTGGTCTCCTCCTCGTCGCGGCATGTGGCAAGGGCGGCGAGAGCGGCGGTGCCGGCGGCGCTACGGCCGCGCCGACTGCCTTCCCGGTGGACACGGCGAATGCCGCGACCGTCACGGGACGCGTCGCCTTCACGGGCGCGAAGCCCGCGATGGCGCGCATCGACATGAGCGAGGAGGCGACCTGCGCCGGGAAGCATCCGAGTGGCGCCTTCAGCGAGCAGGTCGTGGTCAACGACAACGGCACGCTGCGCAACGTGTTCGTGTACGTGAAGAGCGGGGTTCCGGCGAACCTCCAGTTCCCGGTGCCGAGCACGCCGGTCGAGATCGACCAGAACGGCTGCCAGTACTCGCCGCACGTCTTCGGCATCCAGGTCGGCCAGACGCTCAACATCAAGAACGAGGACGGCCTGCTGCACAACATCAAGGCGCAGCCGACCGTGAACCGCCCGTTCAACATCAGCCAGCCCACCAACATGACGACGCCGCGCACGTTCACGTCGGCCGAGGTCATGGTGCCCCTGCTGTGCAACGTGCACAGCTGGATGAACGGATTCGTCGGCGTTCGGCCCGATCCGTACTACTCCGTGACCGGCGCGGACGGCACGTTCCGCATCGGCCGCCTGCCGCCCGGTACCTACACGATCGAGGCCTGGCAGGAGAAGTACGGCACGCAGACCCAGACGGTCACGGTCGCGGCCAAGGAGAGCAAGGCGATCACGTTCACGTTCCACAGCTAAGCGCACGGGACCGGGAGACAGCCTCATGCATTGGTGGTTTCCGGAGAACGCCTCCAGCTACGGCTCGGAGATCGATCGCCTGTTCCTGATCATCCTGTACATCACAGGGATCGTGTTCGTGCTCACCGAGGCGGCGCTGCTGTGGTTCCTGTTCAAGTACCGCCGGCGCGACGGCCAGAAGGCCTCGTACATCGAGGGGAGCACGAAGGCGGAGGTCATCTGGACCACCGTGCCCGCGGTGATCGTGATCTTCCTCGGCCTGTACAGCCAGCCGCTGTGGTCCAGGATCAAGCAGCCGGAGAAGTTCCCGCCGGACGCGATCACCTACGGCGTGACGGCCAAGCAGTTCGAATGGCACTTCACGTATCCCGGCCCCGACGGCAAGCTGGACACGCCGGATGACTTCGAGAAGCGCAACGAGCTGCACCTGGTCGTCAACCGCAACTACAAGATGCGGCTGCAGTCGCTGGACGTGATCCACAGCTTCTACATTCCGCAGTTCCGGCTCCGGCAGGACGTCGTGCCGGGCATGACGATCATCGCGTGGTTCCGGCCGACGCGGACCGGGGAATTCGAGGTGGCCTGCTCGCAGCTGTGCGGCCTGGGCCACTACCGGATGCGCTCGCGAGTGATCGTGCAGACGCAGGAGGAGTTCGACCGCTGGCAGCAGGCGCAGATCGCGCCGCCGCCCGCGGCGAGCGACAGCACACCGCACCGTGCCAGGAGCCACGCATGAGCGCCGTTTCCGCCGCCGCCGTGGGCGTTTCTTCCCACGCGCACCACGACGACCGGTCGTTCATCCGGAAGTACGTTTTCTCGACCGATCACAAGATCATCGGGATCCAGTTCCTGTTCCTGAGCCTGTTCTTCCTGCTCGTCGGCGGGCTCTTGGCGATGGTGATCCGCTGGCAGCTGGGCTTCCCGGGGCAGGCGATGCCGCTGCCGGGCCTGTGGCCCACGAACATGGCGCCGGGCGGCGTGGTGCTGCCCGAGTTCTACACCGCGCTCGTGACCATGCACGGCACGTTCATGATCTTCTTCGCGATCATGCCGCTGCTGGTCGGCGTGTTCGCGAACTACCTGATCCCGCTCAAGATCGGCGCGCCGGACATGGCGTTCCCGCGCCTCAACATGTGGTCGTTCTGGCTGATGATCCCCTCGGGCGCGCTGATGCTCGCCGGGTTCTTCATGCCCGGCGGCACGGCGGCCTCCGGGTGGACGGCGTACGCGCCGCTGTCGGCCAACCCCGAGTACACCGGCGCCACGTACGGCCAGCAGTTGTGGTGCCTCAGCATCATCGTGTTCGCCCTGAGCTCGCTGCTGGGCTCGGTCAACTACATCACGACGATCGTCAACATGCGCGCGCCCGGGATGACCTGGTTCCGGCTCCCGCTCTCGGTCTGGGCGCTGTTCGTCACCGCGATCCTCGCCCTGCTCGCCATACCGATCCTTGCCGGCGCGCTGATCATGCTGCTGTTCGACGTGGTCCTGCACACGCACTTCTTCACGCCCGCCGGCGGCGGCCAGCCGCTGATGTGGCAGCACCTGTTCTGGTTCTTCGGGCACCCGGAGGTCTACATCCTGATCCTGCCGGCCATGGGGATCACCTCCGACGTCATCGCCAACGGCTCGCGCAAGGCGATCTTCGGCTACCACTCGATGGTCTACGCGATCTGCGGCATCGCGTTCCTGGGCTGGGTCGTGTGGGGCCACCACATGTTCCAGAGCGGCATGAACCCGCGCCTGGGCACCACGTTCATGGTGTCCACGATGGTCATCGCCGTGCCCAGCGCGATCAAGGTGTTCAACTGGCTCGGCACGATGTGGCGGGGCAGCATCCACTTCACGGTGCCGATGCTCAACGCCATCGCGTTCGTCGCGATGTTCGTGATCGGCGGCCTCTCGGGCATCTTCATGGCCAGCACACCGGTGGACATGTACATCCACGACACGTACTTCATCGTGGCGCACATCCACTACGTGCTGTTCGGCGGCAGCCTGTTCGCGATCTTCGCGGGGATATACTTCTGGTTCCCGAAGATGTTCGGCAAGATGATGAATCCGACGCTGGGCTACATCCACTTCGCCCTGACGTTCGTGACGTACAACCTGGTGTTCTTCCCGATGCACCTCCTGGGCATGGGCGGCGAGATGCGGCGGATCTACGATCCCTCGCAGTACGACTTCCTCAAGCCGCTCCAGCCGATGAACCACTTCATCTCGGTGAGCGCCTTCCTGCTCGGCCTGTCCCAGATCGTGTTCGCGGTCAACCTCTTCTGGAGCCTGTGGAAGGGGAAGAAGGCGGAGATGAACCCGTGGAGGGACAACGGGCTCGAGTGGACGGTGGCCTCGCCGCCGCCGCACGGCAACTTCGGCGATCACATGCCGACGGTGTACCACGGACCATACGAATACTCGCGGCCGGACATGCAGGAAGACTTCCTGCCGCAGAACGTGCCTGCGCCCAGCGGCGCGAGCGCCCACTAAGCGACCGGAGATCTTCGCGCATGGCTCACGCCGCAACGCACCAGGCCGCGCACACCGAGGAGGGGCTGGGCGTCTACACCCAGAAGCTCGGGATGTGGATCTTCCTCTGCTCCGAGGTGATGTTCTTCACCGGGCTCATCGGCTCGTACATCATCCTGCGCTGGGGCCGCGGCGAAGGCTGGCCGGTGCCGCAGCAGACGCTCAACATCCCGGTCACCGCGCTCAACACCTTCATCCTGATCTGCTCCTCGGTCTCGATGGTGAAGGCCTACGCCGCGGCCGTGCACGACGATCAGCCGGGGCTCAAGAAGTGGCTGCTCACGACCGTGCTCGGCGGCGCAACGTTCGTGGGCGTCCAGGCCTTCGAGTACTACCACCTGATCGAGAAGGGCTTCCTGCCGAGCTCGAGCCTGTTCGGCTCGACGTTCTACACGATGACGGGTTTCCACGGCTTCCACGTCACGTGCGGCGTCATTTCGATGGCCTGGGTGACGCTGCGGGCCTTCCAGGGCAAGTACGCGGGCGGCAAGTTCCAGGGCATCGAGACGATCGGCCTGTACTGGCACTTCGTCGACCTGGTCTGGATCATCCTGTTCACGATCGTCTACCTGTTCTAGAAGGGGCGAACGCGGCATGGCGACGAGCGCCGAGCACGAGCATCCCAACTACGTCCTGATCTGGGTCTACCTCGCCGCGCTCACCGGCGTCGAGCTGACCGTCGCGCTGCTCCACTTCCTGCCGCGCCATGCGCTGGTCATTACGCTGGTGCTGCTCGCGATCTGGAAGGCCCTGCTCGTGGCTCTCTACTTCATGCACCTGAAGTTCGAGCCGAAAAAGCTGCTGGTCGTGGTGCTCGCGCCGCTGCCGCTGGCCTTGATCCTGCTGATGTTCGTGTTCCAGGAGAGGTTCAAATAGCGAGCTCTTTGATCTGACGCAATGAGCTCTCCTCCTCCCGGCCCCTGGCGAGCCACAGTCACCCTGTGGGTCCTGCTCGGGGCCTTCGTGTTCCTGCTCGCCTCGATCGTCGTGGGCGCGCTCCGGCATCCCGCGATTCCCTCCGGCATCGTCACGCCGCCCCATCCGATCGCCGTGGGCGACACCCTCGTCGGTCCCTCCGAGGTCACGCTCGACGCCAGCGCGCCCGACTCCTGGACGTTCTTCGACTTCTCGCGCAATTCCGCGGTCGTTCACCCCGGTCCGTTGGACTGGGACCTGGCCGTGCGGCGCTTCTACATCATCGCCAACGGCGGGCCGGGCTTCGCGGGGCAGGGCGGGATTCGGAACCTGGGAAGGGTAGCCCTGGACAGCGTGGCCGAGGTGCCGGAGGGCGGCTACGAGCCCACGGGGGGCGACAGCGTGAACGGCGCGATCCGACACTGGTACGATTACAGCTGGACCTCGCACCTGCTGCGCACCGACGGCCACGCCTACGCGGTGCGTACGGCCGACGGGAAGTACGCCAAGCTCGCGGTCGTGAGCTACTACTGCGGCGAGGCGAAGCCGGGGTGCCTCACGCTGCGCTACGCGTACCAAGGGGATGGGAGCCGCCGCATGCGGCGCTGATCCGCGGCCCCGTCGGGGGGAGCGGAACTTCGGCCGATATGCTAACGTTTTACTCACCATGTCCATTCGACCGATCAAGCGCGTCGTCGAGGCCAGGCCGACCATAGAGGGCGCGGGCGTGCGGCTGCGCCGGGCCTTCGGCTTCGGTGACACCAAGGAATACGACCCGTTCCTGCTGTTCGACGACTTCCGCAACGAGAAACCGGAGGACTACCTCGCCGGCTTCCCGTGGCACCCGCACCGCGGCATCGAGACGATCACGTACGTGCTCGCGGGCTCGGTGGCCCACGGCGACAGCCTGGGAAACAAGGGCGAGATGGGACCCGGCGACGTGCAGTGGATGACCGCGGGCAGCGGCATCCTGCACCAGGAGATGCCGAAAGGCGATCCCGGAGGGCGGATGCACGGCTTCCAGCTGTGGGCCAACCTCCCCAGAGCGCTCAAGATGACGAAGCCGCGCTACCAGGACGTCCCCTCGCGCGAGATCCCCGAGGTCATTGACGATGACGGCACGAAGGTGCGCGTGGTCGTCGGCGAATTCTGGGGCAAGACCGGCCCGGTCGAAGGCGTCGCGGCTGACCCGCGCTACCTCGACGTGTCCGTGCCGCCCGGCAAGCGCAAGACCTTCAAGGTGGACACGCGGCAGCACGCCTTCGCGTACGTGTTTGACGGCAGCGGCACGTTCCGCGATGCCTCCGATCCGAAGGCGGTCCTGACCGAGCAGGTGGGGACGGCCTCGCCGCCGGGCGACGCGATCCACTCGCAGATCGGCAACCGTTCGATGGTGCTGTTCGGCGGCGGCGACGAGGTAACGGTGCAGGCGGGAGAGCAGGGCATCCGCTTCCTGCTGGTGTCGGGCAAGCCGATCGAGGAGCCCGTGGCCTGGTACGGCCCCATCGTCATGAACACGCCGGATGAGCTCCAGCGCGCCTACGAGGAGCTGCACAACGGCACGTTCATCAAGGAACGTTAGGCACGCCCTCGCGCTGATCGGCCTGCTCGCCGCGGGCCCGCTCGGCGCGCAGCAGCCGGTGCTGTTGCGGCTCACGCCGCCCGCGGGCCAGGTATCGCACTACCGCACCGGCATGAGGATCTTCATGCCGATGCCCGGCGATCCCGCCGCCGATTCGTCCCGCCCCTTCATGATCCAGTGCATCGAAACGACGCAGACCGTGGACTCCTCCTTCGGCGACGGCGCCATCGTGCGGTCGGTGACCGACTCGGCGCGGCTGGAGATGCCCGGCTCTCCGGGCACGATGCCGACGATGATGCAGGACATCCTGCGCGGCATGACGGTCACGCAGCGGATGGACTCGCGCGGGCGCGTGCGCTTCTCGAGCGTGAGCGGCCCCAACGTCCCGCCGTCGGTGACCGGCGACATGACCGGCGCGATGAGCGGCCTCTCGAGCCGGCTGCCCGCCCTGCCTGAGCAGCCGATCCGCGTGGGGGAGACGTGGGCCGACTCTCAGCCCGTCGTGCTCGCAACTCCGGGCTCCCGGGGCACCGGCTGGGTGAGAATCGACAACCGGCTCGACTCGCTGACCCTGGTCGCCGGCGTGCGGACCGCCGCGGTGTGGGCGAGCGGTGCGGCCCGCTACGATGTGACGACGCCCCAGCTCTCGATGACGGTCACCGGCACGAGCGCGGGCCAGGTGCTGTGGGACCTGGATCACGGCCGGCTGGAACGCATGACCTCGCTCGCGAGCGGCGAGGTGCGGATGCACGAGCTCGGCCAGGTCATGCCGTTCCGCATGACGATGACGATGGCGCTGGTGGACGCCGGGCAGCCGCCTGATACCGCGATCTGCGCGGCGCGGTGAACCGGCGCGAATTCGCCGTGGGTGGCGTCGCCGGCGCGGCGGCGCTGCGCGGCATCCGGTCGGGCGCCGCGACGCCGGCAGGCGAGAGCGCCCGCCCGATTCCCACGAGCGCGCAGCTCGCGTGGCAACGGGACGAGCTGGCGCTGTTCCTCCACTTCGGCGTGAACACGTTCAGCGATCGCGAATGGGGCGATGGCCGGGAGGATCCGGCCATTTTCGCTCCCGGCTCGCTCGATGCGCAGCAGTGGGCGCGGGCCGCCCGCGCCGGGCGGTTTCGCACGATGATCCTCACGGCCAAGCACCACGACGGCTTCTGCCTGTGGCCCACGGCGACCACGCGCCACTCGGTGGCTTCGAGCCCCTATCGCGGCGGTCAGGGCGACGTCGTGGGCGAGTTCGTCGGCGCGTGCCGCGCCTTCGGCCTCAAGGCGGGGCTCTACCTCTCGCCCTGGGACCGCAACGCGGCGGTCTACGGCGACTCGCCGCGCTACAACGACTTCTATTGCGATCAGCTCACCGAGCTGCTCACGCGCTACGGCCCGATTCACGAGGTGTGGTTCGACGGCGCCAACGGCGAGGGGCCCAACGGCCGCAAGCAGGAATACGACTGGCCCCGGGTATTCGCGCTGGTCCGGCGGCTGCAGAGCGATGCCGTGATGTTCTCCGATGCCGGGCCCGACGTCCGGTGGATCGGCAACGAGGACGGCGCCGCGGGCGACACCAACTGGTCCACGGTGGATCCCGCCGCCGTTCCGTATCCCGGCGCGAGCGGCGAGGCCGTGACCCGGATGCTCCAGCAGGGAGATCCCGCCGGCACGGTGTGGCGCCCCGGCGAGACCGATGTCTCGATCCGGCCCGGCTGGTTCCATCATCCCGCCGAGGACCAGCGGGTGAAGTCCGTGGACCGACTGGCGGAGATCTACTTCTCGTCCGTGGGACGGAACTCCAAGCTGCTGCTCAACGTGCCGCCTACGCGCGAAGGCCTGCTGCACGAGACGGACGTGGCGAGGCTCGCCGGGCTCGAGGGGCGCCTCGGCGACCTGTTCCGCCGCAACCTGGCCGCGCGAGCTTCGCAAACCTGGCGCCTGACGGGCGAGCACACCGCGGAGCTCGTGATCAACCTCGGCCGCAAGGTGACGCCGACCGTTGCCGACTGCCGGGAGGATATCGCGCAGGGCCAGGTGATCGCGCGTCACGCGATCGAGGGGTGGGACGGCAGGCGATGGCGTACGCTGGCGCACGGCACGACCATCGGCTACCGGCGACTGCACCACCTCGAGCCGTTCCCGGTGCAGCGCGTGCGGCTCAGGATCGAGGACGCCGTCGCGACGCCGCGGCGCGTGCGCGTCGGTCTGTACGCCGGGAGTTAGAGCCGCGCGATCGTCACTCCAGTGACCGCGTGTATCGGTATCCCGTCTTCGCGTACCCCAGGTGCTCGTAGAATCTGTGAGCGGCCTCGCGGTGCGTGGCCGTCGGCAGCGAGACCCTGTGGGCGCCCTGCGCGCGCGCCCACGCTTCGACGTGCGCTACGAGGGCGCGCCCGACGCCGCCGCCGCGCACGGTCTCGTCCACGACCAGCGCCATGAGGTAGGCGACCGGCTCGTCGGCGTGGATGGCGTGGAAGATCTGCCCGGCGGCGAGTCCGGCGATCGAGTCACCCGCTTCGGCGACGATCGCGATCGTGCGCCGCTCGCCGGCCATGCGCTTGAGTCGCGCCGGCACGCCCTCGGCGGCGGACGGATAGCCGAGCTGGCCGAGCAGCGCCGCGACCCTCGGGGCGTCGGCGGGGGTCATATCGCGGATCCGGTGGCCGGGCATCGCAAGAATGTACGACGGTGGGGCAACTCGTGCCCCTGTATTAAGATCCATCACCGTGCCCAACGATCATTTCGACGGCCGCCAATACTTCAACCCGTCCCGGGCGAACGGGCAGTCGTTCGGCGCCGTGCCGCGGATGTTGCGCACGCGGCGCACCAAGTGGCCGGCGCGCGTCCCCGTCGAGCGGCGCCGCCCGCCCGCGCCGGCGCACGCCGGGGACGTGATCGTCACGTTCGTGGGCCACTCGACGTTCCTGATCCAGACCCGCGAGCACAACTACCTCACCGATCCCATCTACTCGGAGCGCGCGAGCCCCGTGTCGTTCGCCGGCCCACGCCGCGTGCGTGAGCCCGCCGTGCCATTCGAAGACCTGCCTGACATCTCGGCCGTCCTGCTCAGCCACAACCACTACGACCATTGCGACCTGCCGACGCTGAAGGCACTCGAGGGCCGGTTCCATCCGCTGGTCGTTACGCCGGTCGGCAACCGGCCGCTGCTCGAGTCGGTCGGGATGCGCCGCGTCCTGGAGCTCGACTGGTGGCAGCAGTCGACCCTGGCGTCCGTCACGCTCACGCCGGCACAGCACTTCGCATCGCGCCACATGCTCGATCGGAACCGGGCGCTGTGGGGCGGGTTCCTCATCGAGGCCGCCGGCGCCCGCATCCTGTTCGCCGGCGACTCCGGCTACGGACCCCATTTCCGGGAAATCGGCGCGCGGCTCGGCCCGGTCGACCTCGCCATGCTGCCGATCGGGGCGTATGAGCCCCGCTGGTTCATGAAGGACATCCACATGAACCCGGCCGAGGCGGTCGAAGCGCACATTGATCTCGCGGCCCGCCGGAGCATCGCGATGCACTTCGGCACCTTCCAGCTGACGCCGGAGGGCATCGACGAGCCGGTGACCGCGCTCGGCGAGGCGCTGCGCTCGCGCGGTGTTCAGCAGGAGCAGTTCCGCGCCCTGGAATTTGGCGAATCGGTGTGGGTCAGCGGCACGGGCGCGCCGCTGCTAGATTGAATGAACACGCTCCTGAGGGAGATCCATGTCGAAGGCTGACGAGCAGAAGATGGCGGCGCTGGTCAGGAAGCTCACGGCGAAGTCCGCGGCGAAGAAGGCGGACAAGCGCAAGAAGTACGACCCCACGCTCCAGACCGAAGAGAGCCCCGACGACACCGAGCGCCGCAGCTTCTTTTCCGAGATGAAGAAGCGCGAGTTCTAGCCGTCCCGCAGTTCGTTGTCCCTGATGAACTTCTCGAGCGAGCGCGCCGCGTTCTTCCGGATCGCACGCTGCACGAACGGCGTCCAGCCCAGCAGCAGTCCCTTGAGGCCCAGCGCCTGGGCCGCCCAGCGGTGCAGGTCGAACCGGTCGGTGTGCCGCACGATCAGGCCTTCCCTGAGGACAAACGACGCCCGGATGTGGTTGTGCACTGATCGCCCTGTGGCGCTGAAGGTGTACCACGCGTCCCACGTGGCGGCCCCCTCGGCGTCGTCGGCGACGATGTCCCCGGCTTCGATGCGCAGGTCGGTGCCGCGCTCGCACAGCATGCGCCACATCGCTGCCACACACCAGCCCTCGAGCGAAAACACCTCGTCCTGAAACACCACGTCTCTGGCGTAGCAGCGCGCCATGGCGGCGTGGTCGCGTCGCTGGAAGGCACGATAGAAAGAGTCGATGAGCCCGGCGTTGGGATGCGGCGCGACGGCTCGGCCCTCTAGTGCCGCACCGGCGTCATCCGCACCATGACGACGTCGTGCGGCGGCACCGTGGCGCCGAACACGCGCCCGAACGTGCCGAGGTCGGCGTGGGTCCACAGGTCACGCACCGTCGCGGAATCGGTGGTGATCATCATGCGGCGCAATGTGGTCTGGATGCGGGCCGGCGCGGCGGAGCGGTTGAGCAGGGCAACGGCACGCGAGCCGTCGGCCAGGGGCTTCGTCCACACCTGGAGCTCCGGCGGGCCCGAGGACACGAGAATGCCCTGAGCGCCTGACGAGTCCTGGTCCACGGCGATCACTTCGGCATTGAGCAGGATCGCCTTCGTCGCGTCCGACATCGTGCGCAGGTCGTTGCCTGCGATCAGTGGCGCGGCCTCGATCGCCCACAGCGAGAAGTGCGCGCGGTACTCGGCGTCGCTCATGCGGCCGTTGCCGACCTCGAGCATGTCCGGGTCGTTCCACGCGCCCGGCCCGGCGGCGGTGGGGTGCTGGGCCGACTGGTCGAGGTTGGAGAGCATCGAAGGCCAGGTGTCCTCGATGTCGTCGGTGGTGCGCCACAGGTTCCCGATGCCCGGCGCCCAGTCCCATGGCTGGTTGGAGCCCCACTCGCAGATGCTGAGCACGATGGGCCGGCCGGACTGGGCCAGCGCGTCGCGGAACCTCGTGTATTGTGCTCGCGGGTCGAGGCCGCGGGCGTGGCACCAGTCCTCTTTCACGTAGTCCACGCCCCAGGACGCGAAGGTGCGGGCGTCCTGGACCTCGTGATCGAGCGTGCCGGGCCGGCCCTGGCAGGTTTGCGTTCCGGCGTCGGTGTAGATGCCGAACTTGAGGCCCTTGGAATGCACGTAGTCGGCCAGCGCGCGGATCCCGTGTGCGAAGCGCACCGAGTCAGCCACCAGCGCGCCGTTGGCGTCGCGCGCGACTTCCCAGCAGTCGTCGATGACCAGGTACTTGTATCCGGCGTCGCGCATGCCGCTGCTGGCCATGGCGTCGGCGGTCTCGCGGATCAGCTGCTCGCTGACGTTGCAGCCGAAGTGATTCCAGCTGTTCCAGCCCATCGGCGGCGTGCGGGCGAGGCCGTTGTCGAGCGGCAGGGCGTGCGGGCCGGCGCCGACCATCGCCACGACCAGCGCGGCGGGGATGAGCAGTGTCGCAGGCTTCATGGTGACCCCGTCAGGATATGAGGAGCTCGTAGTAGAGGAGGGGCAAGCCCCAGCACCGTTTCCGCCCGCGCCGTGCGTAGCCGCACTTGGTGTAGAAACCGCCGGCGCCGACCTTCGCGACGTAGGCATCGAGGCGGATGGCGTCTGCGGGCCAGGCCCTCGCGACCCTCAGCGCGTCCTTCAGCGCTTGCCGGCCGAGCCCTCGGCCTTGCTGGTCCACGGAGACCGCCATGCCGGCCAGGTAGAGTGGCCGCTCGACGGGCGTGAAGTACTTCACGTCGATCGCCCACGGCTTGCGCCTGGCGAGGGTCAGCACAGTGACGATCCGGCGTCCCGTGCGGCCGATGCGGATCCTGGCGTGACGGAGCGTGCTGCGGACGCTCTGCTCGCTCGTCCGCAGGGACCAGTGACCTTGGCCGAACCGGGCGGTCAGGTCCCGCGCGGCCTCATTCCGCAGCGCGGCGATCGCCTTGGCGTCGGCGAGGCCGGCGTCGGAGAACGTCAGGCGGCGCGCTGGCCGCCGCCCGGCTCCCATAGCTCCAGCACAGCCGACGGGCGCAGCAGGAGAAACAGGCCCGCACCAAGTTCCACCAGCGCTACCGCGAACATCTGGGGTGCGCCCTGACGCGACCTCACGAAGGTCCCCACGACGTCGATCAGTGCCGGGAGCGCGCGCAGCAGCAGGGAGGCGCCGAACAGGCCGATCGCGACGGTGCGCAGGTCGGCGCCTGGCACGGGGGCGTCCTCGATACCCCAGCGGGTCATGAAGGCGCGCGCGACGCGTCGGTTGTCCAGAATGAACGCGAAGCTCACCGCGAACAACACGAGCATCTGGAGCATGATCAGGACCAGGGTCACGCTCCGGCCGCCGACGACCGACGGCATGCCCGCGGTCTCCGAGAGCGCCCACGAGAATGTGATGGCCCTGAAGAAGGCCCAGATGCCGAAGAGGCCGAGAGCCGACTGGAGAAGCGCCTGCGTGCCCATGTGAGCCCCTTTGGAGAAAGTCGCGCCGCGGGTGCCCTACGATAAGGACCGGGCTGGTCGCGCGCCAGCGCGCCCCGGCCATGGTCCGGTCCTACTTCTTGGTGACCGTTGCTTCCTTCAGGACCTTCTTGGAGAACCAGAACACGAGCCAGCCGACGATGAGGAAATCCAGCCCCGCGCCGAGCACCGGGCCGAGCAGGAAGTGGATCGAGCCGACGTCGAGCGTCGCGGTGCGCCACGAACCGCTGGGCAGGAACGCGGTCACGATCGGCATGAGGATCCCGTCCACGAGCGAGGTGACGAGCGCGTTCGCCTTGCCGCCGATGATGACGGCGATCGCCAGGCCGATGACACCGTACTGCTTCAGGAACGCAATGAACTCGCCGCGCATATGGTGGTCTCCGGGTTGGTTGTTCATCCTGCGCGACCGGCGCGCCGCCACAGGCGCCGGCACGCCCAGCCGAATCCGATCGCCAGGACGGGGAAGGCCACCGCGCCGACGAACGCCCCCTGGCCGCCGGCGCGGGTCTGCTGGAGCAGGTGCGTCACGACCAGGAGCCGCACGGTGTAGAAGGCGAAGAAGGCGCTGACTGCGCCGGCCAGGGCCGAGAGGATCCGCATGGGAAGCACGTTAAGGGCCGAGTTGGGCGCGCGCCAGCAGCCCGGCTACGAGACTGCTGCGGCTTCCACCCGCCGCTTCCGGCTCAGCACCACGGCCGTCACGAGCGTGAACACGATTCCCACCGGCAGCGGCTCGAGCAGGGTGAGCGCGATGTTCACGAGTGGATTCTTGTACATCTCCTTGAACTTCGCCATCTGCTGCACCTGCACGGCGATTTGCGCCTCCGTGGCACCGGACTGTCGCGCCTTCTCGACGGTGTACGCCGCGTACTTGTCGCCGAAGTCGGGTGCGAGCTTGTAGTAGATCGCCTCCCAGGTGGCCACGTAGCAGACGGTCGCCACGGCCGTGATCAGCAGGCCCACCTTCAAGGCCCCGCCGAACGTCACGCGCCCCCCCGCCACGTTGTCGCGGTACGACTTGACCCCGAAATACACCATCAGGAAGGCGAGCACCATCGTGGTGTAGCCGATGATCGCGCCCTTGTCGAAGCCGATCTGGTCCTGGAATGGCAGGGTGAGGAGCATCATCGCCGAGAGGATGGCGCCCGCAATGAGCCCGAAGGTCAGCACGATCTTGCGCATGGCAACTCCCAGTAGGTTGAGGACGGCCGATTCTATACGCCGACCCCACCGCGCGCGTCACCCGAATGGGTGATTGGGGGCGAATCCGCACGGAAATCATACGAAAGTCGGACGGTCAGGGGATCAGCCGGAGCTCCTTGCCCAGTTGCACCGCCTGGGTCCGCCGCCGCGCGCCGAGCTTGTCGAACACGCGGCTCGAGTGCGTCTTGACCGTGTTTTCGCTCACGTGGACTCGCTCGGCGATCTCCTTGTTGCTCAGCCCCGCGGCGATCAATTCCAGAATCTCCAGCTCGCGGGGCGTGATGCCTAGCGACTCGAGCTTGTCCTCGTCACGCACGAAATCGACCGGTGCCGCGAGCATGACCTCGCGCACCACCACGGTCCGGGTGTGCCGCGTGAGCCTGAGTCCGAGCCAGATGCCAAGGCTCGCAAACACCGCGGCCACGAGCCCGCCGTAGATCTCCACGGAATGCTCCACCACGAGCCAGCGGTACTCGATGAGCTTGAGCCCGGCGATGAGGACGCCGCCGAGGAGGCCATAGAGGAGCACGTGTCTGCGCATGCCCAATTCTACAGGCATCAGGCGCAGGTTGATAACGGATTCGCCTTCGGCGCTTGGTTACGCGCCTGCGTGCGCAGCCCTAGGACGTTGGCTTGCTCTTGCCAAGGCGCGCGCCACTCAGCGGGCCGCCAAGCAGTGCGCTGATGATGCACAGGTTGAACGTGCCGGCCGTCAGGGGCACCAGTCCAACCACCATGAGTGCGATGCCTGCGGACTCCGCACGAAGAGTGTAGCCCCAGGCGATCAGCCCAAGACCAACCACAACGCGCGCGATGCGGCCGACCGGGCTGTTCATAAACTGCGCGAACCCGGACTTGCCGAAGGATTCAGCCAGACTCATTGCAGCCTCCCGTGGAGGGGTCAGATGCCGGAAGTTCGCCTCGGAGCTCATTTTGCGAAGCGCCAGCCGGGCGACGGTGAGCGCCAGGATTCTTCACACTGCCTGACTTTCCTGATACAGTCTTTCCGCCGTCTTCGTGAGCCGTGCCAGCGCATCGGCCACACTATCGTGCAGTTGCCGGGCAGCGAAGTGCTCCAAGAGCCAGGCCCACCATCCAGGTGAGATGGAAAAGTCTCAACCAAAGCTGACTCGAGTGTGTTGGCTGTCCAGCGGCAGGCAAGTGATATGGTTATGGAGGGAAATGCCGAGCGGTAAGCGTGTCAACAGATCAAGCTGCCACTTCTCAGGCGAAACGGCTTGAACGCTCAGATGAGCCACCGGCCACTGTTTTCCGAGGGCCGAAGTCTGAGCGAAGATCTGCTGACCGGCCCGGGCCGGGCCCTCGGGGACGATTGACCGAGTTCGGACTTCCCACCACAAGTCATATTGGATCGGGTTAGCGAGCAGACGCCAGACTTGATCGACCGGAGCGTTCACGGTGGCGATGGGGCAAGTGCTGAAGCTCATGTGACCTCCTTTTTACCCGAATGCCGGCACGACAAGTGCTGCCCAACGCGATGGGTCTAAGGCGGCCTATCGCCGCCGGCGGCCACCGCCCTTGCGATCCGCTCGGCCCTTGCGGCCCTTGACCTCCTTGCTGTCCTTGCGTTGCTGTTGCGGCAGCGCCATCAACCGCCGGTTTTCCGCGTCCATTTGCTTCCAGGCGGCTTGAAGTCGAGGGGTGAGCAGCTGCCATGCCGCTGGACCGCGGGTGCCCTCGAAGTCCAGGTGCTCGAAATACGATGCCCGGAACGCCCCGCGTAGGGCGGCGTCGGCATCCGCGAACAGACGGTCAGCAAGTTGGATGCAGCGCTCATAGGTTGGCCAATCGCCTCGACCCTTGGAGGCTTGGGTGAACGCCGCGAACTCGCCCATTTCAAGGTGAAGAGCTCCGCCCGCGTCGGCGATGTCCTCACGAAGGCCAGGGAACTCCGCGAGCAATGCCTCTATCATGGCCTGCTGTCCGAATGTGGGCATGACGTTGCCGCTGCCTAACTAGAGTTTAGTAGAATTGGACTGAACTCTCTGCATCATCGCAGTTCTGGGTTTAGACTGCAACCCACGCAGCTTTTCGCGGCTCCCGGGACGACCTGGGCTGCGAGACTCGCAGTCTAACTCGGAGTGATTCTCTCGACTTGGGCTGCGAGCCAGGCGACCCTACCGC
>JBIOIA010000021.1:0-21870 GCA_044449445.1 Gemmatimonadales bacterium
CTCCGCCCCCTGAGCGCAGTTGCGGCGGATGGCGCGGTGCAGTAGTTCTGTCGTGCCCTCAATACCCGGAGAAGACACCATGCGCCATGCTCTGCCCGCGCTAGCCGTCCTGGCGTGCGCCCTCACCGCCTGCAAGCCGCAGCCCATTTCGCCCGCCGACGAGCAGGCGATCAAGGACTTCGACGCAGCGTACGCCACGGCCCTCAACGCCGGGAACATGGACGCCGTGATGGCGACGTATGCGAGCGACGCGTCCGTGCTCGCACCCGGCATGCCCATCGCCAACGGGACCGACGCCATCAGGCGCTCGATGACCGGGATGATGTCCGCGATGAAGTTGAACCTGCGTCTCACGCCGTCGAAGGTCACCGGTCAAGGCGACCTGGCGTATGTGGTCGGCAGCTACCACTCCACGGTGACGATGAAGGACAGCACCCAGGCCACTCCGCCGCCCGAGGACGGCAAGTACGTCGAGGTGCTCGCGCGCCAGGCGGACAAGTCGTGGAAGCTCGTGGCGGACATCTGGAACCCGAATTCCGAGCCGGCGGCCCCCGCGCCACCGCCCGCGCGCCCGCGGCGGCACTAGGACGAAGGCAGACAGGGAGAGACAAGCACAGATCGAGGCGGACGCTGATCCGCCGGGCTGGAATCTCAGGCCCGGCGGGTTAGCTTTGAGGCCCAATGGCTGAAGTCTCGCTCGCGAAGAGTCACATGATGCTCCTGGCGGGGACGGCCAACCGGCCGCTCGCCGAGGAGATCGCGGCCGAGCTGAAGCAGCCCCTGTGCGCGGTCACCATCCGCCGCTTCGCCGACGGCGAGCTGTTCGTGAAGATCGACGAGAACGTCCGCGGCCGGGACGTCTACATCATCCAGCCGACCAATCCGCCCGCCGAGCACATCATCGAGCTGCTGCTGCTGATCGACGCCGCGCGCCGCGCGAGCGCCGCGCGCGTGACGGCGGTGATACCGTACTTCGGCTACTCCCGGCAGGACCGCAAGGACCAGCCGCGCGTCGCGATCAGCGCCAAGCTGATGGCCAACCTCATCAGCACCTCGGGCGCCGACCGCGTGCTGGCAATGGATTTCCACTCGCACCAGCTCCAGGGCTTCTTCGACATCCCGGTGGACCACCTGTACGCCTCGCCGGTCCTCACGGCGCACTACCGGATGAAGCGGCTCCACAACCCGGTGGTCGTCGCGCCCGACGTCGGCTCGGCCAAGATGGCGCGCGGGTTCGCCAAACGGCTCAACGCCTCGCTCGCCATCATCGACAAGCGCCGCCCCTCCGCCAATGTCGCCGAGGTGGTCAACGTGGTCGGCGAGGTCGAGGGCATGGACTGCCTCATCGCCGACGACCTGGTGGACACGGCCGGCACGGTCACGGAGGCCGCGAAGGCCCTGCGCCGCCTGGGCGCGCGGCGCATCTTCGTGAGCGCGACCCACGCCGTGCTGTCCGGCCCGGCGGTCCAGCGGCTGACCGAGGCGCCCATCGAGGAAGTGGCGGTGACCAACACCATCTTCCTGCCGGAAGAGCGCCGCTTCCCCACCCTGGCCGTGCTGTCGGTCGGCGCGCTGCTGGCCCGGGCCATCGCCAACACCCACCGCGACAAGAGCGTCTCCAGCCTGTTCGAGTAGCACTACCTTCCCGCCGGCTTTTCGCTTAGCTTTCAAGGCTAGCTGTCACAGACACTTACGAGACTCCGAGAGCATCCTTATGGCAGACGTCATCACGCTGATCGCCGAAACCCGCGTACCCGGCCGCAAGACGGGCGCCAAGGCCGTTCGCGACGCCGGCCGGGTGCCGGGCGTCATCTACGGCCACGGCCGTGACCCGCAGCCCCTGAGCGTGGGGAGCGTCGAGCTGGATCGCCTGCTCGAGACGATCACGCCCGCCAGCACCATCGTGGAGGTGTCGATCGGCGGAAAGCCCGTGAAGACGCTGATCCGCGAGGTGCAGCGGCATCCGATCAAGCAGGGCATCGTGCACGTGGACTTCCAGGAGATCCGCGCGGACGAGAAGGTACGGCTCGAGGTGCCGGTGCACCTCACCGGCATCCCCGAGGGCGTGCGCAACCAGGGCGGCGTGCTGGACCAGGTGCTCCGCACCGTGGAGATCGAGGTCCTGCCGGCCGACATCCCGGAGCGCGTCGAGCTCGACGTGACCGCGCTGACGATCGGCAAGTCGCTGCACGTTTCGGAGCTCAGGATCCCGAAGGCGACCATCCTGACCGGCGCGGCGCTGACCGTCGCCACCGTGGTGGCGCCGCGGATCGAGGAAGTGGCCGCGCCCGCCGCAGCGGCCCCGGTCGAGGGCGCCGTACCGGCCGAGGGCGCGCCGGCGGCCGTCGCCGAGCCCGAGGTCATCAAGAAGGGCAAGGTCGAGGAAGCCGAGGAAGGCGCCGAGGAGTAACCGGCCGCGGCCCTCAAGCTCATCGTCGGCCTCGGCAATCCGGGCGCCGACTACGACGATACCCGGCACAACGCCGGCTTCTGGCTGGCCGACGCGCTGGCGAAGCGGTGGGGCCTGCCGCGCTGGAAGCGCGAAGGCCCCGCCCGCGCGAGCGGCGGCGAGAGCCCGCGCGGCCGGGTCCATCTGCTCAAGCCCCAGACCTTCATGAACAACTCCGGCCGCGCCGTCTCCGGCCTTCGCCCACGCATGGGGCAGGAATCGGTGCCGGACCTGCTGGTGGTGGTGGACGATTTCGCCATTCCCGCGGGCACGATGCGCCTGCGGCCCTCCGGCTCCGCCGGCGGTCACAATGGCCTCAAGAGCATCGAGCAGTCCCTCGGCACGCAGAACTACGCGCGGCTGCGCATCGGCGTCGGCCCGGTGCCGCCGGGCACGTCGCACCACGACTTCGTGCTGGAGCGCATGCCGAAAGAAGAGCGCCGCCTGGTGGACGACCTGATGGACGAGATGGCCGAGGCGGTTGAGTGCTGGATGGACGAGGGAATCGAGCGCGCGATGGCGCGCTTCAACCGCAAAACTCCGTAGCCTTGCCCACGTAGTAGAATGGTGCCGTGACCCAGGCCCTCTTGCTCTACGCCGCCATGATCCTGGCGGCCGCGTTCCAGGAAGAATTCGCGCCGCTGGCCGGCGCGCTCGCCGCGCATCATGGACACGGCGAGATCTGGCTCGTCGGCGCCGCGTGCGCGACGGGGAGCTGGCTGCACGGGGTCGCGCTGTACATGCTGGGCCGTCGCGGCCGCACCATCCTCCAGCGCCCCGCCCTGCGCCGCCCGATCGAGCTGCTTCACCGGCACAGGATCACGGCGCTGCTCGGCATCCGGTTCGCGTACGGGCTGCGGCTGACGCTGCCGCTGGCGTGCGGCGCCGCCGACATCGGCTTCGGCGCCTTTGCGCTGTACACGGCCCTGAGCTCGGCCGCGTGGGCGGCGTTGTTCACGACCGGGGGCTGGTACCTCGGCGAGTTCGCCGTGGGACAGCTCCGGCACTTCCGGCGCTACGAGATCCGCGCCGGCGTGGTGCTGCTGGCGCTCGGCGCGATCGTATGGGCGTGGCGCCACAACAGGGCTACCGCCCAGACCGGCGAGCCGCGGGTCGTCTGAGCGCATGACCTCTCCCCACCACCACGTTTTCTATGACCCGTCGGGACGGCGGCGGCGCGTTCTCAATCGCGCCACGCTCCTGGCCGGCATCGCCACCGGCGTCATGGCGGTGGTGTTCGTCGTGAGCCTGCTGCTCGCGCCGTTCGTCACGCCGCCCGGCTCGGAGGGAGCGCCAGCGCGGTTGACCCAGGGCAAGGCGGGCAGCCTGCTCGCGCCGCGCCGCGCCCGCGTCTCGCGCTACGTCGTGCAGCGCTCGCGCGCCGCCCTGGCCAGGGAGATCAAGGCCGACCGCACGCGCCGCACGCCGGCGGGGAGCGCGGACTCGATCGTCGCCGCCTTCTACACGGTGTGGCAGCGCAACGGCCTGCCTTCGCTGGAGGTGAACGCCGAGCGGCTCACGCACCTGATGCCCGAGTGGATGCACCTCTCGCGCGACGGCTCGGGCCTCGACACGCGGGACTTCGACCCGCTGCTCGAGCCCGACAACCAGACGGTGATGAAGGTCGCCCGGAACTACGGGCTGACCGTGCTCCCCATCCTCAACAACGCAGAGAACCGGCAGTTCGACGCGGAGCGTGCCGCCCTCATGCTGCGCTCCCCCGCGCGCCGCCGCGCCGTCGCGCTCAAGGTGCGCGACTTCATCGCGACCAACGGGTTCGACGGCGTGAACGTGGACTTCGAGCAGCTGCACCAGGAGGACTACCCGCGGCTGCCGGCCTTCATCGCCGAGCTGCGTGCCGTGCTGCCGGAATCCGCGGCCGTCACGGTGGATATCGAGGCCTCGATGCCCACGGCGCTCGCGGCGCGCCTCGCGCGCACGGCGAGTTTCGTCGTCCTGATGGCGTACGCGCAGAACGGCCCGGAGAACGATCCCGGCCCGCTGGCGTCGGTGCCGTGGTTCGACAGCGTGCTGACGCGGTTCGGCGGCGCGATCCCCCAGGCGAAGCGGGTCATCGGCATCGGCAACTACGGCGTGGACTGGACGCGCGGCGTGGGCGGCGTGCCGCTCGGCGTCAACGGGGCGTGGGTGCAGGCGAGACGTCACCTTGCGGACGGGGACTCCGTGGATTTCGACGACGTCGCGCTCAACCCGACGTTCGTCTACCGCGGCGACAGCACCGACACCCACGAAGTGTGGTTCCTCGACGCGGTGAGCGCGTACGACCACCTGCTGATCGCGCGGCAGCACGGCGTGGCGGGCACTGCGCTGTGGCTGCTCGGCGCCGAGGACCCATCGCTGTGGAAGCTGTACGACCGTCGGCTGCACGGCCGCATGCCGGACCCGGCGCTGCTCGACACGACGGCCGAGGCGTCGGCGGCACCGGAGTTCGACCCCCCTGAGGGCGGCGGGGAGATCCTCACGATCTCGGATCTGCCGCGCGACGGCGTGCGCACGGTCGAGCACGACAGTATCACGGGCCTGCTCACCGACGAATCCATCGTGTCGTACGCCTCGCCGTTCGTGATTCACCGCGACGGGTATCGACCCGGAACGCTCGCGCTCACGTTCGACGACGGCCCCGACGACCGCTGGACGGACCTGATCCTCGACACGCTGAACGCACTCGGCGTGAAGGCGACGTTCTTCGTGGTCGGCCAGAACGTTGAGAAGTACCCGGACGCGGTGCGCCGCATGGTAGCCGAGGGCCACGAGGTGGGCAATCACACCTTCACGCACCCGAACATGGCGGAGGTGGGAAAGCGTCGGGTGCGGCTCGAGCTCAACGCGACCGAGCGCGCCATCGAGGCCGTCACGGGCCGCTCGAGCCGGCTGTTTCGCGCCCCGTACAACGCGGACGCGGAACCCTCGACCGACGCCGAGGCCGAGCCGCTGATCATCGCCAACGACCTGGGCTACTACACGGTCGGCGAGCTGATCGACCCGCAGGACTGGCGGCTGGTGGAGGCGAGCCCGAGCGGCGAGGCCCCGCTGCCGCGCAGCGCGAAGCAGCTCGCCGACACGATCATGTACATGGCGAGGACGCAGCGGGCGAACGTGATCCTGCTGCACAGCGCCGGCGGCGACCGCTCGCGCACCCTCGCCGCGCTGGGACAGCTCGTGCCGCAGCTCAAGGCCCAGGGCTACCGGTTCGTCACGGTCTCGCAGCTGCTCTATCCGACCCTGCCGCCCGATTCCTCGCGCGACATCGTGATGGCGCGCGTAACGTCGCGTGACCTGGTGCTGGTCGGCTTTGACCGCGTGACGTTCATCATTCTCGACCTGGGCGAGAGCGTGCTCACGGTCGGATTCATCGCGGCGATCTTCCTGGCGCTGCTGCGCATCACCTGGATCGTGCCCCTCGCCTTCCTGTCGCGGCGCCGCGCGCGCCGCGAGGTGTACGACCCCGCGTTCAGGCCGCCGGTGAGCGTCGTGATCGCCGCCTTCAACGAGGCGACGGTGATCGAGCAGACGGTGCGCGCGGCGCTCGACAGCGAGTGGCCCGAGCTGGAGGTCATCGTCGTGGACGACGGTTCGACCGACGACACCTCCGGCGTGATCGAGCGCGGCTTCGCGGGCGAGCCCCGCGTCCGCCTGGCCCGCCAGAGCAACCAGGGCAAGGCCGCCGCGCTCAACGCCGCGCTCGCGCTGGCGCGCTACGACATCCTCGTGGGTTTCGACGCCGACACGCAGGTCGAGCCCGACGCGATCGGGCGGCTGGCGCGCCACTTCGCCAAGCCGGATGTCGCGGCGGTCGCCGGCAACGTGAAGGTCGGCAACCGCGTCAACATGCTGACCGTGTGGCAGTCGATCGAATACATCACGAGCCAGAACCTCGACCGCAACGCGTACGCCCTGCTCAACGGTGTCACCGTCGTGCCCGGCGCAATCGGCGCCTGGCGCAAGAGCGCGGTCCTCGCCGTCGGCGGCTACGTGAGCGACACGCTCGCCGAGGACATGGATCTGACGTTCCGTCTGCGCAGGGCGAACTGGCGGATCACCGCCGACTCGGATGCGATCGGCTGGACTGAGGCACCCGAGCGATTCGGCCCGTTCCTGCGCCAGCGCTTCCGCTGGGCCTTCGGCTCGCTCCAGGTCCTGTGGAAGCACCGCGGCGCGCTGCTCCGCTACGGCTGGTTCGGAGGGCTCGTGCTGCCCTCGCAATGGCTGTTCGGGATCGTGTTCCAGATCCTGGGCCCGCTGGTGGACCTCAGGCTGCTGTACGCCGTTCTCGCGGTGCTGGTCTCTCGCGTCGGCAGCCCGGAGTTCGACCCGCTGCCGCAGCTGGCGCGCATCCTCGCCCAGACCGGCTTCTTCTACGGGCTGTTCTTCGTGGTCGAGCTGGGCGTGTCGATCGCCGCGTTCCGGCTCGAGCGCGAGGACATGAAGCAGCTGTGGTGGCTGTTCTGGCAGCGCTTCGTCTACCGCCAGACCATGTACTACGTGCTGTGGCAGGCGGTGATCGGCGCGATGAGGGGGAAGAGACAGGGATGGGGCAAGTTGCAGAGGACGGGGTCGGTCCTTGTAGCAGAAAAGGCGTGATGGGTAATGAGTGATGGGTGAGGGGTGATGGGTGATACGTGAAGGTGATGGGTGATGGGGTTCAAGACCGAGCGCGACGCGCAACGGAGCGCGCCAAGCCAACCGTGAGCGCCCGTACGCGACGCGCCCGCTGAACGACTGGCTCGACACGTTCTCGATCGATCCGCCCTGCCGCAGCCGCCACAATCAGGTGACTCTCAAGCTCAGTGGCCGACCCCGAAGCGATTCTGAGGAAGCGCGCAAAGTCGCTGCCGAGTCCGCGGCCGTAGCCCTCCGCGATGTTCGCGGGAATCGACTCGCTGGCGCGCAGCGCCTGATCCGCCGCGTCGGACGCGCCGGGACCGCGAAACCGTTTGACGAGCGGCACAACTTCCGCTACCAGCTCCACGGCTTCCTGCCAGGCGATGAGGTCCTTGAAGTCACCGGCCACGGAGAACTCTACCGCACAGTCGCAGCGGACTCGCCATCAGCCCAGCGCGCCTCGTACCATTTTCGCGCACCCATCACCCATCCCTCTCACCCATCACTTATCACCCCTCACCCATCACCTCTCACCCATCACGCCTTTGCTTTTGTGTTGGTGGTAGGTAGCTTTCCCGCCTCACAAACCGCCTGCTCCCGTCGCACCAACGGGGGCCGTCTGAGACCAAAGGAGGTGCTGATGGTCCGCCACTACGAAGTCGTCTACATCTTCGATCCGGCACTCGACGAAGCCGCCGTCAACGAGCGGCTCGCCAAGTTCCACGTCCTGCTGGGCCCCGGCGTCACCCCGAACGTGCATCACTGGGGCAAGCGCCAGATGGCCTACGCGATCAAGCGCCACGAGACGGGCTACTACGTCGCCGAGCAGTTCGAGGCGGAGAGCGCCGTGCTGCCCGAGTTCGAGCGCGCGATCAAGCTCGAGGAAGGCGTGGTCCGCTTCCTCGTCGTCCTGATCGAGGGCGAGATGCCGGCCGCCGTGCCGGTGGAATCGGCCGTCGCGGCCGAGGAGGACGACGAATGATCATGAAGACCAGCCGCTCCAAGACCTGCCCCGTCTGCGAAGCGGGCGTGCGGGTGCTCGACTACAAGGACGATCGTGCCCTGGGCCGGTTCCTGACCGACCGCGGGAAGATCCTGCCCAGCCGGCTCTCGGGCATGTGCGCACGGCACCAGCGGCAGCTCGCCACCGCGATCAAGCGCGCGCGCGAGCTCGCGCTGCTGCCGTACATCAAGGGTTACGGCCAGTAGCGTGCCGGGCGGCCAGACCCGGCCGCCCAGAGCCGGCCTGCGGTTCGCCTTCGGGGCGATCCTCTATCTCGTCGGCTTCGCGTTCCTGAGTCCGGTGGCGTCGGTCGCCCTGGTGGCCGCGCCGCTGGGGCTGCTGCTCGCCTTCCATCGGCCCGGCCGTGGCGAGACGGTGCTGGCCGCGCTGTGTCTCGGCGTCGCCGCGTGGACCGTGTTCGGCTCGCCCGACGGGTTCGGCCGCATCGAAGGCGCGTGGATCTGCCTGCTGACCAGCGGCGTCGTGGTGGCGCTCGCGGTCAGGCCGCCGTCGCAGGCCGGCCTGATCGGGACGGGGCTGCTGGCCATCGCCGTCGCCGCCGCGATGGGCGTGAGCCTGGTCGCCGTCACGAGCTTCTCGTGGGACGAGCTGCGCTGGCTCGCGGGCCGGCACTTCGGCATGCAGGCGCGGCAGGTCCTCGAGGTGATGACCCGCGCGCTCGCCGGCACGGAAGGCGGCCCCGACACGCTCGAGACGCTGGGCCAGGCGATGGACGACGTGGTCGGCTTCGTCGCGCGATTCCTGCCGGCGCTGATCCTCATCCAGTCGCTGGCCGCGCTGGCGGCGAGCTGGGCGCTCTACCGGATCGTCGCGAAGCATCCCGAGGGCGAGCCGCTGCCCCCGCTGCGCGAGTTTCGTTTCAGCGACCACCTGATCTGGGGAGTGGTCGTCGCCCTCGCGGCGCTGGTCGCGCCGGGGGCGCGCGCGCTGCGGCCGCTGGCCGGAAATCTCGCGACGTTCTTCGGCGCGCTGTACATCGTGCGCGGCCTGGGCGTCGTGGCCGCGCTGAGCACGGCGGCCGGGATCGGCGGACCGGTGGCCGCGCTGCTGAGTTTCATCGTGACCCTGTTCCTGCTGCCGCTGGTCGTCTTCGGTGCGCTGGCGCTCGGGGTCTCGGATACGTGGGTGGACTGGCGCAAGTGGGCGAACAAGCAGTCGAAAGTTGAAAGTTGAAAGTCGAAAGGGCTTTCAACCACGTTCAACTTTCGACTTTGAACTTTCAACTATTCGGAGTTTCCCAATGGACGTGATTCTGCGTCAGGACGTCGACAACCTCGGCCGCGCGGGCGAAGTGGTGACCGTCAAGGACGGTTACGGCCGCAACTTCCTGCTCCCGCGGGGGCTCGCCTACCAGGCCACGGATTCGAACAAGAAGCGCATCGAAGCCGAGAACGCGCAGCGTGCGAAGAAGCGCGCGGGTGAGGTCGCGGCCGCCGGCACGCTCGCCGCGAAGCTCGAAGCGCTGTCGCTCACCTTCACGATGAAGGCGGGCGAAGGTGACAAGCTGTTCGGTTCGGTGACGGCCGGCGACGTGGCCGAGAAGCTCAAGGCCGAGGGCTTCGACGTGGACCGGAAGGCGATCGACCTCGCCGAGCCGCTCAAGGCGCTCGGCGTCTATCGCGTGCCGGTGCGCCTGCACGCCGACGTCAAGCCCGAGGTGCGCGTCTGGGTGGTCCGGGAGTAACGCCTTGACGGTGGCCATCGGCTACCTCGACGGCCCGCGCCTGCGGCGCTCGCTCCTCGCCGCAGTGAAGTGGGTGCAGATCGGGCGCGAGGAGCTGAACCGCATCAACGTCTTTCCGGTGCCCGACGGCGATACCGGCACCAACTTCTGGTTCACCACCCGCTCCATCGCCGACGCCTTGACGCGCCTCGGCGACGCGCCGTTGCCCGAAGTCTCGCGCGCCGCCGCCCAGGCGGCCGTGACCGGCTCCCGCGGCAACTCCGGCATGATGCTGTCCCACTTCATGGTCGGCTTCGACGAGGGTATCGGCGCGCGCTTCCGCATCCACTCGCGCGAGCTCGCCACCGCCATCCGGCTCGGTTTCGCTCGGCTCGAGGCCGCGCTCGAGGATCCGGTCGAGGGCACGATCCTCACGGTATGCCGCGAGGCCGCCGTGTCCGCCGAGGCCGCCGCCGCCTCCGGCGAGGACGTCAACGGCGTCATCCGCCGCTGCCTCGCCGGCGCCGAGACGGCGCTCGAGCACACGCCCGACCTGCTCGCCGACCTCAAGCGGGCCGGCGTCGTGGACGCCGGCGGCAAGGGCTTCGTGCGCCTGATCGAGGGCGTCGTGCGGCTGATCGACGGCCAGCTGCTGGAGGAGTCGGCCCAGGACGCGCGGTCGTTCGTTGCGGCGCCAGCCGCGACCTTCGACGTCGCCGTGGACCGCGACTTCCGCTACTGCAGCGAGGTGCTGGTGCGCGGCGAGCGCCTGCCCTCGTCGGCCGACGCGCGCGCGCGGCTGCACGAGCTCAACGGCGGATCGCTCCAGGTGCTGCGCACCGCCGACCTGCTGCGCGTCCACATCCACGTCAACGATCCGGTGCCGCTGTTCGCGCTCGCCGAGAACTGGGGCGAAGTGGTGACGCGCAAGGCCGAAGACATGCGCGAGCAGCACCAGATGCTCGCGGTGGCGCGGCGCGCCGTCGCGGTGCTGAGCGACAGCTCCTGCGACCTCCCCGACGAGGTGCTCGACCGACACGGGATCGCCATGGTCCCGCTCCAGGTGATCGTTGGCGACAAGGTCTACGAGGACCGCGTGGGCATCCGGCCCGACGCCATCTACCGCGACCTTCGCGCGGGCCGCGCGCTGACCACGAGCCAGCCCCAGGCGGCCGCCTTCACGTCCGCCTACGACCACGCGCGCGCCGCCGCCGACGAGGTGGTCGCCGTGCTGCTCTCGGGCGGACTGTCGGGAACCTATGGTAACGCGGAGGCCGCTCGCCGGGTCTATCAGCAGGGGGGCGTCCACCTCGTGGACAGCCGCAGCGTGTCGCTGGGCGTGGGGCTGCTGGCCATGCGCGCGGCCGAGCTGGCCGAGGCCGGCTGGAGCGCCGAGGAGGTCGTGGCCGAGTGCGAGCGGCTGCGCGGCCAGAGCGGGATGTTCTTTACGGTGGCGCGGCTCGACAACCTGATCCGCTCGGGTCGCGTCTCCCGCGTGAAGGGGTGGCTCGGCAACCTGCTGGACATGAAGCCGATTCTTTCGCTCGACGATCAGGGCCGGGTCGCGCCGGTGGACCGGGTGCGTGGCCAGAAGGCGCTGCTGCCGCGGGTCCTGGAGCTGCTGGAGGCAGCGCTGCCGCTGCGGCGCGAGCGGCTGCGGATGGGCGTGGTGCACGTGGACGCCGAGCATGAAGCGCACCGGATCCGCACGGCGCTCGAAGCGCGGTTCCGGCCGCTCGACATCCTGGTCAATCCGGCGACCGCGGTCATCGGCGCGCACGCCGGCGCGGGCGCCTGGGGCGTGTTCTGGCAGGTGGAGGACGGGATTCCCCCGCGGCGCGGGAACAAACCGGTGGCGGCCCGCATATGAGGAAAGGGAAACCGGCACGCTCGACGAGGTCGAGGCGGCGCGCGCGTCCCTCCAGCGACGCCACCCTCGAGCTGGCGGCCTTGGCGTGCGCGGAGCGCAAGGCCGTGGACGGCCTGGTGCTCGACCTGCACAAGGTGTCCGACGCCACCGACCAGTTCATCATCGTGTCCGGGACGTCCGACACCCACGTCCGCGCGATCGCGGAGCACGTGATCGAGAGGTTGCGCGAGGCCGACGTCAGGCCGTATCAGGTTGAAGGGATGACCCAGGGGCGCTGGGTCCTGGTGGACTATGTAGATTTCGTGGTGCACGTCTTTCACCCGACGCTCCGGGCGTTCTATCAGTTGGAAGTGCTGTGGGGAGATGCCCCGCAGCGGAAGTTGCCGTCACAGCCTTGAGAGGAGGCTGCATGCGCCGACACCTCGTTGGGATCGCCGCCGCCGCGCTGCTGGCCGTACCGGGTGTGGCCCGGGCGCAGGGCTACTTCGGCCAGAACAAGGTGCAGTACGCGACCTTCGACTGGCACATCATCGAGACCCAGCACTTCGAGGTGCACTACTACGGCGTCGAGCGCCAGGCGGCCGTGGACGCGGCACGCATGGCCGAGCGGTCATACGCCCGGTTGTCGCGGATCCTCCAGCACGAGTGGCGCGAGAAGAAGCCGCTCATCCTGTACGCCTCGCAATCCGACTTCGCGCAGACGAACACCACCGGCGAGGACCTGGGCGAAGGCACGGGCGGCTTCACCGATTTCTACCGCCACCGCATGGTGATGCCCTTCACGGGCTCCTACGCCGACTTGCAGCACGTGCTGACGCACGAGATGGTCCACGCGTTCCAGTTCGACATCTTCGCGCGCGGCCACGCGGGCAACGGCTTGAGCACGATCAGCCAGATCAACCCGCCGCTGTGGTTCCTGGAAGGCATGGCCGAATACCTCTCGATCGGCCCGGTCGACCCGCAGACCTCGATGTGGATGCGTGACGCGGCGATCCACGGCAACATGCCGACGATAGAACAGCTGACCTACGACGGGCGCTTCTTCCCGTACCGGTACGGCCACGCGCTGTGGGCGTACATCGGCCAGAAGTGGGGCGACGAGTCCATCGGCGCGATCCTCCAGGGCACGATGGCCGGCGGCATCGAGCGCGCGTTCCAGCGGGTGCTCGGCATCACGCTCGACCAGCTCGGTGACGAATGGGTCGAGGCGGTGCAGAACACCTACCTGCCCCAGGTGCCGAACCAGGAGCGGCCGCGCACGATGGCGCGCATGGTCCTGAACCAGCGCAACTCGGGTGGCCGCTATCACGTCTCGCCGCAGATCTCCCCCGACGGGCGCTCGGTCGTGTACCTGTCGGAGCGCAACTTCTTCTTCATCGACATGTACCTGGCCGACGTCGAGACCGGCAAGCACGTCACGAAGCTCGTTTCCTCGGCCTTCAACGCGAACTTCGAGTCGCTGCGGTTCGTCAATTCGGCCGGCAGCTGGGCGCCGAACGGCCGCGAGTTCATGTTCGTGTCCAAGAACCGCGACCAGGACGTGCTCAACATCATGGACGTGCGTCACCGGCGGGTGGAGCGCACGCTGCGCCTGGGCTTCAGCGGCATCGGCAACCCGAGTTTCTCTCCCGACGGACTGAAGATCGTCTTCACGGGATTCAAGGGAGGCTGGTCGGACCTCTACATCGTGGACGCGGACGGGCAGAACCTGCGGCGGCTGACCAACGACGCGAACGCGGACCTCATGCCGCAGTGGTCGCCCGACGGCCGCACGATCGCGTTCAGCACCGACCGCGGCCCTGCGACCGACTTCAGCGCGCTGCGCTTCAGCAACCTGCGCATCGCCCTGTACTGGCTCGACGGGGACTCGATCCAGGTGCTGCCGCGCATGGACGAGGGCAAGAACACCAACCCGGTGTGGGCGCCCGACGGCCAGTCGCTGGCGTTCCTGTCGAACCGGACCGGCATCGACAACGTGTTCCTCTACGACTTCGCGGCCCAGAACGTGTACCAGCTGACGCGGGCCTACACCGGGATCTCGGGCATCACCGACCTGTCGCCGGCGATCTCGTGGGCGCGCGACGCCGACCGCATGGTCATCACGTACTACGAGGACGGCGCGTACAACGTCTACTCGGTGGACAACCCGCGCGCGCTGAAGCGCGAGCCGTTCCGCTCCGATCCGATGATCGCGCTCCAGTACGCCAACGCGAGCGCGCAGCCGCTGCGCGCGGACTACGCGCTGGGCAGCAACCTCAGGCAGCTCTCCGTCAGCGACGCGACGCCGCTCCAGGCGATCTCGCCGCAGGCGGCCATGCCGGCGGCGGGCGTGCTACCGGGTCCGACCAACCCGCCGGGCGCCTCCGCACCCGCTCCGGGTGCCGCGCCGGCCGGCGGCCAGCCGGCCGCCTCGCCGTCCTCGCCGAGCGGCTCGATCTACCGCAACGGCGGCTCGCTGCGCCCCTCGGGCGATCGCGCCGAGCTGCCCGCGGGCTCTGCCGCGCGGCCGCTGTCCGTGGCCGCGCTGCTCGACAGCGTGCAGCTCGCGCTGCCCGATACGCTCGAATTCACCTTCAAGGACTACAAGCCGCAATACTCGGCCGACTTCGTCAGCCGGCCGACCATCGGCTATGAGCGCGACAACTTCGGGCGCGGCTTCTTCGGCGGCGCCGCGGTCCAGCTCAGCGACCTGCTCGGCGATCATCAGATTCTGCTCGCCGGCGCCGTGAACGGCCGCATCTCCGAGGCCCAGTTCTACGCCGCGTACACCAACATCGCGCACCGCTGGAACTGGCAGGTGTCGGCCTCGCAGCAGGTGCTCTATTACTACGGCGGCACCGACTCGGTCGGGAACCCCGTGCTCGACCGCTGGACCATCCGGCAGGTCGGCGCCGAATTCGTTCGGCCCTTCAACCGGTTCCAGCGCCTCGAGCTCTCCGCCGGGATCCTCAACCTCGCGCAGTCCACGCTCACCGAGCTCCCGTGCATCGATCCTACGACGGGTCTGGAGTACGTGTGCGCCGATCAGATCAACGACGGCATCTCGCAGGTCGCCCTCATGCCGTCCATCGCGCTGGTGGACGACAACTCGCTGTTCGGCTACACCAGCCCGTTCATCGGACACCGCTACCGCGTCCAGATGAGCCAAGCCATCCCGCTCGGCGGGAACGGGCTCCAGTACACGCAGGGCCTGCTGGACCTGCGCTCGTACAAGATGCTCGGGATCCCGTTCTTCACGCTCGCCACGCGCGTCACCGGAATGGGACGCTTCGGCCGCGACGAGGGCATCTTCCCGATGTTCATGGGCCAGCCGGACCTGGTGCGCGGCTACACCTACGGCTCGTTCCTCAACAACGAGTGCCTCAACGCGCAAAGCAACGGGCAGCCCACCGACGGCTGCCGCGTCCTCAACCAGCTGGTGGGCTCGCGCATGGTGGTCGGCAGCGCCGAGCTGCGCTTCCCGCTGCTGCGCTCGGGCGCCTTCGGGTTCATCCCGGTCGGCCTGCCGCCGGTCGAGGGCGCGTTCTGGTACGACGCCGGCCTGGCGTGGAACGGCGGGGACAAGGTGCAGTGGACCCGCAGCATCACCGATCCCGACAACGTCCGCTCCCCGATCAGCTCGTACGGGTTCGCGGTGCGCATGAACCTGTTCGGCTTCGCGATCCTCAACCTGGACTACGCGGTGCCGCGCAACCGGCCCGGGCTGGGCGGCTACTGGATCCTCAGCCTGAACCCGCCGTTCTAGAGAGGCAGTTGAAAGCTGGAAGCTGAAAGTCGAAAGGGGGTCGAAAGCCGGTACTGGCTGTCGGCCCCTTCGGCTTTCGGCGTTCGACTTTCGACTTTCGACTTTCGGCCATTCCCTATTGGTCGAAGCCTTTCCCCGCCTTAGATTTAGAGTCCGACAACCCGTGCCTACTCGGCTCTTCCTCCTCTCGCTGTGCCTCGCCGGCTGCGCCAGGTCAACGCGCGCCGCCGCCGGGGCCGCTGGTGCCGACTCCGCCAGCCACGCCGCCACGCGCGCCATCCCGGCCGTCGCCTTCCGCGTGCCCCACGGCGGTGGGCCCCTGGCCGTCTACGCCCTGCCCGCCATGGAGGCCACGCCGTGGGGTGCCGGTAGCCGGCTCACCGGCGCCCGCTCGGCGATCGGCGTGGACATCGTCGGCCGCAGGCTGCTGTTCCGTGACTTGCAGGGCGCCGTGGCCAGCTTCGACCTCGTCTCGCTGCGCCAGAAGACCATCGCGCCGCGTCACGCCCTGGCGACCATGGCCGCCGACGGCGCCGTGCTCGCCGTGGACTCGCTGGGCGGGATCACCGAGTCGCAGGCTTCGTACACCCGGGAGTGGAAAGACTCGCTCGGCAGCGGCGTGCGCGAGATCTACGCGGCCCCCGGCTCGCGGCTGATCGCGATCCGGCGCAGCGGCGGCGACGACACGCTCCAGGTCGCGGCGCGGGAAACCGGCATCGCGCTGACCCAGGCGCTGCCGCCCGCGGATGACCGCACGGCGAGCCGCGACGGCGATGCGATCGCGCTGGCCACCGACTCGGGTGTGGTCGTGTTCGAGGACAGCGACATGGAGCACCCGTGGTTCGTGCACGTCGCCGGCAAGCCGCGGGCGCTGGCCTTCTCGCCCTCCGGACACCGGCTCTACGTCGCGCTGACCGAGAAGAGCGAGCTGGCCGTGGTGGACCGGTTCAAGCGGCGCGAGCGCGCGGCGATCAGCCTGCCCGGCCTGGCCGCGCGGCTCCGGCCCGATCCCTGGGGCCGCGTGCTGCTGGTCCGCGGCGAGACGGATGGCGACAACGAGACGTGGGTCGTATCGATCGCCGGCAACGCGGTCGTCGGCACGCTGAAGGGCGGCTGGGCGAGCGACCTGCCGACGGTCTCCGAGAACGGCGTGCTGCTGGTGCGCGAGAACGGGGCGGTGCTCGCGCGCGATCTGCGCACGCTCGACTCGCTCGGCGCGGTCGCGAGCGGCGGGCGCGACCTGTGGTTCGCGGGACGCTGGGTTCCCAGCTCGCCCACCGCGGGTGTGCGCGCCGAGAATCGGCCGGTGACGTCCGTGAGCGCGGCGCCGGTCGGGCCGGCGCCGAGGACGGAACCCAGGCCTGCCGCAACGCCGGCTCGGCCCAACGCGAGCCAGGTTGCTCCGCCTGCAACGCTCACCGCTCCGGCCCCCGCCGCGCCCGCAGCCTTCTACGCGCAGCTGCTCGCGACGCGCAGCGAGGAGGCCGCGCGCACGCTGGCCGCACAGCTTCCGGGCCGCCGCGTCGCCGTCGTCCCGCCAACGCCCGGCACGGGCAACGACAACTGGCGGGTGTGGGCCGGCCCGTTCCACAGCCGCGATGCCGCGGACTCGGCGGGCCGCGAAATCGGCATCACGTACTGGATCGTGGACAAGAGCCGGCCATGACCGGGTTGCAGCTGGTCGCGGACGACCTGGACCGGCAGATCCCGGGCCTGCTGGCGAGCTCCACCGTCGTGGCGCTCGTTCCCGCGACCGACCTGCGCGGCTGGGCCGCGGAGATGGCGTGGCGGATCGCACGCGCGGCAGCCGCGGGTGGCCGGCGCACGGTGCTGGTGGATTGCTTCGTGGATTCGCCGACGCTGCACGGCGCGCGGGAGGCGCCGGATGAAGAAGGCCTCGTGGATGCCTTCGAGTACGGCGCGTCGCTCAACCGCATCGTACAGCAGCAGCCGCAGGCCGACCTGTTCTTCATCCCGGCCGGCACCTACGCGCCCGACGCCGAGCCCGTGCTCCAGAATCCGCGCTGGCGAAGGCTCAGCGCGGGGTTCCGGCACGAGGACGCGCTGCTCCTGCTCTACGTGGGTGCCGAGCACCTCGCGACGATCCCCGCCGACCCGGACGGCATTGTCGTCCTCGCTCCGCAGGGTCAGGATCTGGCCGTTGCGGACGCGCCGGCGCTCGCGGGCGCGGTCGCCGAGGGGCTGCCGCTGCTCGCCGTGGTCGCGGACGATCAGACGGCCGGGCGCGCCACAGCGGCGAGCGAGGCGCCCGAGCAGCAGCATGCGGAGGGCGAGGCGAAGCCGGCGGGCGGCCGCGGTTCGGGTCCGGCGCCGGTCTCGGCCCAGGAGGCCCGTCACGCGCGCGTGGGCCTCATCGTCGCGACGCTGTTCATCATCGTGCTCGGCGCGGGAACGGCGGTGCGCTTCGGCGCGCTGGATGTGCTGAGGCGAGGTACTGACACGACCGGTACGCGTCCTGAAGGACGCGCTCGGCTACAGACACGTCCTGAAGGACAGGGCGCTTCAGCGCCTGCCGTTGCCGAGCGCGGACTTCAGTCCGGGACTCCGCTGCCCTTCGTGCTCGAGGTCGCGGTCCTGCCGCGGCTCGTCGAGGCGTTTGCGATGGCCGATTCGCTCGAGGCCCACGGCGCACCCGCGATGATCGCGCCGGGCAGCGTTCAGGGCCGCGGCGTGTTTTACCGGGTGCACGCGGGACCGTTCGCCACGCGCGCGCGCGCCGACTCGGCGCGGGCGTCGCTGGCCCTCGGCGGGCTGCTGCCCCGCGGCGGGGGCACGGTGCTGAGCGTGCCGCTGTCGGTCGCGCTCGACGGGCCGCTCCGCTTCGGCGCGGCGGCGAGCGAACGCGCGCGGCTCCGGCGTGCCGGCGTCCCGTCGTTCGTGCTCGGCCAGGCGGATGGAACCTATCGCGTGTACATCGGGGCCTTCGCCCGGGCAGTGTCCGGGACCCTGCTTCACGACCTCTTCACTCCAACCGGCGGCGCGGGCGAGCTCGTCACGCGCGCGGGGAATGTGCCATGAAGCTTCGTCGTCTCGAGCTGTCCGGATTCAAGTCGTTCGCCGACCCGGTGGAGATCCAGGTCGGCGACGGCGTGACCGCCATCATCGGCCCCAACGGCTGCGGCAAGTCGAACGTGAGCGACGCGGTGCGCTGGGTACTGGGCGAGCACAACCCGCGGGTGCTGCGGGGCGCCCGGATGGAGGAGGTCATTTTCCAGGGCAGCTCGGGACGCCGGCCGCAGAACATCGCCGAGGTGTCGCTGATCTTCGACAACACCGACCGCACGCTCGATCTCGACTTCGCCGAAGTGGTGGTGAGCCGGCGCGTGTCGCGCTCGGGCGAGAGCGAGTACTTCATCAACAGCGCCGCCGTGACGCGGCGCGAGCTGCTCGCCAAGCTGGCCGGCACGGGCCTGGGCACCGACCAGAGCGTGGTGATCGAAGCCCGCATGATCGACGCCCTGCTCTCGGACCGTCCGGACGATCGTCGCGCGCTGTTCGAGGAGGCCGCCGGGCTCGGGCTGTACCGCGACCGCAAGCGCACCACGGAACGCCGGCTCGAAGAGACGACGCTCGACCTGGTCCAGGTCGAGAACCTCATCAACGAGGTGCAGACGCGGGTGCGCTCGCTGGCGCGCCAGCGCGGCAAGGCCGAGCGGCATGGCAAGATCGTGGCGCGGCGCTACCAGTTGGCGGCCGCGCTGGCGCGGCTCGACGTGGCGGCGATCGACGAAGCGCTGCGGCTGGTCGAGGAACGGCGCGCGATGCTCTCGGAGGAGCTGCCCGTCGCGCGCGACCTGCTCGCCGATCGGGACCGCGAGCGGCATTCCGCCGTGGAATCGCGCGCGGGGGCGGAGGCGCAGCGCTCCGAGGTCGAGCGGCGGCTCTCCGAGTCGCGCGTGGCCTGCATGACGCTCGAGAACGACCTCAACATCGCGGCCGAGCGCGCGAGTCACGCGACGGCGCGGCGCGGGAAGGCTCTGGCCGAGCGCGCCGAGGCTCAGGCGGCGGCGGTGCGGCTCGAGCGCGAGCGGGAGGCCGCCGCGGCCGAGCGCGAGGCCGCGGAGCGCGACCGTCGCGCGGTGCAGCTCGAGCTCCAGGTGCGGACGATGTCGGAGGGTGTCTCGAAGGAGGCGCTGGCGACCAAGCGCGAGGAGGTGCGCAAGATCGAGGACGCGCTGCAGCACCAGGCCGAGGACGTGCGCCGCCAGGGCGGCGAGCGGCAGGCCCTCGAGCGGGAGCTGGCCGACCTCAGGGAGTCGCTCTCGGGCGCCGAGTCGCGGCGCGAGGGACTGCGGCGCGAGCGCGAAGTCGCCGTCCAGACCGAGGGCGAGGCCTCGGCGCGGCACGCCTCGCTCGCCGAGCGCGTGGTCGCGCTCGGGCTCGAGGCCGACCGGGCGCGGCACGCGCTGGCCGAATCGCGCGAGCACGAGGCGCGACTGCGCGCCGACCGCCGCGCAACCGAGGAGGCGCTGGCGCAGACATCGGCCCGCAAGGGCGCGCTGGCGCAGCTCGAGCGCGACCACGTCGGGCTCGCGCCCGCGGCGGCCGCGCTGCTCGAGGCGAAGGAGAAGTTCGGCCCCGGCGCGGTCATCGGTCCCCTGTCGGATTTCGTGCGCGCGGGCCGCGACGACGCGGCCGAGGCCGAGCACGTGCTCGGCGAGTGGCTGCACGCGGTGCTGGTGCGCGACCTGGCGGTGTGCGACCAGGTGAACGCGTGGCACCGCGAGAGCGCGCCGGGTCCGCTGCTGCTGCTGCCGCTGGAGCCCGGTCCCGTGGGCGAGGCCCGTGACGGCGGTCTGTCGCACAAGGTCGCCGGCGAGGGCGTGGCGATCCGCTGGGTCGCCCGGCTGCTCGCGGGCTCGCGGCCGTTCGCGCCGGCGGGTGACGCCATCATCCGCGCCAACGGCGCCGTGTACCTCCCCGGCGGACTCGGCTCAAGCGGGCCGCTGCGCCGGCGCGCCGAGCTGGAGGCGCTCACCGACGACGCATCGCGCCTGGCCGCCGACCTGGCCGACCAGGATCGCGCGCAGGCGGCCGCGGCCGAGCGCCTGGTCCGGATGGAAGCGGAGACTGCCGGCGCCGAGGCCGCGGTCGAGACGACGCGCGCGGCCGAGCGCCACGCGGCAAGCGAGACCGACGACGCGCGCCGCCAGCTGGCGCACCTGGAGCGCGACCTCGCACTCGAGGAATCCACCGTGTCACGGCTCACCGAGCGGCTGGCGCACGTCGAGCGGCGGCTCGCCGACGTGAACACCGCGCTGTCGCAGTCCGAGCTGGAGCGGGTGCGGCTCGAGGGCCGGCTGGGCGAGGAACGCGCGCGGCTGACCGAGATCGAGGACGAGCAGGAGACAGCGCGCGAGCGGCGCGTCCACTGGCAGGTCGAGGACGTGCAGGTCACCGCCCGCGTCACCGCCGTCCAGAGCCGCGAGGAAGGCGCGCGCGCCGGAGCGCAGGAGCACGCCGCCCGCGCCCAGGCGCTGAGCGACGAGATCTCGCGCCTCGACTCCGACCTGGTGACGCTCGAACAGCAGCGGCGCGCGTGGCAGGAGGACCTGGTCGAGCGCCGCGCCTCGCTGGCGGAGCTCGAGCGCGCGGTGCTCGGCGCCACCGACGGCCTGGCCTCGGCGGGCTCGGTCCTGCAGGCCGCGGAGCAGCGGCTCGAGGAATCGCGCGCCCGGCTCCAGACGCTGAGCGACGAGAACCACCGGCTCGAGCTCCAGGCGAGCGAGCTCTCGGGCACGCGCCGGGTCATGGGCGAGCGGCTCGCGGCCGAATGGAACAAGAGTCTCGACCAGATCCTCGCCGAACCGGTGAGCGCCCTGGGACCGGTCGAGGCGCTGCGCGCCGAAGCCGACGACCTCCGGGCGCAGCTCGAGGCGATGGGCCCGGTCAATCCACTGGCACTGGAGGAGCACGACGAGGAGGCGCGGCGCGTCCAGCACCTGATGACCCAGCGCGACGACATCGTCGCCGCGAAGAACGCGCTCCAGCAGAGCGTGCGCGAGCTGGACGTGGTCGCGCGCGAACGGTTTCTCACGACGTTCGCCGCGGCACGCGAGAACTTCCAGCGCGTCTTCCAGACGCTGTTCGGCGGCGGCTCGTGCGACGTGTTCCTCGTGGACCCGAACGACCCGCTCGACTCCGAGATCGAGATCACGGCCAAGCCGCGCGGCAAGCGCACCGAGCGCATCCACCTGCTCTCGGCGGGCGAGCGCTCGCTGGTCGCCCTGTCGCTGCTGTTCGGCATCTACCTCTCGAAGCCGAGCCCGTTCTGCCTGCTCGACGAGGTGGACGCGCCGCTGGACGACGCGAACATCGGGCGGTTCACGCGGCTGCTCCAGGAATTCAAGGCGAACACTCAGTTCGTCGTCATCACGCACAACCCGCGCACCATGGCCGCCTCGGACGCGGTCTACGGCGTCACCATGCAGGAACCGGGAGTGTCCAGCGTCGTGTCCGTGAAGCTGGACGCACA